>DASTWX010000131.1:0-11243 GCA_035765795.1 Pseudolabrys sp. | reverse complement strand
GAGGCCGCTGCCAAAACGCAGCTGCCGAACGGCGCTCCGCTCATCGAGCTCTATGCGCTCTATGTCGACGATATCGTGGTGGCGACGCTCGGCGGCATCGTCGCTCGCGGACGCTTCTGCGCCATGTTCAATTCGATCGCGAAGGGCCGTTACGCCGTTGAGAGCCCGGGCGAACAGCTCATGCTCAATGTGGTGCGCCTTTGCTGCGAGCGAGGCATGCATACCTTTGATCTCGGCATCGGTGGCGCGCGCTACAAGAACCTGTTCTGTCCGGACGCCGAGCCGCTCTTCGACAGCTTTCTCACGCTGGGCTGGGCCGGCTGGTTGCCGGCCCGTGTCTACCGCATCGCCGCGGCAATCAAACGCTGCATAAAGCAGAGCGCAACGCTGTGGCGCCTGGTGCAAACGGGGCGGCGGCTCCGGGCGCGGCTCTCGCCCGCGGCCTGATCCGCATTCGCTCAAGCCGCGACAGCCTGCCCACCGCCGGCCAAGAGAACCACGTCCTCGAAGCCGGCGCTCTTCAATTGATCGCGCACCGCCCGGCTCGCCCCCGCCGCCGGATCGGCGCTCACCAGCACCGCGTGCCCGGCAAACGGCGTAAAGCGTTCCACCGCGATATCGGCGGCCGATCCGACATCCAGGACCACGTGATCATAGCTGCGAGACAGCGCCTCGACGACCGTCGCCAGCATAGGCGAGTCGGCCAACTTCTCACCATCGCCGTCCACCGCGCCGGTGGCAACGAGATGCACGTCGGAAAACTGATCGCTGGTGATGGCGTCGCCGAAGGATGCGGTGCCGCGAACGAGTTCGGCAACCCCCGGCGCATCGGGTTCGGTCGAGATCACCGCCAGGTTCGGCGCGCTGAACGCAAGGTCGACCAGCACAACCGTAGAGTCGCTGGCAAAGGCACGTGCCAGCGTGATCGCCGCAAACGTCGTGCCGACATTCCGCCCGGTGCCGATGACCGCTACGCGGCGGCCGCCGTCGTCCATCTGCCGCAGCTTCTGCGCGATTTCGTCGATCTGGCCGACGGGATGCAGCGCATGGCCACCGTCCGGTTCTAACGGCGTATCGGGCGCGGAGCCCGGACGCGGCACCAATCCGGGCGTTGCGGCAAACTGCGGTCTCGGCCCCAGACCGCCCGCGGGCGCCAATGACGGCGAGACGACGCTCGGCGCCGCAGCCGTCGCGCGGCCGGATACCGGGTAAACCGCCGCGGCATAGCGAGCCGGATAGGAATTTGGCGAAGATCCAAGCAATGCGCCGGTCACGGTGAAGCCGACGGAGAGTGCGAAGCCGGCGAAGGCGGCGATCAAGACTGTCGGCAGCTTCTTCGGATAGGCCGGCGCGATCGATGCCGTCGCGCGCGAGATGATGCGCGCGTCCGGCGGAGCGGCATTGATGCTGTCACGGGCGGTCGCCTCGCGGTATTTCCCGAGATACGACTCGAGCAGATCCCGCTCGGTTTTCGCGTCACGCTGTAGCGCGCGCAATTTCACGTCCTGCTCGTTGTTCTGCGAGGCCATCTCCTTGACCTGGTCGAGGCTGGCCGTCAGCGTCTGGATGCGGCTGCCCGCGACCTTGGCGTCGTTTTCGAGCTGGCGCGCGAGCCGCTCGCCCTCGGCGGCAATGAGCCGGTCCGTCTCCGCGATCTGCGCCTTCAATTCCTGAATGCGCGGATGGCGGCCGAGAAGCGTGGTCGATTGCTCGGCCAGTTGCGAGCGCAAGGCGATGCGCTGCTCGATCAGCCGGCGCATGGTGTCCGAATTGGCGATATCGGCCGACTGGATCGTGCCGCCGGACTTCAACTGCGCGCGCAACTGCCGCGCCCTCGCCTCGAGATCGGCCTTCTGGGCCCGCGCGGCGGCAATCTGCGCGTTGAGGTCGGTGAGCTGCTGCGTCGGTAGCGGCGTGTTGTTGGAGCCGAGATAAAGGTTCGATGCCGAGCGATAATCTTCGACTTTCGATTCGGCGGCGGCCACCTTCTTGCGAAGCTTCTCGATCTCGCCCGCCAGCCACTCGCTCGCCGCGCGGGTCTGGCGCTGCTTCTCCAGTTGCTGCATGCGCAGATAAGTTTGCGCGATCGTATTGGCCACGTCCGAGGCGAGTTGCGGGTTGGCGGACGTGAAGTCGATGACGATGACCCGGGACTTGTCGACCGCCTGCACGTTGAGCCGGTCGTAATAGGCTTCCAATGTACGTTCGTCCCGCGTCATCTTGCTTGGGCTGCGGCCAAGCCCGACGAGCGTCAGTAACGTCCGCAACGGCGAGCGGCCGCCAAGCGCAGGATCGAATTCGGGATTTTGATCGAGCTTTTCCTTCTGGATGACTTCCCGCGCGAGATCGCGCGACAGGAGCACTTGGACTTGGCTGGTCACCGTTTCGGGATCAATGACCGTAGAATCGATGTTCTGGTCCGCGCGGGCGCGCAGGAACACGTTCGGCCGCGCATCCAACAAGATACGCGCTTCCGAACGGTAGCGCGGGGTCATGGTGTTGACGACCACAAAAGCCACAGCCGCGCAGGCCAACGTCACGCCGAGAATGATCAGCTTTCTTTGCCAGAGCAGACGGCCGAGGCCGCGCAAATCAATTTCGCCGTCGAGCGCGACAGGCTGCACTAACACGGGTTGCGGCGGCGGAACGTCGGACATCGACTTCTTGCGGAACACTACACTTACTCCATACGCGCGCTACGGCACTGGTCGCACGACTATGGTTGCAGGTGCGTTAATTTCCGCTGCTACAACTACGGTAACGCTTTGTTAACCGCCTCTCGGTTGTCATCACCGGGCTTGTTCCGGTGATCCCGCTTAGACTGGCAAGCGGTGCCTCCCTAAGCGAGATGGCCGGGACAGGCCCGGCCATGACAACGGACAGTTCAAGCCATTCAAACGAAATGCGTTCTGGTTCGTCAGGGGCAGGATGACGGCGCTCAAGATATTGCACGTCTTTCGCGCGCCGGTCGGAGGGCTGTTCCGTCACGTGCTCGATCTGGCGCGCGAGCAGGCGGTGCGCGGCCATAAGGTCGGGCTAATCTGCGACAGCGGCACTGGCGGCCCGCGCGCCGAGTCTCAATTGGGCGACCTTGCGCCGTCGCTGGCGCTCGGCCTCAGCCGCTACCCCATGCATCGCCAGCCGCATCCCGGCGACTGCCTCGCCTTGCTTCACGTCAGCGCACGTATTGCGCAGACGCAGCCGGACATCATCCACGGCCATGGCGCCAAAGGCGGCGCTTATAGCCGCCTCGCGTTCAATCGCCCGAGCGCCGTCCGCGCTTACATCCCGCACGGCGGCAGCCTGCTGTTCGGTGAGCACACCCTCGCCGGGAAGGTGTATCTTACCACCGAGCGGCTACTGATGCGCCGAGGCGATCTCTTCCTGTTCGAGAGCGAATTCAGCGCCGGCAATTTCAAACGCAAGCTCGGCGTCCCCTCCTCCGGCATCATGCGCGTCGTGCACAATGGCGTGCCGCCGGCCGAATTCGAGCCGGTCGCGCCGCGGCCGGACGCAACGGATCTCGTCTTCATCGGCGAAATGCGCAAGCTCAAGGGGGTCGATCTCCTCATCGAGGCCGTTGCGCGCCTGCGCCGGGAAGGACGCAGCCTAACCGCCACCCTTTTCGGCGACGGACCCGATCGTGCGGAGTTCACGGCGCAAGCCGAACGGCTGGCGCTCAATGACCTCATCACCTTCAAGCGGGCCACGCCGGCACGCGAGGCGCAATCGTTCGGCCGCCTGATGGTCATGCCGTCGCGCATCGATTCAATGCCTTACGTGGTGCTGGAGGCAGCCGCCTCCTGTAAGCCCCTCTTGGCGACCCGCGTCGGCGGCATTCCGGAAATCTACGGTCCTTTTGTGGACCGGCTGGTGCCGCCGGAGGACGCGGGCGCGCTGGCGCAAGCGATCAGCCGCGCGCTCGACCGGTGGAACGAGACACTCGCGCTTGCCCGCGAAATGCAGGCGCGCGTATCGGCGCACTTCTCGCTTGGTGTCATGGTCGACGGTGTCGTTGCGGCTTACCAGGCGGCGCTCGAAAATTTGCGCAAAGCCGGCCGTCGTTAATCGTTTTTTCAGCGATGCGCTAAGCCTTTTTTGACACTCTTTCCTTACAAATTTCAGGAAAAGGGAAAGCTTGACCGCCCCATCGGTGCGGTCGGGCCTGTATGGCGTCCAGTATGACCGATACCGACTTCCGTACCTTACGCGGCGCAGCCGACGCGGCGGCCGTTCTCGACGGGCTGCGCAAGCGCCAAACCGACGTGCCGCAAACGCCGTGCCCACCCATTTTGTCTCCTGACGCGCTGGCGGTGGCCGGGCAGCCGGCGCCGGCGCCAATCTCTCCGACCGTACTTGCCGGCTTCGTGCGCATGGCCGAATTCGCGCTGATCGTCCTGGTAGGCCTTGGCATCTATGCCGTGTATCTGCCTTCGATCGAGGGATTGTTTTGGCGTTACCTCGCCGCCACCCTGACAATCGGCCTCCTGTCGATGTTCGCCTTCCAGGTCGCCGATATCTATCAGGTGCAGGCCTTCCGCGGACACGAGAAGCAATACATGCGGCTCGCCGCGGCCTGGTCGCTGGTGTTCCTGCTGGCGATCGGCGCATCGTTCTTCGCCAAAGCGGGCGAGATGTTCTCGCGCGTCTGGCTCGCCGCCTATTTCGCCGGCGGATTGATGACATTGATCGCGTCGCGCAAGCTGTTGTTCTACGCCGTGCGCAAATGGACCCGCGAGGGGCGCCTCACCCGCCGCACCGTCATCGTGGGCGGCGGCGAGCTCGGCGCGCCGGTGATCGAAGAATTGCGCCGGCAGAAGGATTCCGGCGTCACGATCATCGGCTTGTTCGACGATCGCGGCGACGATCGCGGCGGCGCCGATTGCGCAGGGCAGCGCAAGCTCGGCAGCGTCGATGATCTGGTCGCGTTCGGCCGCCGCACCCGGGTCGATCTGGTGATCTTCTCGCTGCCGATCTCGGCCGAAGGCCGCATCCTGCAAATGCTGAAGAAGCTCTGGGTGCTGCCCGTCGATATCCGGCTCGCCGCCCACAATAACAAGCTTCAATTCCGCCCGCGCTCCTACTCCTACATCGGCAAAGTACCGGTCATCGACGTCTTCGACCGGCCGATCGCCGATTGGGACGTGGTCATGAAATGGATGTTCGATAAGACCATCGGCGGCGTTATTCTGCTCTGTGCATTGCCGGTGATGGCGGTGATCGCGCTCGCCATCAAGCTCGACAGCCGCGGGCCGGTATTCTTCAAGCAGCGGCGCTACGGCTTCAACAACGATCTCATTGAAGTCTTCAAATTCCGCTCGATGTACGCCGAGGCTGCCGACGCCGCCGCCAATAAGCTCGTCACCAAGGACGACCCGCGCGTGACCCGCGTCGGCCGTTTCATCCGCAAAGCCAGCCTCGACGAACTGCCGCAACTCATCAACGTGGTGTTCAAAGGCAACCTGTCGCTGGTCGGCCCGCGCCCGCACGCGGTGAACGCCAAAGCGGAGGCGCGCCTCTACGACGAAGCTGTGGACGGCTATTTCGCCCGCCACCGCGTCAAGCCGGGCATCACCGGCTGGGCGCAGATCAACGGATGGCGCGGCGAAACCGACACGCACGAAAAAATCCAGAAGCGGGTCGAGCACGACCTTCACTACATCGAGAACTGGTCGGTGCTGTTCGATTTGCAAATTCTCGCGCGCACGCCGTTTGCCCTGCTCAAAACAGAGAACGCGTATTGATCACCGCCGCCGACATGGCGCCTCGATCCACAGCGCGGGCTGCAGCGCTTGCGCAACCCTCTCCCCTTTTCTCCTCGGCTCGCGGGGGAGGGTCAGGGTGCGGGCAAGTCGCCGCCGCGAGAGCGCCATTCCGAGAGCGGCTCCTGCTTTACGTCATCTACGTCACGGTGCTCGCAAGCTCGGTCGCCTTTATCGAGCCGTCTCCTCATGACGGCCTGATGGGCCTGCTCGCCGTCGCCTGCATTATCGCCGGCGTGCGCTTCGATCGACGAGTTACCGTGCTGATGCTGATCCTGTTGATGTGGAACATGGGCGGCTTGATGTCGCTGATCAATGTCGTCGGCCGGGAGAAGACGGTCCAGTACGCGGCGACCTCGATCTATCTGGCGATCGCCGCGCTGATGTGGGCCTGCATTCTGGCCGAGAACACGATGCCCCGGATGAGCGCATTGCGCTCCGCCTATATCCTGAGCGCAGTTTTGGCGGCAGTCGCCGGTATCCTCGGTTACTTCAACATCGGTGGGCTTGAGGAACTGTTCGCACCGGGCGGCCGCGCGATGGGCGCCTTCAAGGACCCCAACGTGTACGCGCCTTTCCTGATCTGGCCGGCGCTGGTGTTGATGCAACGCATGCTCGTCCACCGCCTTCGTCTCGTCGACCTCGGTGCATTCGGCCTTATCGTCGTGGCGCTGCTGCTCGCCTTCTCGCGCGGCGCCTGGTTCCACTTCGCCTTGTCGGGCGCGATCATGATCGCGCTGTCGTTCCTCACCGCTCGCCGTGCATCCACCCGGACGCGTATCTTTTTCATGAGCGCGGTCGCATTCGCGGCGATGGTCGCGTTCGTCGTATTCTTGCTGTCGATTCCGGCGATCCACCAGATGTTCGAAGTGCGCGCGCAGTTGATCCAGCCTTACGATGTGGGCCAAGGCGGCCGTTTCCGGCTCCAGGAAATCGCAATTACATCGGTGCTGAAGCATATGAACGGTCTGGGGCCGTTCGGATTTTCCACGGCACACGGCTCCCAACAACACAACGTCTATCTTCAAGCGTTCCTGGTTTACGGCTGGCTTGGCGGCGTGACCTATATTCTGCTGGTGCTCGCCACGTTCTGGGCGGCGCTTCGCACGGTGTTTGTAACCTCACCCTGGCAGTCCTACGCGATCATTGCGCTGGCAGTGTTCACCGGAGAGGTGGCGGAAAGCTTCATCATCGACAGTGATCACTGGCGCCATTTCTTTCTCATTCTCGGGATGGTGTGGGGATTGTGGGCGGCGACCGACCGCTATCGCAAACAATTACACGCGGCTCTGACGGCGCCCGGATTCGTACCGGCTCCCGCTTGGCAAGCTACATGGGGATAGCAACAGTCCGCGGGAGGCTTGAATTGTAAGTTCAAAGTTTTGCTGCGGCCATTAACCGCCTGCGCCCTGTGTACGTGGCGGCTAGTTTTTAATTGTCAGCTTAACCCTTTTTAGCCCTTCAACTTGATACTTTGCGGATAATGGCATCATCCTGGTGTGATGGCTTATAAGGGAATGTCAATGTCTGACCTTGCATTGCCACTGTCGGGAACGCATGTGGATTTGCGCGATTTCGCCGTCAAACCCACGCGCATTGCGCGCCGGGATATACAGAGCATCGCTGCTGCCCGGAACTATTCATCCGATTGGACGTGGGCTTTCGACAACTACATGCCGATCATTCTTGACGTGGCGCGTGAATATTCGTTGCGCCGCCATCTGGAGATTGGCGGCGGGCGCAAGCCGCTTTTCACGCCGGAGCAGATGGAGGCACTTGGGTTTGACATCACGGTAAACGACATTTCGGCGCGGGAGCTCGACTTCGCGCCGCAAGGCTATTCGAAAGTCGTGTGCGACATCGCCTCGCAAGAAGCGCCGACCATTCTCGGCGAGGGGCGCTACGATCTGGCTTATTGCCAAATGGTCATGGAGCATGTGGCCGATGTCCGCCAGATGTGGCGGAATATTCATGCCGTGTTGGCGCCGGGAGGAGTGGCTATCAGTTTCTTCCCCACGCTCTATGCCCCGCCTTTCGTGATCAACAATCTTATTCCGGAAAATCTGTCGCGCCGGCTGCTGGAATTCTTCTTTCCGCACCGAAAGGAAGATGGCCTCTATCCAAAGTTTCCGGCGCTCTACGACTGCTGCTTCAGCAACGAAGACAAGATTGTCCCGGTACTGAAGGGCATCGGCTTTTCGCAGGTCACCGTGTTGCCCTTCTGGGGCTATAATTACTTTTCGAAAATTCCGGTGCTCAAGCAAATTGACGCGGCGTTCACACGCATCGCACGGGCGCGCGACTGGCGCATCGTTTCGAGCTTCGCCTTTGTGATCGCGACCAAGTGACATTTCGCTGCGCACGCATTGACTCACGCCGTCATCCTGAGGCGCGGGCGCGCCTCTTTGCGCGCGAGCCTCGAAGGATGAACGGCCAATGAGACACGGGCCGTCGCCCTTCGAGGCTCGACGCCTTCAGCGCCGAGCACCTCAGGTTGACGGATCGCGATTTTATTAGTTGCGAGCGCGCCTCTTCCGCGCCGATCATTTCGCGCTGCCGCGGCGCTCTCGTGCCTACGACCGATTTGTCCGATTGCGCGGCCAAAGCCACATCCCTATAGTCCGCGCCGTTCCGGTCGGGGCGTGGCGCAGCCCGGTTAGCGCACCAGTCTGGGGGACTGGGGGTCGTGGGTTCAAATCCCGCCGCCCCGACCAACAAAATCAAAGACTTAGGTGAATTTTCGGTGCGAAAATCTTCCCAGAAATTCACGTTGGGAAGCGCCTGGGAAGATCGGTTCAATTCCGCGTGAGAACACGCGCCGGCGCTCTATCTTCGCACCGGCCGGGGCCGCCATCACTCCTCAGCCATTCCGGCCGCGAGCACGATGCTGCCGAGCGTCAATTGCCGCTTCGCTTCATGATCACCGGCCAGCAGTCGACGAACCCAATCTTGGTCGCCCTTCAACTTGTTCATGAAGTTTTCAACCGCGCGGTACTCGTCCTTGCCTGCTTTGCGGCCGCTGAACAATTCGCGGATCGTGTCGTCGTTCAACCCGGCCTCGCGCAGCCCCTTGATGCCTCCCCCGAGCTGGCGCGTGGTGAGGGGATGTTCCTCGTCCGTCATCTCGAACGGGCGCCCCTCAGAACCGGCCATCGCTGACTCAAACCGGCCGGCGGGCTTGCTCGCCTGCATCTCCGTGAGCGTCTGAAACTGGCTGGCAACCTTCGGGTCTGAGCCGGCCAACAGCTTATCGACCCAGGCGGGATCCTGCTGGAGCTCAGCGAGACGTGCGGCGGCCTCCTCGGGCGTCGCGGGCGCGCTCTCGGTTGCCGGCGTCGTCGTGCTCGTGTCGGTCATGGCGTTCCCCTCGGCTCAGGCAGCGTTCAGCGATTTGTCGAGACGGGCGAGATTGGCGAAGATTTGGCCCGGCCGAAAGACGAAGTCGGCGCCGGCGATATCGCATGCGCGGCGCAAGGCGATTTGCCGCCCGCGCGGACCGAAGGGGCCGAGACCATCCAGCGACGCTTCCTCAACGTCCTCCGGCGTCAACAGCACCTCGAATGTCTTTTCCTCTGCGGTCCGGGTGTTCGCCATGCGGACGAAGAAGGCGAATTCGAGCTTTCGCGCGTCCGCTTTAGGCGCGGCTTCAGCCTCCGCAGCAGCCGGCTCCGACGGCGGCAACGGCTGCTCAGCCGCGATCGGCCCCACGGACGCGGCCGGCTCCGGCGGTTGCTCGGGCACCGGCGCGGCGATCGGCAGGACGCGCATCGGCGTGGCGCGCATCTTCGCAACCGCCCATGCCGTCGCCTCGTGCAGCCGATCGACGAGAGGCCTGACGCTTGATGCGCGCTTGTCGGTAAAGGGGGTCGGGCACTGAGCGCCGGGAAATTGCAGCCCGTCGAACTGCTCGACCTCCACGCCTGATAGTCGGTACATTTCATTTTGGACAGCGGTGGTCATCAGCCGGCCGAACAGGCAGGCGCCGTTGTCGGCAAAATCGAATTGCCAGCCGGCCTGTGCCGCGGCATTGGCGGCGGTCATCTTCTGAAAGGCCAGAACAGCAGCGGCCAAGTGCCGGGCCAGCTCCTCACCGTGCGCGTCCCGCTCGCGGAACAGCGCCGCGGCGTGCTCGACTGCTTCCTCCCATGCCCGCTCCTGGCGCTGGCGCAATTCCGCCTGGGCCTTCTCCTCGAGCAGGGCCATCCGCCGCTCGGCGCGTTCGATCTCTTTGACAGTGGTGGCCGCGTTGGCTTCGGCACGCTCCACGCCGGCCTTGTCGTCGGCGAGCAGCGCCGCGTCGCGGGCAAGGTCGTGCGCCACCTGCTTCGCCTTCAAGTCGGCAACGTGGGCACGGGCTTGCGACAGGACGGCTTCGGTATCAGGCGCGTCGGACTTTCGAGGTTTGGCCATGCCCATCGATTGGCTCCCTTGGCGCGATGCGGGTTGCATCCTGAGGGAACACACAAGTAGGCTTGCCTTGCAACGCACTCTGGGGAGGCAACGGCCGCGATGAAGCGAGATATGGACCTCGTCCGGCTGCTACTTTTCAAGATTGAGGAGGCGGGGGCACCGATAGACTCGCGAGCCTTCGCGCTAACAGAGGAACAGACGAAGCAGGCTCCTTACCATCTTCGAATGCTATCGGATGCCGAGTACATTAGGGGCGCCCCTTCCTCCAATGGCTTGGTCTGGGGCCGCCTTGAGCTAACTTGGGCGGGCCACGAGTTCTTGGATACGCTTCGCGATCCGACCGTGTGGGAAAAAACCAAGTCCGGCGCCGCGAAGGTCGGCGGGGTTGGGGTCGATATGCTGCTTGGAATTGCGAAGGAATACTTGAAGTCCGAATTGCGCGAGAGGCTGGGCCTTAGCTTGTAGAGCCGCCGGCCCCTCGGCCCCTTTGGCGCCAGTCGAAACGGACCGACCTTCGGGGGTCCTAAGGCCGGTCCTGACCGCGACGGCCCTTAGCTTGGGGGGCTGACGGCCACCGCGGCTGACACATCAAAGCATGGCGCCGATTGGGCGCATAGCCGACGTAAGTAGGAAGCCGCCGAGTTGCCCCGGCGGCCCGGTGCTCGGTCAACCCTTGTACGTGCTCTCGGCCACTGCGCGCACGAGATGATCGCAGATCTCGTGAAGGAACCAGTGGTCGAGCGAGGGCAGCGTTCGGCTGTTCTTTCCACCTGCTACGCGCCGCTTCGCCTGGGCGAGTATTACCCCGTCTAGCAGCTTCCAGAGGGCGGTGACAGCGCGAGGGTCATGAAAACGGACTGTGCCCAGCACGGCGAGCGTGCTCGACCGCGCGAGGGCCCTGAACGCGAGCGCTGCGTATTCTTCCGCCGCCTTAGTGTCCTCGAACGGGTTGCCGGTGGTCTGTGGGCACCATGCGGACTTTGGGAAACCATACTCGTTAACCTCGCGCGAGACGAACGGAAGTCCAACGAATGCAGTCGGTTTCGCGGGCGCTGTGCTGCTGGCATCAGG
>DASTWX010000130.1:0-7547 GCA_035765795.1 Pseudolabrys sp. | reverse complement strand
GAAATTGCGCTCGGCCTGCAAGGCGCGTTGCGGCTTGGCCGTATGCTGGAAGCCGGCCGCGCCGCGCCGCCCTCGATCTCGCTGATGAAGCGCAACAATTGCGGCAAGGCGCTCGATATTGCGCGTGTGGCTCGCGACATGCACGGCGGTAACGGGATTTCGGAAGAATACCACGTGATGCGCGTGCTCGCGAATCTCGAGACGGTAAACACCTACGAAGGCACGCATGACATCCATGCGCTGATTCTGGGGCGCGCGCAGACCGGGATTCAGGCATTCTTTTGAGGGCGTTTGAGCCTGTCACCGCTTATCATTCGACATCCGCTCGCTGGATTCTCGCTTACGCGGGAATCAGCCGAAACACTGCTGAGAATATGCATCTCGCCACCATCGCGATGCTGGTCAGTAGCGGTCTTCTGGCCGGCGCAGTCGCCGCGATGGTGGGAGGCGCGGCGGTCATCACCTATCCGGCGCTGATCGCGGCCGGCGTGTCTCCTCAAATCGCGGCCGTCGGCAATCTCGTTGCGATCATGCCAGCAAGCATGCTGGCGGCACTCTCCGACCGCTCGCAACTCCCGCCGCTCAACCGGGCTTTCGCCACGCTGGTTCTGGTTTCGGTGACCGGCGCCGCACTCGGTGCGGCATGTCTTCTGCTTACGCCCGAGCGCGTGTTCATCGGCGTCGTGCCGGTGCTGCTTGCTTTGGCCACCGTCCTGTTCGCCTATTCCGAACGTATCATCAAGTGGGCGCGGGCGCGTGCGGCCGAGCGTGGGCGCGAGATCACGTTCAATATCGGCAGCCTGCAAATCCTGCTGCCGGTGTCGTTCTACGGCGGCTATTTCGGCGCGGGGTTCGGCATTTTGGTGCTCGGCGTGTTCTCGTTGGCGACGGATGGTGATTATCGCGCCGCAAATGTCGCGAAAAACTTCGTCTCCAGCCTCAATGCCATGGTGGCGGCGGTGGTGTTCGTGAGCCAAGGCGCGGTGCCGTGGCCGCAGACACTGGCACTAATGGCCGGCACTATCGGCGGCGGCCTGATCGGCGGGCGGCTCGCGCGCGTGGTGCCGCGCCCGCTGCTGCGGGTCCTGGTAGTACTGGTCGGCCTCTCGCTCTCGGTTTGGCTCGCGTGGCGCTATTGGTGACGGAGACCGGCGCTTCACTACAGCATCATGGCGCAGGTTTTACGCGAGAGCTCGACCACGCGCTCCGTCATGGCGCTGGATGGGTCGGCGAGCGCGCCGATGACGGTATAGTGGTTGGTGCCGGCGACAGCCTCGTAACGCGTCTGCGCCAGGCCCTGCCGCCACGCTTCGGCAATGATCTGGCTCTGGCGCAGAAATTCGCTCGATTCCAGCGCGCCGACCACCGCGTCCAGGCTGCGGCCGCGCGGCACGTCCCAGTAGAGCGGCGAGCAGGCGTGCGCTGTCTTTTCGTCGAGCCGCAGATCGGTATTCATCGAGATGTTCACGAGCGGCGCGAGGTCGAAGACGCCGGAGATCGCATAAGCGGCAGGCACCAGATCGGCCGGGGCGTCGGGCTCGAGCGTTTTCCAGTCGGTCGCCACCATGCAGGCCGCGAGGTGACCGCCGGCCGAATGGCCGCAGACCATGATGCGCTGCCGCCTTCTGCGCCACAGGAACAGGCAGGCCGCGCGGACCTGTTCGATAATGGTGGGGATGCTCACCTGCGGACAGAGGTCGTAGCCTGCCATTGCAACAGTGACGCCGTGCGCGTTCGGCCCGCCCGCCAGGTGACTGAACTCGGAGGGCGCAAGGCTGCGCCACCAGCCGCCGTGGACGAACATCATGAGCGGCGTCGTGGCGTCATCATTCGCAGCCGGAAACAAGTCGATAGTTTGCCGCGGAGACGGGCCGTAGCTGAGTCCGAGCGCGGTGCCTGGGGCCGCTTTACGATAGGCTTCGGCGTCGCGATGCCACTGTTCGAAGATTTCGACGTGCTCCGGCACGCGGGCGCGGTTGTTGTACTCGGCTTCGTAATCGATGGCCATGTCTCTCTCCCAGCAGTGTGAGGACAGTGGCCTATGGACCCGAGCGGAGCAAGCCACTCAGCCGTCATTCCGGGTTCGCAGACTGGCGGCCACGCCCCGGAATGACAGGACTGTGAATCCTCGCTATCTCTTGCTTCATGAAAATCGACGGAAAGCCCACACGCACGATTTGGCTGGAGAGCGACGGCAGAAGCGTCGGCATCATCGACCAGACGGCGCTGCCGCATCGCTTCACCACCTTGCGGCTTTCGACGCTCGCCGACGCCGCCCATGCGATCAAGTCGATGCAGGTAAGGGGTGCACCACTCATCGGCGCCACAGCCGCTTACGGTGTTTGGCTCGCTCTTCAAGAGGATGCTTCGGACGAGGGGCTCGACCGCGCCTACGCCACACTGCTCGCGACAAGGCCCACCGCCATCAATCTGAAATGGGCGCTCGATGAGATGATGGCGGCGGTGCGCAATCGGCTGCGCGGCGAACGCATTGCGTGGGCCCTGCGGCGCGCCGGCGAAATCGCCGAGGAGGACATCGCGATCAATCAGGCTATCGGCCGCAACGGTCTCGCGCTGATCGAGGAGGTCGCCGCGCGCAAGAGCGGCGGTTGCGTAAACGTGCTCACGCATTGCAATGCCGGCTGGCTTGCGACCGTCGATTGGGGGACCGCAACCGCGCCGATCTACATGGCGCACGATAGGGGCATCGCCGTGCACGTTTTTGCCGACGAGACGCGCCCGCGCAACCAAGGCGCTTTGCTCACCGCCTGGGAGCTCAACCATCACGGCGTGCCGCACACCGTGATTCCCGACAATACCGGCGGTCACCTGATGCAGCACGGCCTGGTCGATCTCGTCATCGTGGGCACCGACCGCGTCACCGCAGAAGGCGACGTTTGCAACAAAATCGGCACGTATCTGAAAGCGCTGGCCGCCCGCGACAACGGCGTCCCGTTTTACGTCGCGCTGCCGTCGCCCACCATTGATTTCAGGGTAAGCGATGGGGTGCGGGAAATCCCCATCGAGCAGCGCGGCGCCGAAGAGGTCGCAATGATGAGCGGCAAGACGCGCGACGGCCGCATCGAGACCGTGCGGATCGTGCCGGACGGTTCGCCTGTCGCCAATTACGCTTTCGATGTGACGCCGGCTCGCCTCGTGACCGGCCTCATCACCGAACGCGGCGTCCTCGCCGCCAATCGCGCTGCACTCGCCGCGGCGTTCCCGGAGCGCGCCGGCTCATGACGTTCGCCTCGCCGAGCTTACGGGTGCCAGTCGACGGCCGGCAATCGGAAACGGCTTTACGCATTGCGCGGGGAACCGCACGGCTGCTTCATGCCCATGGCTTCTGCGTGGTGAGCGAATTACCGCTGCCGTCGGGGCGGCGCGCCGATCTGGTCGCGCTGCACGGCAACGGCGACATCTGGATCGTCGAGATCAAGTCATCGGTATCCGATTTCCGCGCCGACCAGAAATGGCGGGATTACCGCGCGCATTGCGACCGGCTGTTCTTCGCCACCTGCCTCGAGGTGCCCTGCGAGATTTTTCCGCCCGATACCGGCCTGATCGTCGCCGACGCCTTCGGGGCGGAGTTTCGTTGCGACGCGCCCGAGCACCGGCTGCGGGCGCCGACGCGCAAGTTGATGATGATTGCATTCGCCCGCGCCGCTGCGGTGCGGTTACAGGCGCTTACTGATCCGAACGGACCTTATGGGGAAATGGTCTGACCGTCATTCCGGGGCGCACGCGCAAGCGTGCGAGCCCCGAATCCGGATTTATGGTAATGTTCTTATTGCTTCTGGATTCCGGGCCCGGCGCTTACGTGCCGTCCCGGAATGACAGCAATTTACCTTGGTGCGCGCTTGGCCAAAATGCGCTGCAAGGTGCGCCGATGCATGTTGAGGCGGCGCGCAGTTTCCGAAACGTTGCGGCCGCACAATTCATAGATGCGTTGGATGTGCTCCCAGCGCACGCGGTCAGCCGACATCGGGTTTTCCGGCGGCTCGATCTTGCTGTTGTCCTTTGCCAGGAGCGCGGCCACCACATCGTCGGCATCGGCCGGTTTGGCCAAATAATCGACCGCCCCCAGTTTCACAGCGTTCACCGCGGTGGCGATATTGCCGTAGCCGGTGAGAATGATGCCGCGCGCTTCAGGCCGCCGGCGCTTGAGCGCGGAAATCACGTCAAGGCCGTTGCCATCCGCAAGGCGCATGTCGACGACGGCGAAAGCCGGCGCCGCGCGCTCCACCTGCTGCAGCCCGTCGGCAACGGATTCCGCGGTGGTGACCGAGAACCCGCGTTGCTCAAGCGCCTTGCCGAGCCGTTGCAAAAACGAACGGTCGTCTTCCACGATGAGCAAACTGCTGTCGTCCGGCATATTATTTCGCGCGGTCAGTTCCGCGGCGTCGTTCACGACCATATCCACGTTGGCGACCTCGTGATTTTCCCACCATTCCGGCGTCCGGAGACGCAAATCAACCGATTGTTTCGCACCTGATAAGAATAGTGATGGCCAGGTGCGATCTCAAGACGCAGCCAAGCTTATCGTTCGAAATCGGCCCTATTCCAGCGCACGTCGATTCTGGCGCCGTGCTCGGGCAGCGCGCGGTTTTCAAATAAAAGCGTGGCGCCGGAGCGCTCGAGAAGCGTTTTGGCGATGAAAAACCCCAGCCCGAGGCCGTGCGGTTCTTCATCGTCATCCGCCAGCCGAGTGCGCCGGCTGGTAACATAGGGCTCACCGACGCGGTCCATGATCTCCGGCGCAAAACCGGGTCCATCATCGGCGATCGTCACCTCCACAGTGTCGTCGTCCCAGGCCGCCGTAACCGTCACCCGCTCATGGGCGAAGTCGACCGCGTTTTCGAGCAGATTGCCGAGCCCATAGAGAATGGCAGGATTACGAGAGCCGGTGGGCGCGTGACCGCGCTCCTTTGGCATGATGACACCGATGGCGACCCCGAAATTCCGATGCGGCGCCACCACCTCCTCAAGCAAGGCGGCGAGCGACATACGGTCGAACGGCTCGCCGCCGCTTGCCGAGAGCTCCGTAAGCTTGCCGAGAATGTCGCGGCAGCGTGCGGTCTGTTCCCGCAGCAACCGCACGTCGTCACCGTGCGGTGCGTCGGGGGCGATCGCGTTTTGCAGTTCCTTGGCGATCACCGAAATGGTCGATAGCGGCGTCCCCAGTTCGTGCGCCGCCGCAGCGGCCAGGCCGTCGAGTTGCGACAAGTGTTGCTCGCGCGCGAGCACCAGTTCCGTCGCGGCCAAAGCGTCGGAGAGTTGGCGGGACTCCTCCGTTATCTGCCAAGCGTAGACGCCGATAAAGCCGATTGCCAGCAGGATCGAGAGCCACACGCCCGCCATGTAGATGGGCGGCAGCCGTAACGGATCATCGAGGTCCCATGGCAAAGGATAGTGGACGAACACCAGCACGGTGGCGCAAGCGACCGCGAAGCCACCCAGCATCAACGTAAAGCGCGCCGGCAAGCCGGTCGCCGACAGCAGCACGGGCCCGAGGAAAAGGAAGGCGAAGGGGTTCTGCAATCCGCCGGTGAGGAATAGCAGTGCAGCGAGTTCGGCAATATCGAAAGCGAGCATCCAGGCGGCGCGCTCCGGCTCGAGCCGCTGCGTGCCATGGAGACGCAGCCGCAGCGCCACATTGAGCAATGCCGCTACTGCAATCACCGCCAGGCAGGCGTAGATCGGCATCGCGAACCCGAGCGCGTAAAAGACCACCAGCACGGCGGTCGTCTGCCCGATGATGGCGAGCCAGCGCAGCCGCACCAGCGTATCGAGGCGCACATTGCGGCGCGGATGACTATGCGAGAAGGCGACTGTGGCCATGCCGATAAGTGTAGGCCCTCGCTCTGCGGCGTTGAAGGGTAGGGGTTTGGAGCCGCGCCGGTGGGGTTGCGCTTAATGCGGCGGGGCGTCACATGATGCCGTCATGGATGCCAGCAATTCAGCCGCCATCGCCATCGATGACCTGCGCAAGCGCTACAAGGCCGCGACCGCCGTCGACGGCATATCCTTTCGCTTGCCGGTAGGCTCGGTCACCGGGTTGCTCGGCGGCAACGGCGCCGGCAAGACAACTACGATTGCAATGATTATGGGCCTGGTCACGCCGACATCCGGACGTGTCGCGGTGCTCGGCGCCGCGATGCCGGACGAGCGCTATCGCGTGCTGCGCCGGATGAACTTCGAAAGCCCCTATGTCGATATGCCGATGCGGCTGACCGTGCGGCAGAACCTCTCGGTTTTCGCGCAACTCTATGGCGTGCCCGAGCCCGACGTGCGCATCGCCGAGCTCGCCGATGAACTGGACCTCGGCGATTTTCTTGACCGGGCCAACGGCAAGCTGTCGGCCGGCCAGAAGACCCGCGTGTCGCTCGCCAAGTCGCTGCTAAACCGCCCGGAAGTTTTATTGCTCGACGAACCCACCGCTTCGCTCGATCCCGACACCGCCGACTGGGTGCGCGGACGGCTTGAGCATTATCGCGCCGCCCACAATGCCACCATCCTGCTCGCTTCCCACAATATGGCCGAGGTCGAGCGCCTATGTGATCGCGTCATCATCATGAAGCGCGGCCGTATCGAGGACGATGATACGCCGGCGCGCCTGCTTGCCCGTTACGGCCGCGCAACGCTGGAAGATGTGTTTCTCGACGTTGCCCGCGGCCGCCATAGGGAAGAGGCCTGATGAACACACAACGCATGTCGCGGTACATCCTTCCATCCGCCCTCATCCTGAGGAGCATCGCGGGAGCGATGCGTCTCGAAGGATGTGGCGGCCCATGCTTCGAGACGCGCTCCTTCGGAGCCCTCCTCAGCATGAGGCCGAGAGAGCCACGGAAATGACCGAGGAGCGGCTCTCGTTCTCCCTCGGCCGCATCGGCGCCATGGTGCGCCGCTACTGGTATCTACTTTCATCATCATGGCCGCGCATCCTCGACCTCGTCTATTGGCCGACGGTGCAGATGCTGATGTGGGGCTTTCTGCAGATGTACGTCGCGCAGAATGCAGGGTTTTTCGCCCAAGCCGGCGGCGTTTTCATCGGTTCGGTCCTGCTCTGGGACATCCTCTTCCGGGGGCAGCTCGGCTTTTCGATCTCATTTTTGGAGGAGATGTACGCGCACAACCTCGCCAACATCATGATGTCGCCGCTGCGCCCGGTGGAATTCATCGTCTCCTTGATGATGATGAGCATCATCCGGCTGGCGATCGGCATGGTCCCGGTGACGCTGCTCGCCATCGCCTTTTTCGGCTTCAATTTGTGGTCGCTCGGGCTCGCGCTGGCCGCCTTTTTCATCAACCTGATCCTGACCAGCTGGTCGGTCGGCATCTTCGTCGCCGGGCTTCTGCTACGCAACGGCATGGGCGCCGAGAGCATGGCCTGGACCATCATGTTCCTGTTTCTGCCGCTCACCTGCGTCTACTATCCGGTGGCGGTGCTGCCGCATTGGCTGCAATACGTCGCCTGGTCGCTGCCGCCGACCTACGTGTTCGAAGGCATGCGTGCGCTTTTGATTCACCACGTGTTCCGCGCCGAT
>DASTWX010000129.1:0-4631 GCA_035765795.1 Pseudolabrys sp. | reverse complement strand
CAGATGCAGCCGTTGTTCATCTCGAACACTTCCTCGTCGGCGTTCACCACGAGGTCGTTGTCGATGCCGATTTCGCCGAATTCGTTGACGATGACGGCAAACTTCTTGCCGTGCGGCTCCGACAAAATACGGTTGAGCAGTGTGGTTTTGCCGGCGCCGAGATAGCCGGTGAGCACGGTGACGGGAATCTTGTCGGGAGCGGTCGTGGGATTGGTCATGCGGGTCTCCGTTCGACCCGTCATATAGGCAATCCGATCAATCGCCGCAAAGCGAGACGTGCCCGCAGGGCGCTTCAACTGACATCAAACGCAGATGTCCGGCGCGAGCGACGCCGGACATCTGGATGCGGACAGTCAGATCGCGATCAGCGATGATGCCGGTAACGGCGGTCGTGCCGATAGTGCCGCTGGTGATGGGGGGCCGGACGCACCACCGGCTCCGTGCGGTAATCGACGTATTGGGGGCGGATGCCGAGCACGCCGTTGACGCCACCGACGACGCCGCCGAGCACGCCGCCCACCGCAGCGCCGACGACGCCGCCCACCGGACCGGCAATACGGTTGCCTTCGTGGAAGCCGTGGTTAGCGCCTCCCGGGACGCCTTGCGCCTGAGCCGCGGCGACAGGCATGGCAAGCGCCGCAACGCAAGCGGCGGCAAACAGCAGTTTAATCTTCATTGGGCTACTTCCGGGTTGTGGGGTGAAGTGGTCTCTGTCTGACGGGCTGGACCATGGCTCCATATACGGCCATTCGGTGGCGGGAGTATGGGTCCTGTCGGGGCGAGTACGGAAGCTGCCGGAGAGTCACCCAACGGCCACAGGGGTGTTGCCAATGAAATGTTATAATATTACATCTCGCAGCCGTCCGGAGCCCCGTTGCCGTGAATTGCCCTGCCCTGCTCGCCGTTGCCCTATGGCTGGTTGCCGGTGCTACGACCGCCGCCCCGGCGCGCGCCACCGAAACGATCGCAACGGTGGCCGCGGAAAACGTCTACGGCGGCGTCGCCCGGCAGATCGGCGGTCCCGCCGTCGCTGTCACCAGCATCATCAACAGCCCGGGCCAAGACCCGCATCTATTCGAGGCATCGCCCTCGGTGGTGCGGCAGGTCGCCGATGCCCGCATCGTGATCGTCAACGGCGCAGGCTACGACCCATGGATGGCGCGGTTACTGAAAACAGCGCCGCGAAGCGAACGCATGGTCATCGATGTGGGCCGGCTCCTCGGCAGCACGCCGGGCGGTAATCCGCACCTCTGGTACGATCCCGCAACGATGCCGAAGGTGGCACGGGCGCTCACCGCGGCGCTGGACAAGATCGATCCCGTCCACGCGGTCGCCCGCGCCGAGCGGCTCGCCGCGACTTTGGCCTCGCTCGGACGCGTGCAAGCGCGGGTGGCGCAAATGCGCGCCAAGTGGCGCGGCACGCCGGTGACCGCGACTGAGCCGGTATTCGGACTGATGGCGCAGGCGCTCGGCCTGAGCATGCGCAACGAAGGCTTTCAGCTCGCGGTCATGAACGAAACCGAGCCAAGCGCGCACGATCTCGCCGCCATCGAGGACGACCTGCGCCACCGGAAGGTGAAGGCGCTGATCTACAACAAGCAGGTATCGTCGCCATTGACGGCGCGGCTGATCGCGATTGCTGAACAGGCCAACGTGCCGGTGGTCGCCGTCACGGAGATGCAGCCGCCAAACGTCAGTTTCGTCAATTGGATGCTCGGCGAGCTGGACGCGCTCGACCGTGCGCTGGGTTCATGAACGCCGTCGAACTCGATCGCGTCACGCTCAGCATCGGCGGCCGGACCGTGCTGCACGACACGAGCCTTGCTATTCGCGCGGGCGAGTTCATCGGCGTGCTCGGCCCGAACGGCGCCGGCAAGACGACGCTGATGCGCGCGATCCTCGGATTGCTGGCACCGCATGCCGGACAGCTTCGGGTGTTCGGCCGGGCACCAAGGCGGGGGAATCCCGCTATCGGTTATCTGCCGCAAGTCCGCACGGTGCTGCCGGACCTGCGGGTGCGCGGCCGCGATTTCATTGCTGCCTCGTTGAATGGCGAGCGCTGGGGCGTGCCGGCGCTCGGCCACGCCGACCGCACGAACATCGACGCGGCGCTGACGTGGATCGGCGCCGGCGAACTGGCAGGGCGTCCATTGAATGAAATGTCAGGCGGCGAGCGGCAACGGCTCTTGCTGGCGCAGGCGCTGGTCGGGCAGCCGAAGCTTTTACTGCTCGACGAACCACTCATCAGTCTCGATGCACGTCACCAAGAGGCCGTCATCACCGTGGTTAGGCAAGTGAGCCGCGAGCACGGCATCACCGTTCTCTTCAGCGCGCACGAGCTCAACCAGCTCATCGGCACGCTCGACCGCGTGCTCTATCTCGGCAATGGGCAAGCGGCGCTCGGCCGCGTCGAGGAGGTGATCACCGCGCCGGTGCTGTCGCGGCTCTACGGCGCTGATATCCAGGTGGTGCGCGCGGAAGGACATGTCTTCGTGATGTCGCGCGGACGCAATGTCGAGCACGTTGAGCATGGGCATGAGCATGGTTAGCGAAATGAGCATCACTGATGAGGTCATTCCGGGGCGCGCCCAACGGGTCCGCGCGAAGCGCGGCCCGATGACAGGCTCCGGCGCGGGCCCGGAATCCAGATGCTCGTTCGGTGCTTGCATCTGGATTCCGGGCCCGCCGCTTCGCGGCGTCCCGGAATGACAGGAAACTGGCATGCTCGCCTATGAATTCATGCGTCATGCCTTCATCGCCGCCGGAATCGTGGCGGTGGTGTCGGGGCTCGTCGGCTTTTTCCTGGTAATGCGCGCACAGACCTTTGCCGGTCACGCGCTTTCCCACGTCGGCTTCGCGGGGGCGACCGGCGCGGGATTGATCGGGCTTGCGCCGATCTGGGGCCTCGTCGGCTTCTCACTCGCCGCCGGCATCGCCATGGGGCTGTTGAGCGAGCGGATCAGCAATCGCGACGTCGCCATCGGCGTCGTGCTGGCGCTCTCGCTCGGGTTCGGTCTCTTGTTCATGCATTACCAGACCGCCTTCGCCGGCCAAGCAATCGCGCTGCTGTTCGGCAACGTGCTGGCGGTCGACGGTGAAATGATCGCGATCCTCGGCGGGCTTGCCGCGCTCACCCTCGCCGGCCTGGCGGCAATCATGCGCCCGCTCCTTTTCGCCAGCCTTCAACCGGAATTAGCTGAAGCCAAAGGAGTCCCGCTGCGGCTCGTCTCCACCGCCTTTCTGGCCGTGGTTGCGCTGGCGGTCGCTGCCTGCGCCGAGGTCGTCGGCGTTCTTTTGGTCTTCACGCTGATGGTCGGACCACCCGCCGCCGCTCAGCAGCTGACGGCGAGATTTTGGTCGAGTCTGGCGCTCGCAGCCGCACTGGCGTTAGCCGAAGCCTGGGCCGGTATCGCCATCGCTTACCTGACCGACTGGCCGGTGAGCTTCTGCATTGCGATCCTCAGCGCACTCGGCTATTTCGGCGCGCTGGCGCTGTCCCGTGTTCCGGGGTGGAGCCATGGCAACCGGCGACTGAGGCACCCGCATTATACAAGCGGCGAATAGGCGAAGGCCGCTCCCGCGGCCTAGGTTGCCGGCCGGAGACCTGCCGATGGGGCGGAGCTAGGCCCATCGGTAGGAAAACCATCGCGCTCCGCCCGTTCTGGGCCGGGGCAAAATCTTACGTCAATTGGAAGGATGACCTGATGACCAAGGTCGGTCGATACGTGCGTTACGGTGCCCTCGCGGCAGCCGTGGCCATGGCGCCGCTCGCTGCGAATGCCGAGCAATTCATCAATATCCTCACCGGCGGCACCGGCGGCGTGTACTACCCGCTCGGCGTTGCGCTTTCCAAAATCTATGCCGAGCACATCAAGGATTCGAAACCGTCGGTGCAATCGACCAAGGCCTCGGTCGAGAACCTCAATCTGCTCAATCGGGGCAAGGGCGAGCTTGCCTTCACGCTCGGCGACTCGCTGGCCGATGCCTGGAAGGGCAACAAGGAAGTCGGCTTCAAGAGCAAGCTGACCAAGCTGCGCACCCTTGCGGCGATCTACCCGAATTACATCCAGATCGCCGCGCTCAAGAGCGCCAATATCAAGACGCTCGCCGACCTCAAGGGCAAGCGGATGTCTGTCGGCGCGCCCAAATCAGGCACCGAGCTCAACGCCCGCGCCATCCTCAACGCGGCCGGCATGAAATATTCCGATCTGGGTAAGGTGGAATACCTGCCGTTCAGCGAGTCGGTCGAACTGATGAAGAACCGTCAGCTCGACGCCACGCTGATCTCGGCGGGCTTGGGCGTCTCGGCGATCCGCGATCTCTGTGCCTCGGTCGATTGCGTCGTCGTCCAAATCCCGCAATCGGTCGCGGCCAAGCTCGGCAGTCCTTACCAATCGGCGGAGATTCCAGCCGACACCTACAAGGGTCAGGCGGCGGCGGTGGATACGGTGATCGTGCCGAATTATCTCGTGACGCGCTCTAACCTTTCGGACCAAGTGGTCTACGAGATGACGAAGACGCTGTTCGACAATCTGGCGTCGTTGCAGGCCTCACACGCGGCGGCGAAGGCGATCAGCTTGCAGAACGCGGGCAAGAACCCGCCGGTGCCGCTGCATCCGGGTGCGGCCAAA
>DASTWX010000128.1:0-11085 GCA_035765795.1 Pseudolabrys sp. | reverse complement strand
CCGGCCAAGAAGCTGGAGGTCGGCGACCATTTGCGTTTTGGGACGGAAGGCCAAGTTTGTTTTCTTGGCGAGCTTGATGCTCAAGTTTCGCAAAAAGACGAAGGTGGGGAAGTAACACTCTCATTTTCCTTTCACGGGCCGATTCTCGATCAGGCGATTTCGGAGCGGGGAGAGATGCCGTTGCCGCCCTACATTGCCTCGCGCCGGACGCCGGACGAGCAGGACAAGGCCGACTACCAGACCCGCTTCGCGCGCGAAGAGGGCTCGGTCGCTGCGCCCACGGCCGGCCTGCATTTCACCGACGACCTCCTCGCGCGGCTGGCCGAAGCCGGAATCGCGCTCCACAAGCTTACGCTGCACGTCGGTGCGGGCACATTCTTGCCGGTGAAGACAGACGACACGGCCGGGCACAAGATGCATGCCGAATTCGCCACCTTGTCGGCTGATGTCGCGGGTGCGCTCAACGCCGCCCGCGAGCGCGGCGGGCGCATCGTCGCCGTGGGCTCGACCGCCCTGCGCACGCTCGAGAGCGCGGCGGACGAGGCGGGCCGGCTGAAGGCTTTCTCCGGTGAGACAGACCTTTTCATAACGCCGGGCTATCGCTTCCGCGCCATCGACATGATGCTGACGAATTTCCACCTTCCGCGTTCGACGCTGTTCATGCTGGTGTCGGCATTCTCCGGGCTTGACACGATGCAGCGCGCTTATGCGCACGCGATTGAAAGTGAGTATCGGTTTTATTCTTACGGGGACGCGTGTTTGTTGTTTCCGCAGCGCTAACCGACAATGCTTGAGCCCTTCTCGTTCACGCTGATCGCTACTGACGGCGCCGCCCGCCGCGGCGAATTGGTGACGCCGCACGGGCGCGTGCAGACGCCCGCATTCATGCCCGTCGGCACACAGGCCACCGTGAAGGGGCTGACGCCGGAGGTGGTACGCGCGACGGGCGCCGAGATCGTGCTCGGCAATACCTATCATCTGATGCTGCGGCCCGGCGCCGAACGGATCGCCGCTCTCGGGGGGTTGCACGCTTTCATGCAGTGGCCGCTGCCGATCCTCACCGATTCCGGCGGCTTCCAGGTGATGTCGCTTTCGGGCCTGCGCAAGCTTTCCGAGCGGCACGTCGTCTTCCGCTCGCATCTGGATGGCGCCATGCACGAACTCTCGCCCGAGCGGTCAATCGAAATCCAGGCGCTGCTCGGCGCCGATATCTCCATGCAGCTCGACGAGTGCTTGCGTTTGCCCGCGTCACCCGAGGAGATCGTCCGCGCCATGGAATTGTCGCTGCGCTGGGCGGAGCGGTCGAAACGGGCCTTCGACGCGCGGGCGCGCGAAGGCTACGCGTTATTCGGTATCGTGCAGGGCGGTGACGACATCGCCTTGCGCCAACGCAGCGCGCGCGAGCTGGCCGGTATGGGGTTTCAGGGCTACGCGGTTGGCGGGCTCGCGGTCGGCGAGCCGCAGGATGTCATGCTGAAGGTAGTCGAAGAGACGGCGCCGCTCTTGCCGGCGGATCGCCCCCGCTATCTGATGGGAGTGGGCACCCCGCACGATATACTGGAGGCGGTCGCCCGCGGCGTCGACATGTTCGACTGCGTGATGCCGACCCGCAACGGCCGGCACGGCATGGCGTTCACGCGGTTCGGGCCGATCAACCTCGCCAATGCGCGGCACGCGGCTGACCCGCGCCCGCTCGACGAGCAATCGCCGCATTCGGCCGCGCGTACCTATTCGCGCGCGTACTTACACCACTTGGTCAAGGCGAATGAGATGCTCGGCGCGGTGCTCTTGTCGGCGATCAATATCGCTTATTACCAAGCGTTGATGGCCGATATACGCGCGGCCGTCGCCAAAAAGCGTTTCGATGATTTCCGCGCTGGGACTCTAACGCAGTGGCGGCAGGGTGACATTCCGGCAATCTAATGGGCTGTCATTCCGGGGCGCGGCCGTTAGGCCGCGAACCCGGAATCCAGATGGATGGCAGGGCTAACAATTTTCTGGATTCCGGGTTCGCGCCTTCAGCGCGCCCCGGAATGACTGGGAGAGTTGTGTCGCACACGCACGTTCGATAAACGCTCACCTATGAACGCACATTCGGATTTCCTCACCCATCGCCGAAAGCCCGGATTCAAGCTTCCGGCCGGTGCGACGGACGCGCACTGCCACGTTTTCGGTCCAGCCGACAAATTCCCTTACGCGCCCAACAGGCGGTACACCCCCGAAGACGCGCCGAAGGAAGCGCTGCGGGGGCTTCACGCCCATCTGGGGGTGGGGCGCACGGTCATCGTGCAGGCGAGCTGCCATGGCAGCGACAATCGCGCGATGCTCGACGCCATCGCCGATGATCCCACGCGCATCCGCGGCGTTTGTATCGTGGATGCGAGCTTCGGCGATGCCGAATACAAGACGCTGCACGACGGCGGCGTGCGCGGCGCGCGCTTCAATTTCGTCAAGCACCTCGGCGGCAAGCCCGACATGGCGCTGTTTGAGCGCACCGTCGACCGCATCAAGGACATGGGCTGGCATGTGGTGCTCCACCTCGACGCACCCGACATCATTCCATTGTCGGAGATGATGCGGAAGCTGCCGTTGCCTTTCGTCATCGATCACATGGGCCGCGTGCCGGCCAAAGACGGTCTCGATCAGCCGCCGCTGAAGGCGTTGCTCGAGTTGGCGAAGCTGGAGAAGTGCTGGATCAAAGTGTGCGGCGCCGAGCGTATTTCCTTTCCGCCCTATAAGGAGGCGGTGCCGATCGCGCATGCCATTATGCAGGCGGCGCCCGACCGCGTGTTGTGGGGAACGGACTTCCCGCATCCCAACGCGACGCATGAGGCCGACGAGGCCGATCTAGTCGATCTGGTGCCGCAATATGCGCCCGATCCCCTGGCGCAGCGGCGCCTGCTGGTGGACAACCCGGCGAGGCTCTACGACTTCGCATGAAGCGCGTCATGTGGATGGCCGGGAGAAGCCCTGCCACGGCGCGGAATTGATCGAGGTTTCTGTGGAGTGGTCGCGCTCGGTCGATATTTACTGCGAGCGGACGGACCCGTCATTTTGGGCGGAGCCGGTCAATGCGATCAGCAACGCCGCCTTTCTCATCGCAGCGCTGATCGTTTTCATTCAATGGCGCCGAGCCAATGGTCGCGATCTGCCGCTGCTGGCGCTGATCGCACTGACGTTCGTGATTGGCATCGGCTCGTTCATTTTCCATACAGTGGCGACGCAAGGGGCGGAGTTGTTCGACACCGTGCCGATCGCGGTATTCATCTACGCCTATCTCTTTCTCGCCTTGCGCCGCTTTCTCGGCCTGCGGCCTTGGACGGCACTCGGGCTGTGGGTCGGCTTCGCGGCATTTACATTCGGCGAAGCGGCCCTTGTTCCTGCGGACACGCTCAACGGCTCACATGCTTATCTGCCAGCGCTCGCCGCCACGCTGATTGTCGGCTGGTTCGCGCGCGATAGGGCTGCCCGCCCGCTTATTCTTGCGGCCGGCGGGACGCTCGCCGGGTCGCTCTTTTTTCGTGGCATCGACATGGCGGTGTGCTCGAGCTTTCCGCTCGGCACGCATTTCATCTGGCACTGCTTGAATGCCGTGGTGCTTTATCTGCTGCTGCGTGCTGGGCTTATCGGCCAAATGCGCTCGTTCCCGTATACTCACCGCCGCGAAGCCAAGGCGGCTTTGTCTTGGCGAAGCCGGAATCGGTAATCCAGCTCGTCATAGAGGCATGTGTTCAGCCTGGGCGAGCAAACGCCTCCGCCGCGGTCTCTGGGACCGCGGCGGAGGCATGCGCCCGATGCGACGCGCTTATTTCGTCTTCTCGAGTTGGCCGCGGATCTCGCCCGCCTTGTGCTCGGCGGTATGGACATTGACATACCAGTCCCCACCCAACATGGCATTGGCTTGCTCGGCGGTCAGCGTCTTCGAGCCTTCGAAGGGACTGCCGGCACTCTTTCCGGCGAAGATGGGTATTACCACGCCGCCGTTCTTACCGGGGGCGCCAGCATGGAAATGCGCTGCAGTCGCCGGGCCGCTGAGGCCGGAATAACTGCCTTTCCAGCTCAGCTTCTTGCTGGACGTGTTATAGGTTGCGGTGACCGTGCCGGTGCCCTTGCTATTATTCGGCGGCACCTCTTTGGCGCCGCTCAGGCTTGCATTGAGGGTGACCATATCGGCGAAAGACGGGGAGGCGAACGCAAAGGCGCCCGCACAGACAAAAGCCGCCACGACTCCGAACCGCCGGATTGATAAACGCATGTTTGCTGCTCCTTTGAAAAAAGGTTGGGCTCCGCCCAGGGGCAAACACCGAGAGTATCCTAATATTCGGCCCGCGTGGCCTCTTTATTTACCGCCGGCGAGCGGGATCATCGTGTGGGAGGGTTCGCCGCAGGCGTCACATTCCCAATGGTGGCGGATTTCGCCGCCGACGACGAATTCAGACACGAGCGGCGCGATCATCCAATCGCCGCAATGCGGGCAACAGACGGGCGCGGCGAAGGTACGCATGGCGGAGAGCTTCGTGGCATCGCAATGAAGCATAGGCTCGGCCTCCTTCGTGTCCTCCCCGAACTGCGCCTCGTTGATAGCGCTCGATCATGGCGTCGAGAGGACCGGCCAGTGAAACTATGGTGGCTTGGCAATGCCGGCTTTACGGTGGTGTGGCCGAGGAAAATGCAAGCGAAAAACAGCAGGCGCCATCGACCGCCGTCGTCGTGCGTCGGCCTGACCCGCCCCTCCATCGCAAAAAGCAAAGTTGCCGCAAGAGGATGGATTGCAGGATCGGGCCGGCAAGGACTGAGAGGGACATCAGTTGCGAAGCTTGGTATAAGTGAATGAGGTGGTCCTGCGGCGCGCAAGCCGCGTGCCGCGACGCGGCGAACATGATTTCAACAACTTCTCGGCAGCGGCTTGGGCGGCGATGCCATGGGAACGATCACCGGAGCCGAAGAGCAATGACAAGGCTGATCCTAGCATTGGCGGCAATGGCGTTGACGGCGTCGGGCGCAGTCGGCCAGCAGTCGCTTCCGTCATTGAAGAACACCACGTCCTCGAAAGCGCGTCCTCCAGCCAAGAGCAAGCCGTGCCCGGAATACGGTCCCGGTTTCGTGCGAATCGAGGGCTCAAGCACGTGCATCAAAGTCGGCGGCTATATCAGAATCGAGGGAGGCTCCGGCGTTCAGCGCTGAACGGCTTGCGCTCTCGATTGTCATCACCGGTCACGCCCGGGCATGACGAGCAGGACTGCCGCTAAATCAAATCCTGCGCGACAAGCTTGCGGAACGGCTCGCGTGCAAGGCTGATTTTGGGCCGGCGTTCTTCGATCTCCGGCGCGCGCCGCGCCTGTTCAAACAGCATGGCGCCGAAGTCGCCGCCGGCGATGATCAGATCCTCCTTCTCACAGCTTGCGGCAAGAGAGAGGCCAATGCCGGCCAAATGCCCGCGGCGGCGGCAATATACCGCCAACACGGCACGCACGTAGGGAGGTACCGTCTCGATCAGCGCCGACAGACCCTCCGGGTCGGCTCGATACAAGTCGCCGAGCAAGCTTTCGGAAACGGGGCAGGGTTCTTCATTGAGTCGATGATCAAGCATGGAGACTTCTCCGGCTCCCCCGAGCTCATTCCAATTGGCAGTAAAAACTTAACAACTTGGAAACTTTTGGACCGTTGTCGCTACACGACTCACAAAAAAAGTGGGGCCGCCACAAGGGCCGCCCCACACGTTACGTTCGTAACGCGTCAGCAATCAGAAGTGATAATTCAGGCCGACGCGAATGATGTTGTTCCTGAGCCGGCTTGTGTAGTCGGTGCCCAAGAGGCTTACCGTCGTGTCGCCGGTGTCAATCCGGAGGTACTCGACCTTGGCGCTCCAATTCTGCGCGAACATCCATTCGACGCCACCGCCGATCGTCCAGCCGAACTTGGTATCATCGTCGCTGACGCTGGCGCCGGGGACGCTGACGGTCAGGTGATAGTTTTGCCAAGCACCGCCGCCGGTGAAGTAGATCAGCACCGGGCCTGCAACGTAGCCGACACGGCCGCGTGCTGTCGCGATAAACGGAATTCTTTGGTCGAACGTGACGCCGCCTACGGTATCGCTCCTGTTTTCACCGGAGCCTTGAATGTCGCCTTCGATGCCGAACACGAACGATCCCGCCTGCCAATTGTAGCCGAGTTGACCGCCGCCGACCACGCCGTCGAGGTGGGACGAGCCGCTGAGTCCGACGTCCGCCCAGCCGAACCCGATATTGGGACCGATATAGAAGCCGGTCCACGTCATCGCGGGAGCCACCACCGGCGCCATAGGTGGCGCTTTGACCGGGAGGTCGGCGGCATAAGCTTGCGATCCAATAAATACGCCCACCGCCAGAGCAGCGAGCTTTACACATGACTTCAACATCTCATTGGCCCTCCGTTGCCATCTTGCAAACCAGCTAACGCCGAAGTTCGGAATACGGCTAGAGGTGAGAAGTCCAAATCGCTCGATTGCCGATAGACTGTTGCAAAACAGCGACGAAGTTCGGTCGGGTCCGCGACACAGCGCGCATGGACGTAAATTTTGGATAAACGGTATCCTGTTGCTCGCGTCAGGAGAGGAACGGAAGTCCCGTTCAGATTGCGAATCAAACCGAAATTTTGGTGAGCGCGGAGGGACTCGAACCCTCGACCTACTGATTAAAAGTCAGTTGCTCTACCGACTGAGCTACGCGCTCTCACCGTGGGCACCGGGATAGAAATCTCCACATCGTCGGCAAGTATTACCGAAGGGAGCGGGGCGCCATTGGGCCCGTGTCTAGGGGGGCAGGTCCGCCCGGTCAATAGCTCTCCGGCGGCCGTCCCCGCAGGTTCAACTCGCGGCGGCCGCATTGTTTGCTACATTGACCCTGCTTCCCCCCGCGAATTCTCACATGAGACGGAGAGTAATGCATGCCGATCGTCAACCGCGTGGCCGACCTGCATGAGGAGATCACCGCGTGGCGGCGCGACCTCCATGCTCATCCAGAATTGCTCTATGACGTCAAGCGGACCGCCGCCTCTGTCGCCGAGAAGCTGCGGGCGTTCGGCTGTGACGAGGTGGTCACCGGCGTCGGGCGGACCGGGGTCGTGGGACTCATCCGCGGCCGCAAGGGCACGGGGCGGGTGATCGGGCTGCGCGCCGACATGGATGCGCTGCCGATCGAAGAGGCGAGCGACTTGCCTTACAAGTCGACCGCGCCGGGGAAGATGCATGCCTGCGGCCATGACGGCCACACAGCCATGCTGCTCGGCGCCGCGCGCTATCTTGCGGAGACCCGCAATTTCGCGGGCTCGGTGGCTCTGATCTTCCAGCCGGCGGAGGAGGGCGGGGCGGGCGGCAAGGCCATGCTGGACGACGGGATGATCGACCGTTTCGGCATCGCGGAGGTTTATGGCATGCACAACTATCCGGGCATGCCGGTCGGCCAATTCGGCATCAGGTCGGGACCGATGATGGCGGCGGCCGATTACATAACGATCGACATCGAAGGAATCGGCGGGCATGCGGCGCGACCGCATTTTGCCGTGGATACCGTGCTCGTCGGGGCGCAAATCATCAACAACATCCAGTCGGTGGTTTCGCGCAATGTGGATCCGCTGAAGTCCGCTGTCGTATCGATCTGCATGTTCCAGGCCGGCAATACCGACAACGTATTGCCTCAGACTGTGCAGTTGCGCGGCACCGCCCGCAGCCTCGCCGAGGATGTGCGTCTGCTGGTCGAAGAGCGGCTGCACAGGATCGTGGAGGGCACCGCCGCCGCCTATGGCGCCAAGGCCAAGCTCGATTACCGCCGCAACTATCCGGTGCTGGTCAATCACCAGAAGGAGACGGATTTCGCCGCCTCCGTGGCGAGTGAAATCGCCGGTGCGAACCAGGTCGATACCAGTCTGCCGCCGATGATGGGCGCGGAGGACTTCTCCTTCATGCTGAATGCGCGCCCAGGCGCCTTCATTTGGGTCGGCAACGGCGACAGCGCGGGGCTTCACCACCCGTCTTACAATTTCAACGACGACGCAATTCCGTTCGGCACGTCTTATTGGGTGAAGCTGGCGGAGACCGCGTTGGCAGGGTGACTCTGCCCGTCATCCTGAGGTGCGAGCGCGTGCAACGCGCGAGCCTCGAAGGATGAACGGCCAATGAGTCGCGGGCCGTCGCCCTTCGAGGGCCACGCAAGAGCGCGGCCACCTCAGGGTGACGGTGAAATACTTTACCCCGCCATTTCCCGTTTCGGCTCAGCTCGCCGCGGCAGCAATGCGGCCGTTCGCGCCTCCAGCGTCCGCCAGACGGCAAGGTCGTTGAGGCGCGAGCGCTCCAACGAGGCCATCGCGACCGCCGCGACGAAAGGCAGACTCTGCACCAGCAACACCAACGCGAAGATATAAATCTCGCGCACTTCCTTCACGTTGGTGAGCACCAGCGCCACCGCTCCGGCAAACAAGAGCATGGCGAGGACCGCTTCGGTGATCGCCGGGAAATCGGTGCGGCGATGCTTGCCGCCCTTGTCGGTGCGCACGAAGGGCAGGTGATCTTTGACCAGTCCCATGCCGACCGCGCGCGCGACCGTCCACTGTACCGCCATGGCGGCGATCGCTGAGGCGAAGAGCTGGCTCGATCCAATGCGTACACGCAAACGGTAGAGCGTAATGAAATGAAGGAGCGAGACGGCGAAGCTGGCGACGATCGGCACCGTCAAGATGCGATCGGGCACAGCGATATCGAGGAAGGCGACCACCGGCACCCAAATGATGTTGAGAACGGCGACCACCACGCCGACGCTTTCCGCGCCCAGCCAATTGAGCCAGCCGAGGCCGAATTCGCGCTTCTGCTCGCGGGTGAGGCGGCTCGCGCCGGGCAGAAAGCGGCGCCAGTGCTTCTTCAAGATCTGAAAACCGCCATAGGCCCAGCGGTCGCGCTGCTTCTTGAACGCTTCGAACGTGTCGGGCAACAGGCCATGCCCGTAGCGCCGGTTGGTGTAATGCGCCTGCCAGCCTTGCTCCAGCAAGGTGAGGCCGAGATCGGTGTCCTCGCAGATAGTGTCGCTCGACCAGCCGCCGGCCGCCTCCAACGCCGCGCGGCGGATAAGACACATGGTCCCGTGCACGATGATGGCATTGCGCTCGTTCCGCTGCACCATGCCGATATCGAAAAAACCGGCATATTCGCCGTTCATGGCGTGGTGCACGACGCTGCGTGCGCCGTCGCGATGATCCTGCGGTGCCTGCACCAAGGCGATACGCGGATCGCCGAACTGCGGTACGAGGTCTTTGAGCCAATCGCGATGGACGACGTAATCGGCGTCAATAACGCCGATCACTTCGGCGTCGGCCGCGGTGTGGACCATGGCGAGCCGGAGTGCGCCGGCCTTGAAGCCGGCGAGATTGTCGGCGCGCACGAATTTGAAGCGATCGCCGAGTAGCCGGCAATGCTCCTCTACCGGCTGCCATTGCGCAGGCTCGGGCGTGTTGTTGATGATCACCACGCATTCGAAGCTGGGGTAATCGAGTTGCGCCACTGCATCGAGTGTCTGCTTGAGCATCTCCGGCGGCTCGCGATAGGCCGGAATATGAATCGATACTTTCGGCATGCGCGGCCCGTAGGCGAGCGGCGGCGACGCGAGGAGCCGTTGCGGCCGGCGGCCGAAGGCGATGGCGGCGATTTCCTCGATCCGCGCGAGGGCGATGACAATCAGCGGGATCAAAAGCGTGAGCCCGAGCCCGAGCGCGAAAGCGGTACCAGGGACGAAGTAGTGTCCGTCCCAGTAGGCAAACACGGCCGCCGACCAGGCGCCGACCAGATTGGCGGTGCCTGTCATCAACAGCGCCTGGCCGAGCGTCACAGCGGACATCGCGAGGAGCGGCAGCGACAAGAGTAGGCCGACGAGCACCGCGATCGTCGCGAGCTTGGCGTGATCGGGATCACTGATTGAACCGGTCCAGGCGAACTTGGGGTGGCGGGAGGCGTCGAGCATGCCCCAGTAAGGACCGACGCCGCCTTCGAAGATTTTCCACGGCTGGTCGATGGCCTCGACGATATTATACTCCATGCCATAGGCGCGGGCGCGCGACACGAAATCACGCAATACTTGCGCCTGCTCGAAGCGGCCAGGGACGGCGTTCTTGAAATTATAGCCGGCGCTCGGCCAGCCGAACTCGGCGATGACGATGCGCTTACCGGGATAAGTGCGGCGAAGCTTGTCGTAGATGATCACAGCTTGGTCGACCGCTTTCTCGTCGGAAAAGCCTTCCCAGTAGGGTAGTACGTGGGCGGCGATGTAATCGACCGCTGACACGAGCTCCGGGTGCTCGATCCACACGTTCCAAATCTCGCCGGTCGACACCGGCACGTTGGTCGCGCGCTTGACCTGCTTGATTTTCTTGATCAGCTCCGGGACGGTCTGGTCGGCACGATAGATCGTCTCGTTACCGACGATGATACTCTTGACGTTACTGTTGTGCTTGGCGAGGTCGATGGCGGAACGGATTTCGCGTTCGTTGCGCTTGTTGTCCTTGTCGATCCAGGCGCCGACGGTAACCCGCAAGCCGTAGTCGTCGGCGATCGAAGGGACCATCTCCACGCCGCCCGTCGAGGAATAGAGGCGGATCGCGCGCGTAAGGGGCGCGAGCCGTTCGAGGTCGGAACGTATCTGCTCGGCTTGGGCCTGGCTGCCGCCGTCCGGATTGGCATCGGCATTGAACGGGGCGTAGGAAACGCTGGCGAGCTGGCCTTGCACATCGGGGGCGCTCTGTTCGTTCCGGGCGAGCGCCCACACCCCGGCATGCACGCACGCCACGAGGGCGACGACGGCAGCGACGGTGCGCATTGATTTAGTACCAAACGGGGCTGGGTGGCAGTCCCTCGAGCCCGTCCCCTGGGCTCAGCCGGGCGGACATTGCATCCGCTGGCATCAGGCGCATTCGAAGTAGGAACCCCTCATGGCGAATCCTAGGCGGAAAAAATCGCTAAGATAAAAATTTCAGCATAGCTGCACTGCGTCAAGGTTTGGCGGACTGGGCGGAAGCCGGCGAGGTGACCTTGGCGGCTGCCGGTTGTGCCACAAGCGACGGATCGAG
>DASTWX010000127.1:0-4291 GCA_035765795.1 Pseudolabrys sp. | reverse complement strand
CGGCTTGGACCGCCGGAAGGGGAAAACATGCGCCGCATCTCCGACGCCCCCTTTCCGGCCACCGCTCCCCGCCCCAGCGTCTGGAGACGCTGATCAGACACCCCTCGGCAGCAGGGGCGGGATGCATGGGAGAATAGTCCGCAGTAGGATTGTTGTCAAGAGAAGATAGGAATATTTTTAAGGCGATCCTTGTGGTCGCCCCCAGGCGGGCACAAGGCCTGCCCCTTCCGAAACAATGTCGTAGAGGCGACCTTCGTGGTCGCCCCAGCTCGTAGGGCGCAATAGCGTGAGCCTATTGCGCCGTTTGGCGGGGCGAACGAAAGCCCCCGCGCATTACGCTTTCGCTAATGCGCCCTACGCTCTGGACCCGAAGCGGTCATCGAGTGCGTAGCCGGCCCCGCGCACGGTACGGATCGGGTCGGTCTCCTCGCCGCGGTTGATCGCCTTGCGCAGCCTTCCGACATGCACGTCGACGGTGCGCTCATCGACATAGATGTCGGAGCCCCAGACGCCGTCGAGCAACTGCTCGCGCGAGAACACCCGGCCCGGCCGCTCCATCAGGAATTCGAGCAAACGGAATTCGGTCGGGCCAAGATCGACGGGCCGGCCGGCGCGCGATACACGTTTCTTCTCTCGGTCGAGTTCGATATCGCCGATCGACAGGACGCCGGCCATGCGCTCAGGACTGGCGCGGCGCAGCAGCGCACGCACGCGGGCGAGCAATTCCGGCACGGAGAACGGCTTGACGACGTAATCGTCGGCGCCGGTGGCAAGCCCCCTCACCTTCTCGCTCTCCTCGCCGCGGGCGGTGAGCATGATGATGGGCAGGTTGCGCGTCTCCGGCCGTGCGCGCAGGCGCCGGCATAATTCAATGCCGGAAAGACCCGGCAGCATCCAATCGAGCACGACCAGATCGGGGACAGCCTCCTTGAGCCGGGCATCGGCGTCGTCACCGCGCCCCGCCGATTCCACCTCGTACCCTTCGGCTTCGAAATTGTAGCGGAGCAACATCGTGAGCGGCTCCTCGTCTTCGACGATCAGGATGCGCGGGCTCATGCGTGCCTCATACTTGTCCATCGTTCCGGGTCGGCGCGCACGCGCCGGACCCGGAATCCAGAGGAACATTCAGAATGTGCTTCTGGATTCCGGGTTCGCCGCCATCAGGCCGCGCGGAGCCTGTGCCCGGACGGCGCAAAGCGCCGATCCGGGTGCGCGGACCCGTTGGCGCCGCCCCGGAATGACGATTGAGAGAGCCGAGCATCACCTCACGGCTCCCGCCGCCGCTATGTTGGTCGTGTCGCCTTTCGGCCGCCGGTCCGTGATCGGACGGCCTTCCACGATGTAGTGAACCGTTTCCGCGATATTGGTGGCATGATCCCCCATCCGTTCGATGTTCTTGGCACAGAACCAGAGATGGATGCAGAAGGTGATATTGCGCGGGTCTTCCATCATATAGGTGAGCAATTCCCGGAATACCGAAGTGCAGACGGCGTCGATCGTCTCGTCGCCGCGCCACACGGCCAATGCCGCGCCGAGATCCCGCCGGGCGTAGGCGTCGAGAACGTGCTTCATCTGCTCGAGGACGAGGTCGGTCATGTGCTCGACGCCGCGGAGCAGTTGCGGCGGCGGGAATTCGCCGTTAAGCGCCACCACGCGCTTGGCGATGTTCTTGGCCAAGTCGCCGATGCGCTCGAGGTCGTTGGCGAGACGCAACGTGCCGACCACCTCACGCAAGTCCACCGCCATCGGCTGGCGGCGGGCGATGGTGAGCACCGCGCTCTCCTCGATCGCACGCTGGAGCGCGTCGATTTCTCCGTCGGAGGCGACCACCCGCTGGGCCAGCGCGATATCGCGCCTGGCCAGAGCGTTGACGGCCTCGGCGACCCGCCTTTCGGCGAGGCCTCCCATCTCAGCGATCATGCGCGAGAGCTCCTGCAAGTCGGCATCGAAGGCTTTGAACGTATGATCGGTCATTTCAATCCTCATCAGCCGAATCGGCCTGTGATGTAATCTTGCGTGCGGCGTTCGGCAGGATTGGTGAAGAGGCGGGTCGTGTCGCCGAACTCGACTAATTCGCCAAGGTACATGAAGGCGGTGAAGTCGGACACGCGCGCCGCCTGCTGCATGTTGTGAGTAACGACGGCGATCGTGTAGTCGTTCTTCAACTCGTCGATCAGTTCCTCGATTTTCGCGGTGGAGATCGGGTCGAGCGCCGAGCAGGGTTCATCGAACAAAATCACTTCAGGCCGCACGGCCACGGTACGGGCAATGCACAAGCGTTGCTGTTGACCGCCGGAAAGGGAAAGCCCGTTGGCATTGAGCTTGTCCTTGACTTCGGTCCACAAGGCGGCGCGCTCGAGACAGTGCTTAACCCGGCCATCAAGCTCCGATTTGGAGAGCCGCTCGTAAAGCCGAATACCGAAAGCGACATTCTCGTAGATGCTCATCGGAAACGGCGTCGGCTTCTGGAAAACCATGCCGACCTTGGCGCGCAGCAAATTCACATCCTGAGACGGCGAGAGGATATCTTCGCCCTCGAGCAGCACGTGACCGCTCGCGCGCTGATTGGGATAGAGATCATACATCCGGTTGAAGACGCGCAGGAGCGTGGACTTGCCGCAGCCGGACGGCCCGATGAAAGCGGTAACTTTGCCTCGATAGAGCGAGACGCTGATATCCTTGAGCGCGCGATTCTCGCCGTAGAAAAAATTCAGCTCGCGCACCGCGATCTTCTCGGTGAGATTCACAGCGCTCGGGTTGGCGCGGTGATAAGGCGCCAAGTTGTCGGCGGACGTGGCGGTGATGTTCATGATGACTTTCTCGGCGCGGCAAGGAGCCGGGCGACGATGCTGAGCGCGAGCACCGACACGGTGATGATCAAGGCGCCGGTCCAGGCAAGCTGTTGCCAGTCCTTGTATGGACTGAGCGCGAATTGGAAGATGACGATCGGCAGGCTAGCGATCGGAGCATTCATATCGAGGCTCCAAAACTGATTGTTGAGCGCGGTGAACAGCAAGGGCGCCGTCTCGCCCGAGATGCGGGCGACGGCGAGCAACACGCCGGTGACCATCCCGGCGCTGGCCGCCCGATAGGCGACCTTCGTGATCATCATGGCGGGCGGCATACCGACCGAGGCCGCCGCCTCGCGCAAAGTATCGGGCACCAGCGTCAGCATGTCCTCGGTCGTCCGCACCACCACCGGCAGCACAATGATGGCAAGCGCGAATGCGCCGGCCCAGCCGGAGAAGTGGCCCATCTGCGCGACCATGATCTCGTAGATGAACAGGCCGATGACAATGGACGGCGCGCTCAACAGGATGTCGTTGATGAAGCGCACCACCGTCGTGAGCTTATCGTAGCGTCCGTATTCGGCCATGTAGGTGCCCGCAAGGATGCCGATCGGGGTGCCGACTGCCACCGCCACCGTGGTCATCAAAAGACTGCCGACGATGGCATTGAGCAGGCCGCCGGCCGAGCCGGGCGGCGGCGTCATCTGCGTGAAGACCGAAAGATCGAGGCCGCTGAAGCCTTTCCACAACAATTCGGCCAAGATGAAAACCAGCCATAAGAGACCGAAGGCCGTCGCCGAGATCGCCAAGGCAGCGGCAATAAGATTGCGGCGGCGGCGCGCGGTGTAGCGATTATCCATGACACCGCCCTTGCGTCGTCATTCCGGGACAGCGCGAATGCGCCGAGCCCGGAATCCAGCGGCACGCTCGCAATGTGCATCTGGATTCCGGGCTCGCGGACTCCGTCCGCGCCCCGGAATGACAGGAGATTTTCGTGCGGTTGTGCATCGTCAGGCTCCAACCCGCGTGTTCATGCGCATCAACATCAGCCGCGACGCGGCGAGCACAATAAAGGTGATGACGAACAGGATGAGCCCGAGCGCGATCAGCGAGGAGGTATAGAGGTCGCCGACGGCTTCGGTGAATTCGTTGGCGATGGTCGCCGAGATGGTGGTGCCCGGCGCAAGGATCGAAGTCGATATGCGGTGGGCGTTGCCGATGACGAAGGTGACCGCCATCGTCTCGCCGAGAGCGCGGCCGAGCGCCAGCATCACGCCGCCGATGACGCCGACACGAGCGTAAGGCAGCACGACGTGACGCGTCACCTCCCAGGTGGTGCAACCGACGCCGTAGGCCGCTTCTTTGAGCACGGCCGGCACCACCTCGAACACGTCGCGTGCAATCGAGGTGATGAAGGGCAGCACCATGACGGCAAGGATGAGACCGGCGGTCAGCACGCCGATGCCGTAGGGCGGGCCGGCGAACAGACCGCCGATCCAGGG
>DASTWX010000126.1:0-4153 GCA_035765795.1 Pseudolabrys sp. | reverse complement strand
CGAAAGCTATATCTGGCGCATCGATGGTGGGGAGTGCGCTGTTTATCTTTGGGAGCATGACGGCATTCAGGCCGCCTGTATGATGCGGCGGCGTGGTCGCTTGGGCTGGTTCCTCGATGAGATCAAGGGCCCACGGAATACGGATATTGAACAGCCACACCTGGATTTAATCGTCGAGGCCTTCGATGCTGCGGGTACTCCGCCTTACCAGCAGATCAAGGCGGTCGAGGACATCGTCGACATGGCCGGCGTGCGAGGCTTGCGGCGGCGCCCTCGGCGGGGAGCGCCGCAATTGGACGAGGTGGACGCTGGAATTCTGCAGGGTGTCGCGTGAGCCGAGGCGTTGGCGCGCGTGCCTTCGCAGCTTTACGATCTCCGCCTCAATTTCCGCCGAGGCTGGGGATGCGCTACGAAAAACTAGAGGCGTTGCTGCGTATGGCGTTCGACATGCGCGGCAACGCGGAAGGGCTGTCGCTCGAAGATGTTCAGCGGCGCTATGGCGTCAGCCGGCGCACGGCCGAGCGCATGCGGGATGCCGTCGAGCGAGTCTTTCCGCAGATGGAGCAGGCCAATCCGGGCGAGGTGCCCAAGCGCTGGCGCATCCGCGCCGGTGTGCTCGGCGGCATGACCGGCTTTTCGGCTGAAGAACTTGCCGCGCTCGCGACGGCGGCCGATCTCGCCCGCCGTGAAGGTCTTTCTGACGTGTCCGCTAGATTGGAGGTGCTTTCGGCCAAGCTAAAATCGTTGATCCATCCGCAGGCCGCCCGTCGCATCGGCCCGGACCTCGAAGTGCTCACCGAAGCCGAAGGTCTCGCACTGCGGCCGGGACCGCGGCAGACGATTCCCGCCGAAGTTCTGGCGGCGCTGCGCCACGCGATCATCGCCTGCCGAAAGGTGCGCTTGCACTACCGCGCGCGCGGCACCGGCCGGCTCAGCCGTCAATCGGTCTGTCCGTATGGGTTTCTCTATGGTAACCGGCATTATCTCGTGGCCTATAGTCTGAGCGACCGGGCGCGCGACTACCGGCTCTTCAGCCTCGCCAACATCGAGAAGGTGGAAATAGCGGAATCGGGGTTTCGGCGGCGCAAGGAGTTCTCATTGCAAAAATTTGCCGAGCGCTCCTTCGGCGTGTTTCAGGAGGAGCCTTTCGACGTGGTCTGGCGCTTCTCGCCAAAGGCCGCGCCCGACGCGCGGCAATTCCTGTTTCACCCGACGCAGACATTCGAGGACCAGCCGGACGGCTCACTCATCGTGCGCTTCCGTGCCGGTGGGGCGCTGGAGATGAGATGGCATTTGGTAACATGGGGCGATGAGGTGGAAGTATTAGAGCCCAAGATGATAGTCGGACAACAAACTAAGCCAATCTTTGTAGCGCAATAGCTGCAGGCTAGAATCAACAGCCCCACACTGCCAATTCTAAGTTGTCAAAAACTCTTTCCATTCGTCCCTGGCTTTACGAAGGCCGCGCGCAGGACTGTGAACGCACCTGAACACAACCGGTCTATCTTTAAGATACTCAGCAATCACCCTCACCTTATTTCTGATCGCGGGCACGTCAGCAAATCCTTTACGTGAAATGCACACCCGTTTGAGATTTTTCAGTTTGCCGATTTGGTCAATAATATCTTCTCGCCATCTAATCTCCTTCATTCGGTCGAGGTGCTTGTCAGAGTAGTCTGGGGGCTCACTCCCGATTGCCCAGATAAGATCAATGAAATCGATGTGCTTTGCTCGAATAAATTGAAGTTTTTCCTCTTTTGTTTTTCCTTTCAAGCTACCTCCTGCATTCAATACTCCTGGGAGTATATCCCATAAGTGATTTCGAGAGCGTCCATAGAAGAAATCGGCGAGATTCGATTTCGTGTCTGGATTAAAGGTGCCAATGATCAGAGTTTCTGTTGCGGGGTCTATTTTGTGATCTGCACAACGGTGTCCTATCCAGTCAGTCATTGCCTCTATCCCCTTGTTTCCCCGGCATCGGTTGAGTCAGACAATGCACTCCGCCGCCACCATCGGCGATAGCGCCGATTCGGATCATAACAATCTCGCGCTCCGGAAATGCCTTAGCAAGCGCTTTCCGCGCCACCTCATTGCGGTCGTCATCGCCAAAGCGCGCCCCGATCACAGCGCTGTTGGCGACATAGGCGTTGAGATAACACGGCGCGAAAAGATCGGATGTGGATTTCCAATACCGTCTGCGCGGCGCCAGCACGCGAATAACCTTGAGCTTGCGGCCAGCCGCATCGCGCGCGTCCTCCAAGAGCGTGATGTCGTGCTCGCGCCAAAACGGAGCTTCGATATCCGGGTCATCGACCGTTTCTACCAGCACCACGCCGTTGGGCGCGCAGAGGACGTAGCCGTCCGCATGTCCGCTGGTGATCGGCTCGCAAGGATCGCCTTCGAGCCAGATCACGCGGCGAATGCCGAACTTAGCGAGTTCGGCCTCGATCATGCGCTGGCGATCGAGGCCGCGGCGCACCGGATTACGATTTGGATTGAGCAGGCAACTCCGCGTCGTGATCATCGTGCCCTGGCCGTTAGTGACGAGAGCGCCGCCCTCGGCAACGAATCGGGCCGGAATCCGCGGCACGCCAAAGATCGCTGCGGCGTGCTTGGCGAGCCGATCGCCCGGCCGCGAGGGCCGCTCGCGCGTTCCGCCCCAGCCGTTGAAATTCCAGTCAATCGCTACGATTTCCCGCGCCGCACCGGCGCCACGCCAAGCGAAGGTCGGCGCAATATCGCGCATCCAGAAATCATCGACCGGCGCTTCGATCACCGTGACATTCGGACAGTCGGCAAACTCGCGGCGCGCTTCGTGCAACTGTACGCCGCGCGGTGCTAGCACCCGCACCGGCTCATAACGCGCGATCGTCTGAATCACTTGGCTGAGTTCGCGCTTTATCTTGCTTGCAGCCGCCTCGTCCCATTCGCTGTGAACGGCCCAGGCCATCCAGCAGCATTCGTGCGGCTCCCATTCGGCAGGAATGCGTATGTGCGTGTGCTTGGTCATTTGCCTGCTGTCTAATTGCGCGGCACGTCAGAATCGGCCGCAGGGGCCGGCGCGCGAAACCGGCCGCCTTTCTCCTGTTGACTATAATCCTAGTTCCTGAAGCGGCCGCGCGATAGCGCGGCGTCTCGAAGGATGGTTACACACTCCGGCCTCATGGTTCGAGACGCCCGCCTTCGGCGGGCTCCTCACCATGAGGCAAGGAGGCCCGCATTGCCCTTTGCAGCGCAGCATGTTTATGGTCGCGACCCGTTTCTGCCGGACCCATCCATGGCGCGTGACCAGATCGACATGACCCCGCTCGAAAGCCGCGACGAACTCGTCGCCTGGCTCGAAGCAGGGTGCAAGCCAATATCCGAATTCAGGGTCGGCACCGAGCACGAGAAATTCGTCTTCACCGTGGATGGCCACCGGCCGGTGCCTTATGCGGGCCGGCGCTCCATTCGCGCTTTGCTCCACGGCATGCATGATCTGCTCGGCTGGGAGCCGATCATGGAGGGCGAAAACATCATCGGCATGTTCGACGTGACCGGCGGCGGCGCGATTTCGCTCGAGCCCGGCGGCCAATTCGAGCTTTCGGGAGCGCCGCTTGAAAACGTGCACCAAACTGCGTCCGAACTGTTCGCCCATCTCGCGCAATTGCGTGAGGTGGCGAAGCCCTTGGGCATCGGTTTTCTCGGCCTCGGCATGGCGCCGAGTTGGAGCCGCGCCGAAATGCCGATGATGCCGAAGGGCCGCTACAAGATCATGACGGCCTACATGCCGAAGGTTGGCGCGCTCGGCCTCGACATGATGTACCGCACCTGCACCGTGCAGGCGAACCTCGACTTCTCGTCGGAAGCGGACATGGTGAAGAAGCTGCGCGTCTCGATCGCGCTGCAGCCGATCGCCACCGCGCTATTCGCCAATTCGCCATTCACCGAAGGCAGACCGAACGGTTTCCTCTCTTTCCGTTCGCACATTTGGACCGACACCGATAATCAACGCGCCGGAACGCTGCCTTTTGTTTTCGAGGAAGGCATGGGCTTCGAGCGTTGGGTCGATTACGCGCTCGACGTGCCGATGTATTTCATCAAGCGCGGCGACAAATACATCGATGTGGCGGGAAAATCGTTTCGCGATTTTTTTGCCGGCAAGCTCGCCGAA
>DASTWX010000125.1:0-5442 GCA_035765795.1 Pseudolabrys sp. | reverse complement strand
GCTGGCAGTGGCTTGACCCGTTGGCGAGCCTTCTCATCTCAGTCGTCATTCTCATCGGCACGTGGCGACTCTTGCGCAATTCCCTGCGGCTTGCGCTCGCGGCAGCACCCGAGTCGATCGATCCCGATGCGGTGCGGCGTTATCTTTGCGGCCTGCCCGAGGTGAGCGAGGTGCACGACCTGCACATATGGGCGATGAGCACGACCGAGACGGCGCTCACCTGCCATCTCGTCACGCCTCAGGGACATCCGGGCGACGACTTCCTCCATCGCGTCGCGCACGAGTTGGAGGAGAAGTTTGACATCGGCCACACCACGGTGCAGATCGAGCTCACGGAGACCGCTGCCTGCCAGCTACGGCCGGATCATGTGGTGTGAGAGGCATGTGTCCCGGTTCTGCAGCGCACCGTTTCGCTTTGCTTCACGCTGCGCTGCGCCCGGGACGTCAACTCTTGAAATCCTCCTCCCGTAATTCGATCGGCTGCCCGTGCGGGGTGCGGTCGCAGGCGCGGTCCCAGGCGTTACGATACCGATGCAGCGTGTCGGCGGTGGTTACGCCTTTCTCGGCAACGATGCGCTCCAGCGCCGCCAACCAATGCAGATAATAGGTTTCGCCGGTGTCGGGATCGCCCGCCGCTTGCGCACGCTTGATCTCGGCGGCGAGCCTTGCCGCCCATTCTTTCCAGGTGAACACGCCGCGCTCATGCAGCGCGAGTGTGATCGCAAAAGCCTGTGCTTCCCATGGCTCGCGGAACACAGGGCCCTCGGCATCATGCGGGATGTCCGGCACTTCTTGCGTGGCGCGTCGCGCGGCGGCGGAGTTGATCATCGTCTTTCCTTCGTCATTCCGGGGCCGGCCGAAGGCCGGAGCCCGGAATCCAGAAGCTTGCTCGTGCTTGTGTCTGGATTTCCGGGCCAGCCGCGGAGCCTGTCATCGGGCCGCGCTTCGCGCGGACCCGTTGGCGGCATCCCGAAATGACAGCTAGGGATTCTCCAAATACGACTCCCACGCATCCACCGACACTTTCACCGTCGGATCGGCATCGCCGCCCCACAATTCGCGGCCGTCGAAGCGCACGCAATAGAGCCACTGCGGATTTTCGCCCTGGCCTTGTGCATTGCTGTCGGGGAAAACGTGAAAGCCAATGATCCGCTCCACCGTGCCGACATGCCCGCGCACGTAGCGCGGCAGCCTCGTGTGGGTGCGCGGATTGATGTTCCTCGCCCGCACCTTGTCGCCCGGTTTGAACGCCGGTTGCGTGTTGGTTTCGCGCTCGGTCGGGCCGCCGCGATGCAGCACCTTGAGGACGTCGGCGGGTGAAAGCACGCGCCTGACCGGCTTGGGTTCGTGCAAGGAACGGCCCGCAGCGATCTCGTCCTCGCTAACGAAGCCGCGCTCCTTGAGCATGGACTCCAGCGCCGCGAACCAAATCTGGTAGTAGCTCATGCTTAAATATTGGCGCGGCTGCCGGTCCTCGCGCGCGAAGCGCCCCATGTCGATATTCCAGCCGCCCGGCGTGGCCATAGCCAGCGTGAGAGCGAAGGCACGCCGCTCCCATTCGGCGTGAAACACAGGCTCGTTCGGCTCCGGAATTACCGGGCCGAACCCCTGCATGCCGCCCATGTCATGCGCGCCGTTCATCAGTCGATATCCTCCGGCCGCTTCGGCAGACCGGTGCCGATCATCGAATCGCGCGTGACCAACTCGGCAAGTTTCTCCTCGCTCCAACCGTCCGTACCTGCGGGCCGCATCGGTATCACCAGATACCGAATCTCGGACGTCGAATCCCAGACGCGGATTTCGGTCTCTTTCGGTAACGCGAAGCCGAAATCGGCAAGGACGCCGCGCGGGTCGCTCACCGCGCGCGAGCGGTAGGGCGCCGACTTGTACCAGACCGGCGGCAAGCCCAGGACCGGCCACGGATAGCACGAGCACAAGGTGCAGACGACCATGTTGTGAACATGCAGCGTGTTCTCCAGCGCGACGATGTGCTCGCCCTGCCGCCCGGCATAGCCGAGTTCACTAATGGCTGGCGTTGCATCCCTGAAGAGCCGCGCGCGATAGGCCGGATCGACCCAGGCGCGCGCCACTACGCGCGCGCCGTTGCGCGGGCCGACCTTCGTCTCGTAGGTCTCGATCAGCAGATCGAGCGCCGCCGGATCGACATAGCCCTTCTCGGTCAGCACGCTCTCCAGCGCGCGCACGCGCAATTGCGTCTCGCTCAGCTCGGAATGGTCGTGGTCGTGATGATGATCATGTGCCATGCCCGCAATTTAGCGGAATGCGGCGGCTTATGCCATCATCGCTCCTTGCCTGTTCCGGCCGGGTGGGGGCATAGATAACGCATGAAAGCCGCCGAACTCTTCAATCTTGAAGACCGCACCGCTCTGGTTACCGGCGCATCGAGCGGACTGGGCGCGCAATTCGCCCGCGTGCTGGCCGAGAACGGCGCGTCGGTTGCGCTGGTGGCGCGGCGTGCGGAACGGCTGAAATTGCTGCAAGCGGAAATCGAAGGCAAGGGTGGTCGCGCGGTCGCCGTCGAGGCCGATGTCACCGATCGGGCTGCCATGGTACGCGCCTTCGACGATGCGGAAAGGGCCTACGGAACTGTCACTGTCCTCATCAACAATGCCGGCGTCGCGCAGGCGCCGGTGCGCGCGACCGATGTGACGCCGGAAGAGTGGCGGCGCGTGCTTGCGACCGATCTCGACGCGGTATTCTTTTGGTCGCAGGAAGCCGCGCGCCGCATGCTCGCGGCGAAGCAAAAAGGCGCAATTATCAACATCGCCTCGGTGCTCGGCTTCGGCGTGGCCAAAGGCGTAGCCGCCTACGCGACGGCCAAGGCGGGCGTGGTACAGCTCACCAAGGCGCTCTCGCTCGAGCTTGCCTTCAAAGGCGTGCGCGTCAACGCCATCGCGCCGGGCTGGTTCGTCACCGAAATCAACGAGGCTTATCTCGAAAGTGAGGCCGGGGACGCGATCAAGCGCGATATCCCGATGGGCCGTTTCGGCGAGCAAGGCGACCTCGACGGCGCGCTGCTGCTATTGGCGTCCGATGCCGGACGTTACATCACCGGCGCTACGATTATCGTCGACGGCGGGCAAGTAGCGGCCATTAGGGGGTAACCATGGACTTCACCCTTCCTCCTGAGACCGAAGACCTCCGCCTGAAAGTGCGCGACTTCATCGATGCGCAGGTGCTGCCGCTCGAATCCGATCCGGCCAATTTCGCCGATCACGAGAACATCCCGCATGATCGGCTCCAGCCGGTGCGCGAGAAAGCGAAGGCGGCGGGACTCTGGGCGCCGCAATCGCCGAAGGAATTCGGCGGCATGGAATTGCCGATCGTGGCCTGGGCGGCCATCTACGAGGAAGCCGCGCGCTCGATCTTCGGTCCCCTCGCCATCAACTGCATGGCGCCCGACGACGGCAACATGAACTTGCTCGCCAAGGTGGGCACGCCCGCGCAGAAGGAGCGATTTCTCCGCCCGATCGTCGACGGCAAAGTGCGCTCGTCCTTCGTGATGACCGAGCCCGCGCCCGGCTCAGGCTCCGATCCCTCGATGATGCTGACGCGCGCAGAGAAAAAGGGCGGTCGCTATATCGTGCGCGGGCGCAAATGGTTCATCACCGGCGCCGAGGGTGCGGCGCATTTCATCCTGCTCGCGCGCACCTCCGACGACAAGCGCCGCGGGCTCACGGCATTCCTCTATCACAAGGACCAGCCGGGCTGGCGCATCCTACGCCGCATCCCGATCATGGGGCCGGAGGAGCACGGCGGACACTGCGAGATCGAATATGACGGCCTCGAAATTCCCGCCGAGAACGTGCTGCTCGGCGAAGGCGACGGCTTGCGCGTTACGCAGATCAGGCTCGGTCCCGCGCGGCTCACGCACTGCATGCGCTGGCTCGGCTTCGCCAAGCGCTGCATGGAAATTGCACAGGAATATGTCGGCCGCCGTGAGGGTTTCGGCATCAAGCTCGCCGACCGCGAGAGCGTCCAGATCAAGCTCGGCGACATCGCGCACCAGATCGAGATCGGGCGCCTGCTCACCATGCACGCGGCGTGGAAGCTCGACCAGGGCTCGCGCGCGCGCAAGGAAGTATCCATGGCGAAAGTGTCGGTCGCCGACACGCTGCACAATGCCGCCGATGTGGCCATCCAGCTCGACGGTGCGCGCGGCTATTCCAAGGACACGATCCTCGAATGGATCTACCGCTACGCCCGCTCGGCGCGGCTGGTCGACGGCGCTTCCGAAGTGCACCGCATGGTGCTCGCCCGCTTCATGCGCGAAGAAGGCCGCGACTTCTGGCGCTGGGGTGTGGACGCGGGGTGAAGCTCCTTATCCCTGCTGCGGTGACGCGTTTGTACGGCTCATGAGTCTTGCCATTCCGGCGCACGCGTGAAGCACGGCCTTCGGCCGCGCCCCGGAATGACGAGGAGGTTTACTTCTCGCAATTCACCGCGATGTCGACCCGCCGGTTGGCGGCTTGAGCGGTATTGTCCGGCGTCCAATCGTGCAGCCGCCGTTCGCCCCAGGCGGCTTCGTTGATCTGCACGTCGCTTCCGGCGAATGCGGTCTTGATCTTTTCCGCGATGGCGCGGGCGCGCTTCTTCGACAGCGTCAGGTTGGTCTTGTCGCCGCCCAGCGTGTCGGCGTAACCGGCGACTGAAATGCTGCAGCCGGCGCGTCCGCCGACGATCTGCTTGAGCCTTGGAATGATCGCCGCCACTTGGCCGTTGTCATCCGTGCTGCCGATGTGCGCGAACTCGATATCGAGCGGCGAGACCGTGGCGACCGTCTTCGGCAGCTTGTCGGCGTTCGGCATATGCAGATAGACCACCATCATTTCGCGCGGCTTGGGCTTCAGCACCGCCTCCATCTTGCCGATGTCCTCCGCGAGCTTGCCGTGCAGGGCGGCGGCGTCGGCAATGCTCTTCTGCAAATCGCCAGGTGCGGCTGGCACGTTGCCGCCAGCCGCGGGCGCCTTGATGGCAGCCAGCATTTTATTGGCGTCGTCGAGTTTGTCGGAAAGCGCCGAAACCTCCTTGCTGATGCTATCGAGCGAGGCGGTCCTTTTGATGTCGGTCAGAGTATGGCTGACGGTTGTAAGCTTGGCGTCGAGCGGCGCCAGTTGGCTTGCCAGGCTTTGCATTGGCAGCGCCTGCTTGATCTGCACCAGCATCGCGCCGGCATTGTTGATGCTGACGTTGAGTTTGTCGAGCAACTCGTCGACGTCCTTGAGCGAAGCCGTTTTACGCAAGGCCGCGAGCGAGACGTCGATCGCTTTGACATTCGTGTCGAGCGAATCGAGGCGCTGCCCGACGTCGGCGGATGGAATCCGTTTTTGAATGGCGGCCAATGTCTTGTCGGTTGCCTTGATCTGCTCGTTGAGCTCATCGAGCCGGCTGAGGGCATCGCTCGCGCTCGCGTGGCGCAAC
>DASTWX010000124.1:0-10762 GCA_035765795.1 Pseudolabrys sp. | reverse complement strand
TGGAACTCACGTCGCGAGACCCATCTTGGCAGGCGGTCATGTGTACCGCCGACAACAGACCGGACATATGATCGCAAGCAAATCGCTCCGCTCCTGTTCCGCCTCTTGCAAGCGGGGGCCGTCCACATATGGATTCCGGGCCCGCTCGCTAGCGCGAGCGTCCCGGAATGACCTGTGTAGGCTTACGCTTCTCCCATGACTCCCCTCTGGACCACCGACGACATGGCCGCCGCCATGCGCGCGGACAGATCGGGCGCATTGCCCGATAACGTCGATGGCATCTCCATCGACAGCCGCACGCTTAAAAAAGGCGATGTCTTCTTCGCAATTCAAGGCGACAACCGCGACGGGCACGACTTTGTCGACGCTGCGCTCAAAGCAGGTGCGGGCGTGGCGGTTGTCGCGCGCGCGCAAGCGCCACGTTTTGCCGATGCGCCGCTTCTGGCGGTCGACGACGTGCTCGAAGCCTTGCGCGATCTCGCCCGCGCCGCGCGAAGGCGCATCGACAGCGCGAAGGTGATTGCGGTTACCGGCTCCGTCGGCAAGACCGGCACCAAGGAAGCCTTGCGTTTGGCCTTGTCCCCGGACGGCGAAACCCATGCCTCCGCGTCGTCGTACAATAATCACTGGGGCGTTCCGCTCTCGCTCGCCCGCTGCCCGGCGAGCGTCAAATATGCAGTGTTCGAAATCGGCATGAATCACGCCGGCGAGATCACGCCCCTCACCGCTTTGGTGCGTCCACACGTGGCGATCGTCACCACCATCGAGCCGGTGCATCTCGAATATTTCGGCTCGCTGGAAAAAATCGCCGACGCCAAGGCGGAGATATTCAGCGGCCTTGAACCGGGCGGCGCCGCCGTGATCAACCGCGACAATGGCCAGTTTGCGCGGCTCTCCGCCGCCGCGCGTCAAGCCGGCGCGCGGGTCGTCTCGTTCGGCGAAGACGCGCAAGCCGACGCGCGGCTTGTGCGCTGCGCGCTGCAAGCGGATTCCTCAACAGTGGAAGCCCGCATTCTCGGCGAACCAGTGACATACAAGATCGGCGCACCCGGGCGGCATTTGGTCCAGAACTCGCTCGCCGTTCTTGCCGCTGTCGCGCTCGCCGGCGCGGACCTCGCATTGGCTGCGCTTGCATTGAGCAAGTTACAGCCGGCGGTCGGCCGCGGAACCCGCACGCCGTTGAGAATGCCCGGCGGGCGGGCGCTGTTGATCGACGAAAGCTACAACGCCAATCCGGCCTCCATGCGGGCGGCCATCGCATTGCTCGGCCAAACGCCGCTTGGCGCGCGTGGCCGGCGCATCGCGGTGCTCGGTGACATGCTGGAACTCGGCGACCAAAGCGAGGCACTGCATCGTGCTTTGGCCGAACCCATCGAAAGCGCCGCCATCGATCTTGTCTTTTGCTCCGGTCCGCAGATGCAGGCGTTATGGAAAGCTCTTCCCTCCACCCGCCAGGGCGGCTATGCCGAAACGGCGGCGTCGCTCGAGCCGGCAGTGCTCGACGCCGTCCGGGCCGACGACGCCATCATGGTCAAGGGATCGCTCGGCTCGAAAATGGGTCCTATCGTCAAGGCGCTGCGAAGCCGTTTTCCCAGTAAAGACGAGCCCTCTCGCGCGGACAAAAAGTGATACCATCCCAAGGCATGCCGACTGTCCACCGTCATGGCCGGGCTTGTTCCGGCCATCCACGCCTTTCCTTAGCTTTCAGACGTGGATGCCCACGGCAAGCGCGGGCATGACGAGTCAGCATTCGTGGCGCCTGATGTAAGGTAAATAAGGTAAGAACCCGCCCGCGCGCGGGCCGATTCGCAAGGCGGCAAGGCTCGACCGATGTTCTATTGGCTGACGGAACTCTCCGACAAGGTTTCGTTCTTCAACGTCTTCCGCTACATCACCTTTCGCACCGGCGGCGCGATCGTGACCGCGCTGGTATTCGTGTTCCTGTTCGGCGGCCCGATGATTGACCTGTTGCGGTTGAAGCAGGGCAAGGGCCAGCCCATCCGCCTCGACGGGCCGCAGTCGCACCTGATCACCAAAAAAGGCACGCCCACCATGGGCGGGCTGATGATCCTGTCCGGCTTGCTGGTCTCAACCCTGCTGTGGGCCAATCCGGAAAACCCTTACGTCTGGATCGTTCTCGCGGTGACGCTCAGCTTCGGGCTGATCGGCTTTTATGACGACTACCTCAAGGTAACGAAACAGAGCCACGCCGGTTTTTCCGGCCGCAGCCGGCTCCTGGTCGAGGCGGCAATCGCCATTGTCGCGTGTACCGCGCTTGCTCATCTCGGGCGTGGGACGATCTCGACCTCATTGGTGTTTCCTTTCGTCAAGGAATTGGCGATCAACCTTGGCTGGGGGTTCTTCCTGCTCGGCATGTTGGTGATCGTCGGCGCCGGCAATGCGGTCAATCTCACCGACGGCCTCGACGGCCTCGCCATCGTGCCGGTGATGATCGCGTCGGCGAGCTTCGGGCTGATCTCGTATCTCGCCGGCAACGCGGTGTTCGCCGACTATCTGCAAATTCATTACGTCGCCGGCAGCGGCGAGCTGGCGGTGCTTTGCGGCGCGGTGATCGGCGCCGGCCTCGGCTTCCTTTGGTTCAATGCGCCGCCGGCGTCCATCTTCATGGGCGACACCGGCTCGCTTTCACTTGGCGGCATGCTCGGCGTCATCGCCGTCGCGGTGAAGCACGAGATCGTGCTCGCCATCATTGGCGGCTTGTTCGTGCTGGAAGCCGTGTCGGTGATCGTGCAGGTGGTGTCGTTCAAGCTGACCGGAAAGCGCGTGTTCAAAATGGCGCCGATCCACCATCACTACGAGCAATTGGGTTGGACGGAGCCGCAGATCGTCATCCGCTTCTGGATCGTCGCCGTGGTGTTGGCGTTGGCGGGACTGGCGAGCTTGAAATTGCGATGAACCGCTGCCTGTCATTCCGGGGCGCCGCGCAGCGGCGAGCCCGGAATCCATACTCTGCAGCAGGGGTTATGGATTCCGGGCCCGGCCCTTCGGGCCGTCCCGGAATGACGAGATCTTACCGATGATCCCTGTCACCACCTTTGCCGGCAAGCGAGTTGCCGTGTTCGGCCTCGGCCATTCCGGCTTGCTTGCCGCTCGTGCGCTGCAGGATGGCGGCGCCGACGTGATAGCCTTCGATGATAACGAGAAGTCTGTTGCGAAGGCGAAAGAAGCGGGGCTCAGGACACAAAATCTTGCCGACCTCGATTGGTCGGGCATCGCCGCGTTGGTGCTTGCTCCCGGCGTTCCGCTCACGCATCCGGAACCGCATTGGACGGTGCAGCTTGCGCGCAAAGCCGACGTCGAAGTGATCGGCGATATCGAACTGTTCTGCCGTGAGCGTGCAAAATCCGGCGGCGGATGTCCGCTCGTCGCCATCACCGGAACGAACGGTAAGTCGACCACCACGGCGCTGATTGCGCATCTGGTCCGCAGCGCCGGGCGTGACGTCCAGATGGGCGGGAATATCGGCGTGCCGGTGCTGGCGCTCGAACCTTTCGCGCCGGGCCGTGTTTACGTGCTCGAGATTTCGTCTTACCAGATCGACCTCGCGCCTTCGCTGCATGCGACGGTCGGCATCCTGCTCAATGTGACCGAGGATCATCTCGACCGTCACGGCACGATGCAGAATTACGCCGCCGTCAAGGCGCTGCTGCCGGCGAACGTCGAGGCCGGCGGCACCGCCGTGATCGGTGTCGACGACCGCTGGACCCGCGCCGCCGCCGAACGCATCGAGCGGGCGGGCAAAACTGTGATTCGCGTGTCTGTGGAGACGCCGCTGCACGATGGCTATTACGCCGAAGGCACGCGCATCCTCCAAGCGAGCGGCGGCAAGGCGCACCCGATCGCTCAACTCGCCGGCATTGGCAGCTTGCGCGGCTTGCACAACGCGCAGAACGCGGCCGCATCGGTGGCGGCCTGCGTTGCGCTCGGCCTCGGCCTTCCCGTCATTCAGCGAGGTCTCACCGGTTTTCCCGGCCTCGCCCACCGAATGCAGCCGGTTGGCCGCACGGGCAAGGTGCTGTTCGTCAACGACTCCAAAGCGACCAATGCGGACTCGGCGGCCAAGGCTTTGGCGAGTTTCTCCGATATTTTTTGGATCGCCGGCGGTAAGCCCAAGACTGGCGGCATTGTGAGCCTGGCCGAATTCTTTCCGCGCATCCGCAAGGCCTACTTGATCGGCGAAGCGGCGGCGGAGTTCGCCAAGACATTGGACGGCAAAGCTCCTTACGAGATCGATGAGGTGCTTTCAGCCGCGATAGATGCCGCAGTGCGCGATGCGAAAGCTTCCGATGCGGCGGAGCCGGTGGTGCTGCTGTCACCGGCCTGCGCTTCGTTCGATCAGTATCCGAACTTCGAAGTGCGCGGGCAGGCGTTCATTGACCTGGTGCTGGCGCTGCCGGGCATAGTTCCGTCATCCTGAGGCGGCCGCGCGTAGCGCGGCCCTCGAAGGATGGACGGCCCAGGCCGTCGCCCTTCGAGGTTCGGCCTTCGGCCGAACACCTCAGGGTGACGGCGAAACGCTGTGTCGTATTGGATTGCTCTGTGGAAGCGCCGCCGCGTCGTTAATGATCCGTAAACCGTAACAGGTCAGCTTGGATCGCAGACGAGGGAAAACTCCATGGTCTCGCGCGCGCAACGCACGCCCTTCGGCGAGTGGTGGTGGACGGTCGACAAGCTCACGCTCGCCGCGCTCGGTGCGCTGATGCTGGCCGGCATCGTGCTGTGCCTGGCGGCAAGCCCGCCGGTCGCCGGCCGCCTCGGGCTCGACCCGTTCTATTTCGTGGACCGCCAGATTCTTTATCTCGTCCCGACGATCGCGTTGCTGCTCGGCGTCTCGCTGCTGAGTCCGCATCAGATTCGCCGTCTCTCGATAGTGGTGTTCCTAGTGAGCCTCGTGCTTGTGGCGGCGACGCCCGAGTTCGGCGCCGACATCAAAGGCGCGCGCCGCTGGCTGGTCATCTTCGGCATGAACATCCAGCCTTCCGAGTTTCTGAAACCCGCTTTCGTGATCGTCATTTCGTGGCTTTTTTCCGAGTCCGCGCGGCGGCCGGACATGCCGGCCAACGCGATTTCGCTGGCCTTGCTCCTCCTCGTTGTAACGTTGCTGGTGCTGCAGCCTGACTTCGGCCAGACCATGCTGGTGGTGCTGGTGTGGAGCGCGCTGTTCTTCATGGCCGGCATGCGGCTGATCTGGGTTTTCGGCATCGGCGGCATCGCCGGCGTCGGCTTGACGGCGGCTTATTTCACCGTGCCGCACGTCGCCCGGCGCATTCAGCACTTCCTCCACCCATCGTCCGGCGACACGTTCAACATCGATATCGCGACCGAATCGTTTCTGCGCGGCGGCTGGTTCGGCACCGGCCCCGGCGAGGGAACGGTCAAGCGGATCTTGCCCGAAGCACACACCGACTTCATTTTCGCGGTGGCGGGCGAGGAGTTCGGCGTCGCCTTTTGCCTCGTGCTGGTGGCGCTGTTTGCGTTCATCGTCATCCGCTCGCTTTTGCGCGCGCTGCGCAACGAGGACCTGTTTGCCCGCTTCGCAGCGTCCGGCTTGGCGATCCTGTTTGGCGTGCAGGCGGCAATCAACATGTCGGTCAACCTACGTCTCATTCCGGCCAAGGGCATGACGCTGCCGTTCATCTCCTATGGCGGCTCTTCGATGATCTCGCTTGCTTACGCGATGGGCATGCTATTGGCGCTGACCCGCGAACAGCCGCGCGCCGTTGTTGCGGCGCCGGAACTCGAACCGGAACCGAGCGAAAGCGCGGCTTGACTCTTGTGCTACTCCTACGTTTTTCGTCATGGCCGGGCTTGTCCCGGCCATCCACGCCTTGTCCTGCTGAATGAAGGTCGTGGATGCCCGCGACAAGCGCGGGCATGACGGTGGAGAGCCCGTGACGATCGAGACCCCAAGTAAGCTCATCTTGCTCTGCGCCGGCGGCACCGGCGGTCACTTGTTTCCGGCCGAGGCGCTCGCGATTGTGCTGGAAAAGCGGGGCCTGACCGTCGACCTCGCCACCGATGATCGCGCCGCCCATTTCAAGTTCCCGAGCCGTGCCGTGCATCTCATCCCCAGCGCAACGCTGCGGGGGCGCGATCCGCTCTCGCTCGCGCGCACGGCTGCGCAGCTCGCGCTCGGTACGGCGAAGGCCTGGGCATTGCTCGGCCGCTTGCGGCCTGCCGCGGTGGTCGGGTTCGGCGGCTATCCGACCGTGCCGCCGATGCTCGCCGCCTCATGGCGCGGCGTGCCAACCGTCTTGCACGAGCAGAATGGCGTCATGGGCCGCGCCAACCGCCTGCTCGCCAGCCGTGTCACACGCATCGCAACCGGTTTTCGCGCGCTGAAGAAGGTGGATGAGACGGTGCGGAACCGTTTGGCTTTCACCGGCAACCCGGTGCGGCCGGCGGTGCTGGAAGCGGCGAAAACGCCCTACGCTGGGCCCGATGGCGAGCTGCGCGTTTTGGTGTTCGGCGGCAGCCAAGGCGCACGCGTGATGGCGGAAATCGTGCCACCCGCCGCGGCGCTGCTTGCGCCTGAAACGCGGGCGCGCTTGCGCATTACGCAGCAAGCTCGTGCCGAGGATTTGCCAGCGGTGCAGACGGCTTACGCGCAAGCCGGCGTCGAAGCCGAGTGCGCGCCGTTTTTCCCAGATCTGCCGGCGCGGATGGCGGCGGCGCATCTGGTGATCTCCCGCTCCGGCGCCTCGACGGTGGCCGAATTGGCCGCGATTGGCCGGCCCGCCATATTGGTGCCGCTGCCGCATGCGCTCGATCAGGATCAATTCGTCAACGCCGGCTTGCTGGCGGAGGCGGGCGGGGCATTTCGGCTCGAACAGCGCGAGTTCACGCCGGAGCGGCTGGCCGCCGAGATCGCGTTGCTTGTCGCGGCGCCCGCGCAACTCACCGCGATGGCGGCGGCGGCGAAATCCGCCGGAACTTTGGATGCGGCCGAGCGGCTGGCCGATGTGGTATTACAGACTGCGGCACTTTGAAGAGTTAAGGGGGCAATCCGCATGAAACTGCCGCACGACATCGGACCCGTGCATTTCGTCGGCATCGGCGGCATCGGCATGAGCGGCATCGCCGAAGTGCTGTCGAATCTCGGTTACACCGTCACCGGCTCCGATGTTTCTGATAGCGCCAATGTAAAACGCTTGCGCGAGAAAGGGATCGCGGTCGCGATCGGTCACAAGGCGGAGAACATCGACGGCGCCGACGTTGTCGTGGTGTCGAGCGCCATCAAGCGCGACAATCCGGAGCTCGTCGCCGCGCGCGCCAAGCGCCTGCCGGTCGTGCGGCGCGCCGAGATGCTTGCCGAGCTGATGCGGCTCAAGTCTTGCGTCGCCATTGCCGGCACGCACGGCAAGACGACGACCACCTCGATGGTGGCGGCGCTGCTCGACGCCGGCGGACTTGACCCGACGGTGATCAACGGCGGCATCATCAATGCCTACGGGACCAACGCGCGGCTCGGCGCCGGCGACTGGATGGTGGTCGAGGCCGACGAATCCGACGGCACCTTTCTCAAGCTGCCGGCGGATGTCGCCATTGTCACCAACATCGACGCCGAACATCTCGATCATTTCCAAACATACGACGCGGTGCAGGATGCTTTCCGCGCCTTCGTCGAGAACATCCCGTTCTACGGCTTCGCCGTGATGTGCACCGACCACCCGGTGGTGCAGACGCTGGTCGGCAAACTGATCGACCGCCGTATCCTCACTTATGGTCAGAACCCGCAAGCCGACGTGCGGCTCGTTGACATCCAGCACGAGAACGGGACCCAAACATTCACCGTCCTTTTCCGTGACCGCAGCGGCGCGGTCAGCCACACGATCGAAAAGCTGATGCTGCCGATGCCGGGCAGGCACAACGCGCTTAACGCGACCGCAGCGGTGGCGGTAGCTTACGAACTCGGTATCTCGGACGACATCATTCGCAAGGCGCTCGGTGCCTTCGGCGGCGTCAAGCGGCGCTTCACCCGTGTCGGCCAGTGGAACGGGGTCACCGTCATCGACGACTATGGCCACCACCCGGTCGAGATCGCCGCCGTGTTGCGGGCGGCGCGCGAGAGCGCGCCGGGCAAGGTGATCGCGGTCATGCAGCCGCACCGCTATACGCGGCTGCGCGATCTCTTCGAGCAGTTCTGCACCTGCTTCAACGACGCCGACGCGGTGATCGTCGCGCCGGTCTATCCGGCCGGCGAGGCGCCGATCCCCGGCGCCGACCGCGACACGCTGGTGCAGGGCTTGCGCGCGCATGGCCACCGTCACGCGCTGCCGTTGTCAGGGCCGGATGAACTACCCGCTCTGATCAAGAATATCGCCGCGCCGGGCGATTACGTCGTCTGCCTCGGCGCCGGCTCCATCACGCAATGGGCTTACGCGCTGCCGGAGCAGTTGGGGGGCAGGCGGGTGAGGTGATGACCTTCCCTGACATTACGCCTGAGCTGAAGGCGCGCTTGCCGAATCTGCGCGGACGCCTCATCGCCAACCAGCCGCTCGGCGATTTCACCTGGTTTCGCGTCGGCGGACCGGCGCAGGCGCTGTTCATGCCGGAGGACGAGAGCGATCTTGCTTATTTCCTCCAGCGCCTGCCGGCCGAGATTCCGGTGACGGTCATCGGCCTCGGCTCCAATCTCATCGTGCGCGACGGCGGCGTGCCCGGCGTCGTCGTCCGGCTCGGCCGCGGCTTCAATGACATCACGGCTGAAGCCGACCACAGAATCCGCGCCGGCGCCGCGGTGCCGGATGTCAAAGTCGCGCGCGCGGCGCAGCAAGCCGGCATTGCCGGATTATCTTTCTATCGCGGCATACCGGGCGCGATCGGCGGCGCCTTGCGCATGAACGGCGGCGCGTATGGCCGTGAGACGAAGGACGTGCTCATCGAAGTTCGCGCGGTCGATCGCAACGGCAAAATTCATGTCCTGCGTAATGCGGATATGCGTTACGGCTATCGCCATTGCGATGCGCCGGAGGAATTGGTCTTCACACAAGCGCTGTTTCAGGGCGAGGCCGGCGATCCGGCGGCGATCGCCGCCGACATGGACAAGATCACGCAAGCGCGCGAAGAGACGCAGCCGGTAAAGAGCCGCACCGGCGGCTCCACGTTCAAGAATCCACCCGGCCACAAGGCATGGCAGTTGATCGACGCTGCCGGCTGCCGCGGACTCGTGGTCGGCGATGCGCAGGTGTCGGAATTGCATTGCAACTTCCTGATCAACCGCGGCGGCGCCAGCGCAGCGGATATCGAGTTGCTCGGGGAAACCGTGCGCGAACGCGTAAGAGCGCATTCCGGCGTCACGCTGGAGTGGGAAATTAAGAGGATTGGTGTGAGCTAGCCGCGGCTCCACCTCTCCCCGCTTGCGGGGAGAGGTCGCGAGCGGAAGCGAGCGGGTGAGGGGGCCTTCCCGCTCGTCTGTGCAATTCGAGAGTGCCCCTCACCCCGACCCTCTCCCCGCAAGCGGGGTGAGGGAGAAGGAAAGCGGATGCCGCATGAAACACGTCGCGGTGCTGATGGGCGGATGGTCGGCGGAGCGCGCGGTGAGCCTGCGCTCGGGCGCGGCCTGCGCCGACGCGCTCGATCGCGTGGGCGGCTATCGCATCAGCCGCGTCGACGTCACCCGCGACATCGCGGCGACGTTGCGTGAGTTGAAGCCCGACGTTGCGCTCAACGTTCTGCACGGGCGCCCCGGCGAGGACGGCACGCTGCAGGGCCTGCTCGAAGTCATGGGCATCCCCTACAGCCATTCGGGCGTGCTCGCCTCGTCGCTCGCCATGCAGAAGGACGTCGCCAAGACGATTTTGCGCGCGGCCGGCGTGCCGGTGCCGGGCGGATACGTCGTGCCTCGCGCCGAGGCGGCGCGCAAGCATCTGCTGCCGCCGCCTTATGTGATCAAGCCGGTGGCGGAAGGCTCGAGCGTCGGCGTCTTCATCGTGCGCGAGGATCACGCGCATCCGCCGCAGGAATTGACCCGAGACGACTGGACCTATGGCGAGAAGGTCCTGGTCGAGCCGTACATCGCCGGCAAGGAATTGACCTGCGCGGTGATCGGCGACCGCGCGCTCGGAGTCATCGAGATCGTCGCCGCGACGAAATTCTACGACTTCGAAGCCAAGTACGCGCCGGGCGGCTCGAAGCATCTCCTGCCGGCGCCCGTCTCATCGGAAGTGTACGAAGCCTGCCGGCGTATCGCGCTCGACGCGCACAATGCGCTTGGATGCCGCGGCGTCTCGCGCGCCGATTTCCGTTACGACGACTCCCGGCCTGGCCTCGAAGGTCTCGCCTGCCTCGAAGTGAATACGCAGCCGGGCATGGCCGCGACCTCGCTCGTGCCCGAACTCGCCGCCCATGCCGGCATGCCGTTCGAAGAGCTGGTGTCGTGGATGGTCGAGGACGCCTCGCTCAATCGTTGATTGCTGCTCGCGGCGAGGAAGACTTTGCGGCGTCGCGGGCGCCCGGCAGAATGATTTGGCAAATTGTGCAATCGGGCCGAAATATCCTCGTCCATTGTGCGCAGCGCGACAGAGGTTCCGTCCGGCGCCCGCTAGGTTTGCCTCTGTAGGGGGAGATCGTAGTGAACGTGCGCCCGGCTGACCTGAAGTTCCCGATTCCGACGGTAGTGTGCCCGCGCTGCGGCAGCCGCATGCGATTGGCGACGATCCTGCCGGACGGGCAGAACCGCGATCGCATGACGTTCTCCTGCGACTGCGGCTTCGATTACCAGCAGTCGTCGACGGTGGCC
>DASTWX010000123.1:0-2979 GCA_035765795.1 Pseudolabrys sp. | reverse complement strand
ATCAGCATCCCGGACAGAATGGCCGGCATCACCAGCGGGAGCGTGATGGTCAGGGCCGTACGCCACTTGCCGGCGCCGAGAATCTGAGCCGCCTCTTCGTAGGAAGCATCGACAGAGCCGAGCGCGCTCGCGGCCAACAGGTAGACGAAGGGGAAGGTGTGAAGGACCGTCACCAGCACCAAGCCCTGCATCGAGAAGATGTTGAAGGTGAGCCAACCGAGATCGAGATCGCGCAGCAGGACGTTGACCACCCCGGAATTGGGGCTGAACAGATTGACGAAGGCGATGGCGATAAGAAACGGCGGCGAGAGATAGGACAGGGTGGCGGTGGCTTTGATCAGCGATTTGCCCGGCACGTTGGTGCGCGTAACGGCCCAGGCCAGCGGCAGGCCGATGACGATGCTGAAAATGCCCGTCAGCGAGCCCAGCACCAACGAGTTCCGCAAGGCGTCGAGATAAAGGTGATTGGCGAAGGCGTGGTGGAAATACTCGACGGTGAGCCCGTCACCGGATTTCAGGCTGCCGATCAGGAGGAAAACGATCGGCAGCACGACCAGCACGATGAGACACAGGACTGCGGCGGCCATGACCACATGCTCAAGCCGTAACCGCCGCGAGGCATCGCGCCGCAGAGAGGGAAGGTTATTGCTGCCCGGTGGAGAATGTGGCCGGGAGACGCGGTGCTCGGTCCATCCGGCCGCGACCATGCTGTTCCTCCGAGGGGGTGTCGCTGCGCCCCCACGGGCGCGCGGGCCATCATCCCGGTCTTGCCGGTCCTGTCAATTGCGCATGGCGGTTGAATCGCCGGAACCGATCCACAGATTCCCGCTCATCGGCGCCGAGGCCCGCGGATTAGCTGGTGGCGGCGGCTTGCCACACTTTATGTGCTGCGCTAAGCCTCGCCCGCTCCCGTCTTTGAGGCTATTCCAAACAAGGCACGGCTTTTTTGCGCGGGACTACGGTGCCGACCGGCGCCGGGCAGTCCAGGGCGGGCGTCTCATCCGGATTGGATGCGGGAACGATACGCAGGAGATCGCCTATGCACGCATTGCTGCTCGATTACCTGCCCCTCGTCATCTTCATCGCGGTGGCGCTGGTGATCAGCTTGGCGCTGCTGATCGCGCCTTTCATCGTCGCCTTCAAGCAGCCTGATCCGGAGAAGCTGTCCGCCTACGAATGCGGGTTCAACGCGTTCGACGACGCGCGCATGCGGTTTGACGTACGTTATTATCTGGTCGCCATCTTGTTCATCATCTTTGATCTCGAGGTGAGTTTCCTGTTCCCCTGGGCAGTGGCGTTCCGCCATCTCGGCCTCTACGGCTTCTGGGCGATGATGCTGTTTCTTGGCGTTCTCACCATCGGCTTCATATATGAGTGGCGAAAGGGGGCGCTTGAATGGGATTAGTCGCGCCATGACCCTGGTTGCACCCGCACCGAAAGGCATTCTCGATCCGCGCACCGGCGCGCCGGTGGGCGCTGACGATGCCTATTTTCGCGGTGTGAACAGCGAACTCTCGGACAAGGGATTCCTGGTCACGGCCGCCGACGACCTGATCACATGGGCGCGCACCGGTTCGCTGATGTGGATGACCTTCGGTCTCGCCTGTTGCGCCGTCGAAATGATGCAGGTTTCGATGCCGCGCTATGACGTCGAGCGCTTTGGCTTTGCCCCGCGTGCGAGCCCCCGCCAATCGGACGTGATGATCGTCGCCGGGACGCTGTGCAATAAGATGGCGCCGGCGCTGCGCAAGGTCTACGACCAGATGCCGGAGCCGCGCTATGTCATCTCGATGGGCTCCTGCGCCAACGGCGGCGGCTATTATCACTATTCGTACTCCGTGGTGCGCGGCTGCGACCGTATTGTGCCGGTGGATATTTACGTGCCCGGCTGCCCGCCGACGGCCGAGGCACTGCTGTATGGCATCCTGCTGTTGCAGAAAAAAATCCGCCGCACCGGCACGATCGAGCGCTGAACGAGGTTGCGCATGGACCAGGAGCGGCTCGAGACGCTGGGGCAAGCCATTCAAGTCGCGCTGGGCGAATCGATTTCCGGCTTCGACGTGACGCGCGGCGAACTCACCGTTTACGCCGACGCGGCCGACATCGTGAAAGTGGCCACTCATCTGCGCGACGCCACGCCCTGCCAGTTCGCCTGCATTATCGACATCACCGCGGTGGACTGGCCGGCGCGCGAGACGCGTTTCGACGTGGTCTATCATTTCCTTTCGCCACGGCTGAACCAGCGCATTCGGTTGAAGATACAGACCGATGAAGCGACGCCGGTCTCGTCCATCACCTCTGTTTTCCGTGGCGCCGATTGGTACGAACGCGAGGTCTTCGATCTCTACGGCGTTCTGTTCACCGGTCATCCCGACCTGCGCCGCATCCTCACTGACTACGGTTTCGAGGGACACCCGCTGCGCAAGGATTTCCCGCTCACCGGCTTTGTCGAGGTGCGGTGGGACGACCAGGAAAAGCGTGTGGTCTATGAGCCGGTGCGGCTGGCACAGGAATTCCGCACCTTCGATTTTCTCTCGCCCTGGGAAGGCACCGACTACCCATTGCCCGGCGACGAGAAAGCGCCGCCCGGCGTCGGCAACAAGCTCGCCGGCGAGCCTGCCAAGAAGGTCTCGTAATGAAGCCGACGCTGAAGCCGGGATTGACCTGCTCGTTCTCCTACACGGTGCCGGAGAACAAGACCGTGCCGTTCACTTATCCGGAATCGCCCGAGATCGCGTCGATGCCGAAAGTCTTCGCGACCGGCTTCATGATCGTGCTTATGGAGTGGACTTGTATCCAACTGATGGCGCCGCATCTCGATGAGGGGGAGGGCAGCGTCGGCATCCACGTCGACGTTAGCCATACGGCGGCGACGCCGCCCGGCATGAGCGTCACCGTCGAAGCCGAATGCGTGGAAGTGTCCGGTCGCAAGCTTTCGTTCAGAGTTCGCGCGCATGACGGCATCGACATGATCGGCGA
>DASTWX010000122.1:0-2271 GCA_035765795.1 Pseudolabrys sp. | reverse complement strand
GATGAGCACCTCACAACCGCCGGCGACCAGCGGCTTCGCCTGCTCGGCGAAGAGTTCTTGCACCTTGTCGGCGAGAGCCTGCGATTCGTAGGCTTTCAGGATCTGCCCGGGCTCGAACTGCATGGCGTGCACGCCGGTGATGCGTCGTTCGAGACCGTATTTCCTGATCTGGTGGTGAAACCACGGGATATAGCGCGTGTTGATGGTGACGATGCCGGCGCGCTGGCCCAGTTGGCAGCTGTAGAACATCGAGGCTTCGCCGAGCGCCACCACCGGGATGTTCACCACCGAGCGCGCTTCATAGAGCCCTGCATCCTGGAAATGGCCGACCACGAAGGCGTCGTAACCTTCCCGCTCCGCGCGCACGGCATTGCAGATCACCTCGCGCGCGCAACGCATCTCGACGATCGGATGGGCATAGGAATCGTGCGGCGTGATGCCCTTGACGTCAACCTCGGTGCCCTCATCGACGATATCCTTCAAATGGGCGCGCAGGCGGTCCCAATAGATTTTGCCATGTTCGTAGTCGACGTAGCTTTGGTACCAGATGCGCATCTCAGCCTCCCCGGACGGACTCCCGACCGAATCGTATTGCGGCGTCAAGATGCTTTAAGTTAGAAACATTTTCCAGAATGACCAACACGCCTGACGCACGCTCGCCCGCCGCCCTGCTCGTCGAGCGGCTTTCCGGTGAGTTCAAACCGCACGAGCGCACCCTGCCGGCGATGTTGACGCGCCAAGCCGAGCAATTCGGCGACAGGCCGTTGGTGAGCGCGAAAGGCGGCATCTGGAGCTTTGCGCAAGCACGCGACGAAGCCTCCCGCTTCGGCGCGACGCTTGCGGCGGCCGGTATTCGGCGTGGCGACCGCGTGGCGCTCATCTGCTCCAATCGCCTCGATTTCCTGCGCGTTTTCCTCGGCTGCGCCTGGATCGGCGCCGTATCGGTGCCGATCAACACCGCTTCACGCGGCCACCAATTGCAGCATATCCTGTCCAATTCGGCCGCACGTTTGCTGATCGTGGAGGCAGCATTCGCGGGAAACCTCGACCATATCGAAGTTGGCGCGCTCGCCCTCGAAGCCATCTGGACCATCGATGCCGATGCTCCAATACGCGTGGGAACCCTCCTCTCTGCAGGCATCAGCAATCAAAGCGACGCGTGCGCGCCGGCAACTCTACGTCCGCGTGACATGGTCACGATCCTTTACACATCGGGAACGACAGGACCCTCGAAGGGCGTCTGCTGCCCGCACGCGCAATATTTTTGGTGGGGCGTCAACACGGCGGCGCTGCTGGGGCTTGGCGAGGAGGATGTGCTCCATTCCACCTTGCCGTTATTCCATACGAATGCGCTGAACACGTTTTTTCAGGCAATGCTGATAGGCATTCCCGTCACCTTCGGCAATCGCTTCTCAGCATCGGACTTCTATGGAGCGCTCGCCCGTTCGCAGGCGACGGTAACTTACGTGCTTGGCGCCATGGTGCCTATCCTGCTGTCGCGGCCGCGTGCGCCCGAGGAAAGCGAGCACCGCGCGCGCATTGCACTCGCACCCGGCGTGCCCGCCCGTTTCCATGGCGAATTCACCGAGCGCACCGGCATTACGCTCATCGACGGCTGGGGATCGACCGAAACCAACTTTGTTCTCGGCACCTCAGCGGATAAGCAGCGCCCGGGCATGATGGGTCCGGTGTTCGAAGGCTTTCAAGCACGGGTCGCCGATGAGGACGACAATGAGGTGCCGGACGGCACACCCGGCGAATTGCTCGTGCGCGCCGATGCACCTTTCGCCTTCGCCACCGGCTACTTCGGTACAACAGAGAAAACCGTCGAAGCGTGGCAAAACCTCTGGTTTCACACCGGCGACCGCGTGGTGCGAGACCACGACGGCTATTTCCGTTTCATCGACCGCATCAAGGACACGATCCGCCGGCGCGGCGAGAACATCTCCTCGTTCGAGGTGGAGCAAGTGCTGTTGAGCCATCCGGCGGTTGCAATCGCGGCCGCCTTTCCGGTCCGCTCGGCGCTGGCCGAAGACGAAGTCATGGCCGCGGTCGTGCTACATGCCGGACAGGCCCTGGCGCCCCTCGACCTGATCAAGTATTGCGAGCCGCTGCTGCCCTATTTCGCCGTGCCGCGCTATCTTGAATTCATCGATGCGCTACCGACGACGGAAAGCGGCAAGGTGCAAAAATACAAGCTGACCGAGCGCGGCGTGACCGACGCGGCCTGGGATCGCGAGGCGGCCGGTTACAAGCTCAAGCGCGCTTGAA
>DASTWX010000121.1:0-45381 GCA_035765795.1 Pseudolabrys sp. | reverse complement strand
CGCTTGGGTGCAGGCACAGGCGGCGGCCGATCAGCTTCAGGTGCGGACTGCAAGCGACATATCCGGCTGGTCGGCCGGGGAGACGATCCAAGCGGGCGATCCCACGACCGAGCAGCCGGGCCGCGTGATCGCGCTCGACATCAGCCCGATGATGCAGACCGTACTTGGCACGGTGTTCCGTCAGAAGGGCATCATGGCAAAGGCAGCTATTGTCGGCGGGGTGGCAACGGATAAGATCGACCTGACGTCGGATGGCTCCAGCGGTAGTTTCGTGGCGGCGGCGCAGTATTTTGCCGGCACGGCCGCTAACGGAAGCGGCATCACCATCCTGCCGTGCACAGAGTCATCACCGATCTCGAATTCCAATCTGGTGTTCGTGAGGGAAACTATCGATGGCACGGCGACGGTACGCCTGGTCAGTTGTTTGGGGCTGTTCGTGTAATACTGGGGCAGCGCCATTTGAAAATGGCCTATAACAGGCGTGTTGTCGCATCGAATAAGCGACTGAGAGCATATAATTTGTTATCCGACGGCAAAATCTCTTGGCAGCAACGGCTTTCGATAGCTCACGTTCAGGTAATCGCGGAGGTGAGCCCGGTCAGACCGGCGGCGTCGCGGATGTGGGGCAGCTTATCGAGCGCGTCCGTGTTGCGGTACGTTCGTGTCCTAGCCAGTTGCGCTGTGGCAACTATACTTCTTTCGGCTCCGCAATAGTTTTTCGAATTCTTCAAGGAACTGCGCAGGCATCGCATCATCCACCTCGATATCAGGCCAGCCCTGTTTGAGAGCAATTAGCCCGAAGTCGATTTTTTGTACGACGTTAAAAAGATGCCTCCGGCACCATTCCTTTCGTCTCTCGGATTTGTTGTTTAATTCGGGAAGATAATGGAATCGGTGAAAGACCTTTCGGAACATCGGCCCAGCCTGCTCTGCCGCCGACCCCAGCAGTAGTTTGGGATCGAAAAAATCGAAGGAGTATTCGTTGAAGTTCTGCCGATGATAAGGGTTGACGAGATTGTATTGTGTCAATGTGATATAGGGCACGCCGACAAGCAGCCGGCCTCCGTGCTTCATTACGCGATGGATCTCAGCCATCGCAAACAGGTAATTATCAAGGTGTTCGAGGGTGTGATACGAGAAGACGAGGTTGATTGAGTTGTCTTCGAACGGCAACCGGTCTTTGTTGAGATCGAGCGAAATATCCGCGTATGGAGCGAAATCGATATTTATAAGGCTAGGGATATAGGTGCGCCCCGCTCCTATATTTATTCCGCAATCACCCAAACTCGCGTGCTGATCTCTCTGCAAGTCCGTCGTCCGCTCTTGTCCAACTTCGGTAGCAATAATAAAGACTACGGACGTGAGCGGAACGCTTTGCGATATGATTTTTCCACAACAATGGTATCAGATCATGTTCGGGCTGGCGCTTGGAGCGTGTGGTCGATTTAGCTATCGCTCATCCGCCTAGTAGGAAGTGTAATGCAGGAGCTGACCGAACGCTCTCAACCTGGCATCATCGGCTCTCGATAGTTCGGGTTCAGCCAATCGCCGAGGTCGAGCCCAGCAAGCTCAGCGGTGCCACGGATGTCGTCCGCGAAGATCGCATCGAGGCGCGCGCGCGTTGTGGCAGGAATGCCATCAGGCGACCACGTCAAGACCGGTGCGCAATAATAGCGATCTGTGCGCCCCCGGCGTTCGAGACCAAGGAATTCCTGCACCTGGGCCAGAACTGCCGGCTGGTCATTCCAGAGTCGGTCAGTCCGGCAAAATAAGAGTTGCCGGCGTGGAAAAAGCCGGAGCAGTTCGCGGATTTGCGCCGCATAATATCCGCGCTCGACGTAAGAGAAGACACGGTGGGCACCGCTCGGCGCCGCCGTAACGCGGGCCCGTCCGGCTGCGCTCACCGCCTCGGCAAAGGGCAAGTTGTCGCGACCGCGCTTTGCTTCCATCCGCCAATGGGAATGGGCGCGTAAGCTGGGGTGCCGCAACAGCATAATGAGCTTCGCCGCCGGATTGTATTGCCGTATGCGCGTGAGCGCGTTGGGCCAGTAGGTATAGATAGGTGTCGCTTCGCCGCGGAGCTTGCCTGGCGCGGTCCAATCGAATGCCTGATGAAGACGGGTAAAGTCCGGCTCCGACCAGTTCAAGGCTTCGTCGTCGAAGAAATGCACTTCCTTGATGCGCGCCATCTGGATCGACGGATGGCGCCGAAGATAATTGTCGAGCGCCGTTGTGCCGGCTTTCTGGACTCCTGCTATAAAGAAATCGACCCGCCCCATTTCTCGTCAGTAGGTTTTTCAGAACTGCTATGCAACCGAATTTCCTGTTCATTGTCGCCGACGACCTGAATTCATGGATTGGGGCGTTAGGCCGCCATCCCGATGTGCGAACGCCCAACATAGATGCGCTGGCACGGCGGGGCACGTTATTCGTTAATGCCTATTGCAGCGCGCCGTACTGCAATGCGAGCCGGATGGGCGTGTTCACCGGCTGTCTACCATCGACCACAGGCATCTATGGGAACGAGCCACTGTGGGACGTGCCCGACCGCCGCCTGACCATCGTGGAATTGTTGCGATCGGCCGGTTATTATACGTTCGGCGCCGGCAAGGTCTTTCACGGCGTCTTCGATTACGCGACCGCTGGACGGGAACGCCGCAACGTCGCCCGTTGGGTTGAGCGGGAGAATAGATCGTTTCTATGGGACGATTTCAGAGACAATCGCGATGAGCCCTTGCCGGATGCTCGGCCTCTGAACGGCCTATTCAATTTCGACCGTTTCGATGCGGTGCCCCGAATGTATCATCTTTTCGATTGGGGACCGATTCCAGAAGATCGCGAATTCGATATGCCTGACGCGCAGGTGCTGCGCGCCGTTTCGGAGTTTCTCCAAGACCCGCCGCGAACACCTTTCTTCTGTGCGGCCGGATTCTACAAGCCGCATTTGCCATGGCATGCGCCGAAACGATTTTTCGATCTGTACGACATCGAGAAGATTTCGCTGCCACTGGTGAAGCACGATGACCTCGAGGACGTGCCGCCAATCGGACGGAAATGGGCGCTTACACCGAACGACCATGAATTGGTCACCTCGCGCAACCAATGGCGGCAGGCGGTGCAGGGCTATCTCGCCGCGATCAGTTATGTTGACTCGCTTATTGGACAATTGGTCGAGGTGCTGGATCGCGCCGGATTGTCAGAGGGCACGGCAATTGTGCTTTGGGGCGACAATGGATTCCACCTCGGCGAGAAGTTGCACTGGCGGAAGTTCGTGTTGTGGGAAGAGGCGACGCGCGTTCCGCTAGTGATCGTGCCGCCCGGTGCATCCCAGGCGAACCGGGTGTATGATCCAGTGAGCCTGATCGACATCTTTCCGACCATTGCTGACATGGCCGGCCTTACGGTCGAGGGGCCCGACGGGTCAAGTCTCGTTCCACTTCTCGCCGATTCCGGAGCCTCAAGGACATCGCCAGCCCTCATGACCTGGGGCAAGGAAAACCATTCGGTCCGTTTTGAACATTGGCGTTACACGCGCTATCGCGATGGCAGTGAGGAGCTTTACGATCTGCGTGCTGACCCACACGAGTGGACTAACCTTGCCAAGCATCCAGCGCTTCAAAGTATGTGCGAGCGGCCGAAACAGGCGATTCCCTTGAGCGGTTAAACGCGCCGTACTCAATTTCAGGAAATGCAATGGCCGCGTCATCCTTCGACGCCGCGCTCGCGCGCGTGCTCGCGCATGAGGGCGGCTATTCCGATCATCCGTCCGACCCCGGCGGGCCGACCAAGTTCGGCATTACGATCGCGGTCTATCGCCGGTACGTGAAGCGGAACGCGACCGCGGCCGACATCAAGGCGATGCCGGTCGAGGACGCGAAAGCGATCTATCGGTCGGGCTATTGGGATGCGCTGCGTTGCGACGACTTGCCGGCCGGCGTCGATTACGCCGTGTTCGACTACGGCGTGAATTCCGGAATTGCGCGCAGCACAAAGGCGCTGCAACGAATTCTTGGCGTCAAAGCCGACGGCGTTCTCGGGCCGCTCACCATAGCCGCGGTGACGAAGCGGAATCCGAGAAGGCTCATCAACGCGATCTGCGACGAGCGGCTGCGCTTCTTGCGTTCGCTGCGCACGTGGCCGGTGTTCGGCAAAGGCTGGACGCGGCGCGTGGCAGACGTGCGCGCGGCGGCGCTGGTCATGGCCGAGCGTGCTCTCGAAGCCGCGCCGTATCCCGCTGTCGTTTCCTCGTCATTACCAGAAGGGAAGGGAGATCCGATCATGTGGGCGCTTATCAAGCAGTGGTGCAAGAATTCCGAGACGATCTTCTGGGCGCGGCTGCAAGTCCTCCTCGGCAGCGCGGCCGCGATCGTGATGGCGGTCGCCGCCGATCCGAGCGTCAATGCCGCCATTCAGGCGGTGCTCAAGCCGGAATACGTGCCGTATTACGTCATCGCATTCGGGGTTTTGACCGAAGTGCTGCGCCGCCGCCGGGCGAACGATTTTTAGGGTTTTCAACCGCCTCGTAACCTTTCCCCTCATCCTGAGGAGCGCGCGTTAGCGCGCGTCTCGAAAGATCGAGGCCCGGGCACCTCGTGGTTCGAGACGCCATGCTACGCACGGCTCCTCACCATGAGGTGATGGAATCAACATGCTCTCCACCTTTCTCGCCTGGCTCGGTAACCTCCTCGGCGGCCCTTTCGCGCAAGCTGCCGTCGAGGCCTATCGCGCCAAGCTCGCATCCGACAACACGGCGGAGAAGATCGCCGCCGATCTCGCCGCGCGCGAAATTGCGCTCGAAACGCGCGAGCGCGAATTGGCGGCGCAGGTTGTCGCCGCCGAGCAAGGCCGCTGGTACACGGCGCTGCCGCGCCCGCTGTTCGCGGCGGCATTCGTCATCTATGCGTGGAAGGTGGTCGTTTGGGACAAGGTGCTGGGATTGGGTGTCACCGATCCTCTCTCCGGCGATGTCGCGCAATGGGCGATGATCGTGCTCACCGCCTATTTCGGCGGCCGCAGCCTGGAGAAGGTGGCGAAGATCATCGCGCGAAGGTAGCCCGCGTGGCGGCAAGCGAAATGCGGGAACGACTGACCCGGATTCGCGGAGCTTGTACTCGGGCGGCGCCAACGGGTCGGCGCTTCCCGCCGCCCGATGACAGGCTCCGCGCCGATCCGAGTGCTCCATCCGGGGCTTCCAGCTAACCACGATACTCGAACGGATTGACGTAATCGGCACCGAGATCGGCCACATCGGCAACATTGCGCGTCGCAAGCCTCATCCCGTGAACCTTGGCCGTTGCGGCGAGCAACGCGTCCACGGTTGACACGGGGCGCTTGGCGGCCATGCGCCCCCACTCATCGGCAACTGCTTGGTCAATGGCAAGGATACGTTCTCCGAACGAGGCGATCACGGTCGTCAGCCATTTCTCCAGAGCGCGTGCCTGGGCGGGGTTGCTTGCTCGAGCCCGTTCGACGCCTTTGCGGATTTCTCCGACCACAAGGACGCTGAGGTAAATGTCCGCGTCGTCCATCGATGCGAACCAGGCGGCCACGTTGCGGTCGCATCGTTCGCCTTTGCGCACCTCCGATATAATGTTGGTGTCGATCAGGTAATTCACAACCTGACGTTCCGCCCAAGGTCGCGGTCACGGGTGAGATCGATCCCTTCCAGGGGGGCTTGTGCCAAGAGCGCTTTGAAACCTCTCGCGTTGCCTGGGCCGAAGTGGTCGCGCAGCAGGGATCGCGCTTCGGCCTCGCGTGCGGGATCCGAGAGCGCGCGCGCCACGCCGCGGACCAGTGCGGCGTCGGCTTGGCGGACATGCACTTCAACGCGGACGACGCCGCGCCGCTTGAGGCGGCGGCGATAAGCGGCGACGGGCTTTCGTCGGGTGTTCGGCAGGGTGCCAAATCTCCATTTTGCCTATTTCCGGAAATGTATCCGGAAATCGTGACATCCGCAATGTGCTGCGGCGCTAGAAGGGAGGCGGACGTCCTCGTACGGAAGTGATGATGCCGGTTGATAAGCTTTCCGCGTCATTCCGGGACGGCGCCTTAGCGCCGGGCCCGGAATCCAGGGGCATCCTCTGAGGTATTTGTTTGCATCCCTGGATTCCGGGCTCGCGGGCTTCGCCCGCGCCCCGGAATGACGGCGAACGCTTTATATCTCATTCACCCCGCGTTCACCGGCGCGCCATTAGACCCGCCTTATGCCGGCCTTTCCCCGAATCGCCATATTTCTCGCGCTCGGTCTGCTGGCCGCGCCGGTCAAGCCGGCCGCCGCGGCCGATCCGCTGCACCGGCATTGCTTGTCCAAAGCCGAGCAGCGCGCGGCGGTTGCCAGCCACAAAGCGATTTCGCTCGGCCGCGCGATCCGCTCGGCGCACAAGCACGGCCGGCGCGGGGAGACCTTGCGCGCTCGCCTCTGCCGTCGCGGCGGGCGGCTCGCTTATGTGCTGACTCTGCTCGCGCGGAATGGCAAAGTGCTGCGCGTGACCGTCGATGCCGCTAACGGCGCTGTCCTCGGGCGCCGCTGACTGGAGTCCACCGCCTTGCGCCTCCTCGTCGTCGAGGACGATCCCGATCTCAACCGCCAACTCGCCACCGCGCTGACCGATGCCGGTTACGTGGTCGACCGCGCCTTCGACGGCGAGGAGGGCCACTACCTCGGCGAATCGGAACCTTACGACGCCGTCATTCTCGACATCGGATTGCCCAGAATGGACGGCATCTCGGTGCTGGAGGCATGGCGGCGGACGGGGCGCGCCATGCCGGTGTTGATGCTGACCGCGCGCGACCGTTGGAGCGACAAGGTGCAAGGCTTCGACGCCGGCGCCGACGATTACGTGGCCAAACCCTTCCACCTCGAAGAGGTGCTGGCGCGGGTGCGCGCCCTGCTGCGCCGCTCGGCGGGCCACGCCAAGAGCGAGTTCAATTGCGGTCCCGTGCGCCTCGATACCCGCACCGGCCGGGTCGCGGTCAACGGCAATCCGGTCAAGCTGACCAGCCATGAATACCGGCTGCTCGCATACCTTATGCATCATGCCGGCCGCGTGGTCTCCCGAACCGAACTGGTCGAGCATCTCTACGACCAGGATTTCGACCGGGATTCGAACACCATCGAGGTGTTCGTCGGCCGCATCCGCAAGAAGCTCGGCGTCGAGATCATCCAGACCGTTCGCGGCCTCGGCTACCTGCTGACGCCGCCCGACGCGCGCTGATGCGCGCCAACTCCCTCGCGCTGCGGCTGTTCGTGTCGGCGACGGCCTGGGCCGTGGTTATCCTGGTCATTACCGGCATCATCCTCTCAACGCTTTACCAGCACGCGGTGGAGCGCTCGTTCGACCGGCGGCTCGGTGTTTATCTGCGCACGCTGGTCGCCGATCTCGCCGCGCCCGAGGAGGCCGGCGGCAAATTTCCGCAATCGATCGGCGAGCCTTTGTTCGAGCTGCCGCTGTCGGGCTGGTACTGGCAGGTGACGCGGCTTGATCCCAACAAGCACGAGATACGTTCGTCGCGCTCGCTGTGGGATGGCGGTCTGCCCCACCTCGAGGACATGGGCGTGACGGCCAATCCGGACGGCTCGCGCGAGGGCTATGTCGAGGGGCCGGAGGACCAGCGGCTGCGTCTGGTCGAGCGCAACATCGATCTCGGCGATGATGGGCACTATCTGGTCGCCGTCGCGGGCGACGCCGCCGAAATCACCGACGAGACCCGCTCGTTCGACCAGGCGCTGATGATCACGTTTGTTTTGCTCGCCGTCGTATTGTTGCTGACCACGATGTTTCAGGTGCGCTTCGGTCTCGCGCCGCTCAAGCGCATCACCGACAGCCTCGCCGCTATCCGCGCCGGCAAGGCCGAACGGCTGGCCGGCCAGTTTCCCGAGGAGATCGCGCCGCTGGCGCGCGAGACCAATGCGCTCATCGAGGCCAACAAGGAGATCGTCGAGCGCGCGCGCACGCATGTCGGCAACCTGGCGCATGCGCTGAAGACGCCACTCTCGGTCATCGTCAACGAAGCGGGGGCGCGCGGCCCCGATGCTTTCGCCGACAAGGTGATGGAGCAGGCGGCGGTCATGCGAGACCAGATCACCCGTCATCTCGAGCGCGCGCGGCTGGCGGCACGGCTGACGGTGCTGGGCTCGGTCACCGATGTCGCGCCGGTGGTCACGGCGCTCGCGCGCACCATGGAGAAGATATACCGGGACCGCGGCCTCGCCGTCGACGTGCGGGTCGAGCAGGACGTGCGCTTTCGCGGCGAGCGGGCTGACCTTGAAGAAATGATCGGCAATCTGGTCGACAACGCGTGCAAGTGGGCCTCGTCGCGGGTGTCCATCGAGGTGGTGCGCGCGCACAGCGACGCTGCCGGTGACGGACCCTGGATGCGCATGGTGGTGGATGATGACGGCTGTGGCCTGTCGCCGTCCGAGCGCGTGCAGGCGGCCAAGCGCGGGCGCAGGCTCGACGAGAGCAAGCCGGGTTCGGGCCTCGGCCTGTCGATTGTCACCGACCTCGCCGCGCTCTACGGCGGCGAGCTCAAGCTCGGCAACGCGCCGCTCGGCGGTCTGCGGGCCGAACTGGTGTTGCCGGCGGGGTGAGGGTCCGGGGACTTATCCCCCGGTGCCGATTGCCGCCGGAGTTTTGCCCGAATCCTCCCATCTCGTTATTATTATCGTTGTCGGCGCCGTCCTGCGGCTGTGCCTTGATTGACGATCGTTTTTCTTCGGGGGGTCGAATGTCCGCACGCAAGCTAGTCATGGCCGTCGTTGGCCTGCTTGGTCTTCTGCTCGCCGGCTGCGCCGGCAGTCCGGATGGCTACGGCCCCGGGCCGCGGGAGAATACGGGAACTCTGCTGGGTGCGGGCGGCGGTGCGCTGCTCGGCGCCGCGGTGGCAGGTCACGGAGCCGGTAACCGGTTGGCGGGCGCCGCGATCGGCGGGCTGGTCGGCGGGCTGATCGGCAACCGGATCGGCGCCTCGCTCGACGAGCAGGACCGGCAGCGCGCCTATGCCGCCCAAGAGGAGGCTTTGGAACGCGGCCAATCGGGCGTCGCCACCTCTTGGCGCAACCCCGACAGCGGCCACTACGGCGCTTTCGTGCCTGGCCCGGCGTATGTCGAAGACGGACGCAACTGCCGCTCTTACACGCACACGATTTACATCAACGGCCGGCCGCAGACTGCGCGCGGCGCCGCCTGCCGCAATCCGGACGGGACCTGGACGCCGATCAGTTGACCTTGCTCTCGGCGCATCCCAAGCGTCGGCTGTTCACGCCCGCCGACAACGAACGGGCACAAGCGCCATAGGCTGAGCCGGATAGGCGATTTTACCGCCGCTGGCAGCGCTCCCGTTGCGCATTGCGGCCATCATTGCGCGTGATGTATGCCCTTTGCGTGCAGGCCCTCGAGCCGTGCGGCAAGGCAGGTAATTCGCTCCGATGCTCCTATGGACCGTGTTCGCGTTGATGGCCGCCATCGCGGTCTTCGCCGTGCTGTGGCCCTTGTCGCGCCACAGCCTGGCGGGCACAGAGGGCACAGATCTTGCCGTCTACCGCGACCAGCTCGACGAAATCGCCCGCGACCGCGCCGCCGGTTTGATCGCCGACGCAGAGGCGCAGGCGGCAAAGATCGAAGTCTCACGCCGGCTGCTCGCCGCGGCGGAGAAGGTTGAGCAGGCTGAGATTCCGCCCGCCGTGCTCCGCGGCCGATCGTCGCTCTGGCGGCGGCGGATCACCGCCGTCGCGGCGCTGCTGCTGGTGCCGGTCGGCGCAACCGCGCTTTATTTGGCGCTCGGTTCGCCGCAAATGCCGGGCGAGCCGTTGAGCGCGCGCCTCAACGCGATTCACCAGGGCGCCCCGATCACCAAGCTGATCGCGAAAGTGGAGGAACACCTTAACAGGCATCCTGATGATGCTCGCGGTTGGGAGGTAGTGGCGCCGGTTTATTTGCGGCTTGGCCGCTTTGCCGATGCGGTGCGGGCCAATGAGAAGGCGATCGAGTTCGGCGGCGAGACCGCGCCGCGTGAGGCTGACCTCGGCGAGGCCTTGACTGCGCAGGCAGGCGGCGTCGTCACCGCCAAAGCCAAGAGCGCGTTCGAGCGCGCGACCAAGCTCGACGCCGGCGAGATGAAGGCACGGTTTTTTCTCGGGGTTTCCGCTCAGCAGGACGGCAAGATCGATGAGGCCGCCGATATTTGGCGCGGCATGCTGGCGAAAGCACCGGCGGACGCAGCCTGGGTGCCGGCGGTGAAGCAGGCTTTGGCCAGCATTGGGCGGCCGGCGCCGTCGAGTACCACTGCCTCGAGCGCTCCGGTTAAATCGGAGAGCGCATCGAGTACCGCCGCATCTGCGCCCGGCCCAAGCGCCGCCGAAGTCGCCGCCGCCAGCAAGATGAGCGCGCAGGACCGCAGCGCCATGATCCATCAAATGGTGGCGCGGCTCGCCGAGCGATTGAAAGCGGACGGTAGCGACGTGCAGGGATGGCAGCGCCTTCTGCGTGCTTATATGGTGCTGGGCGAGCGTGACAAGGCGAAGTCGGCCGCTGCCGACGCGCGCAAGGCGCTGGCCAGCGACCATGACAAGCTCCGGCGCATCGACGACATGATCAAGAGCCTGGGATTACAAAGTTGAGCAGGACCGTTTCAAGGCTCGAGCCGCGATGACCCGCAAGCAGCGACGTCTGGTTCTGATCGGCGGGTGCGGGGTCGTGCTGGCGGCGGCGGTCGCGCTGGTGCTCAGCGCAATGAGCAATTCGATCGTGTTCTTCCGTTCGCCCAGCGAGATCGCAACCGAGCAACTCGCTCCGGGTACGCGCGTGCGCATCGGCGGCCTGGTCGAGCCGGGCAGTGTCAAGCGCGGCGACGATTTGCGCATCAGCTTCAAAGTGACCGACGGCAAGCACGACATCCCGGTGCGCTACCAGGGGCTCGTGCCGGATCTTTTCCGCGAAGGGCAAGGCGTCGTCGCGGAAGGCGTCATTGAGCCCGGCGGGCTTTTCCAGGCCGATACCGTGCTCGCCAAGCACGATGAGCGTTACATGCCGCGCGAGGTGGTCGAGGCGCTGAAAAAGTCCGGCCGCTGGAAGGAAGGGGCGATCGAAACCGCGAAAGGGACGGCCGCCCGATGATCCCCGAACTCGGTCATTACGCGCTGGTGCTGGCGCTGGCTTTGGCTCTCGTCCAATCAGTGGCGCCGGTGGTCGGCGCGCGCACCGGCGACGGCGTGCTGATGCGGCTCGCCAATTCCACGGCCCTAATGCAGTTCCTTTTCGTGGCGCTATCCTTCGCCGCGCTGACCGCTTGCTACGTGCGGTCGGATTTCTCCGTAGCGACCGTCTACGAGAATTCCCATTCGATGATGCCGCTCATCTATAAGTTCACCAGCGTGTGGGGAAACCATGAGGGCTCGATGCTCTTGTGGGTGCTGATCCTCGCACTGTTCGGCGCGCTGGTCGCCGCCTTCGGCGTCAACCTGCCGATGAGCCTGAAGGCGCTGGTGCTGGCGGTGCAGTCGTGGATCGCTTCTGCCTTTTATCTTTTCATCCTGCTGACCTCGAATCCGTTTCTGCGGCTGAACCCCGCGCCGTTCGAGGGCCGCGATCTTAATCCGGTCCTGCAAGACATCGGATTAGCGATCCATCCGCCGCTGCTTTATCTCGGCTATGTCGGTTTCTCGATCGCCTTCTCCTTCGCCATCGCCGCACTGATCGATGGCCGCATCGATGCCGCCTGGGCGCGGTGGGTACGGCCGTGGACGCTTGCCGCCTGGATGTTCCTCACGCTCGGCATCGCCATGGGCTCCTACTGGGCCTATTACGAGCTCGGCTGGGGCGGGTTTTGGTTTTGGGATCCGGTTGAGAACGCCTCGCTGATGCCGTGGCTCGCCGGCACCGCGCTGCTTCATTCCGCCGTGGTGATGGAAAAGCGCAACGCGCTAAAGATCTGGACCATCCTGCTCGCCATCCTCACGTTCTCGCTGTCGCTGATCGGCACCTTCCTGGTGCGCTCGGGCGTGCTCACGTCCGTGCATGCTTTCGCCACCGACCCGCGGCGCGGCATTTTCATCCTCGCCATTCTCGTCTTGTTCATCGGCGGCGCACTGATGCTGTTCGCCTGGCGCGCGCCGCTGCTCAAGCAGGGCGGCTTGTTTGCACCGGTCTCCCGCGAAGGCGCGCTGGTGCTGAACAATCTCTTCCTCACCACCGCTTGCCTGACGGTGGTGGTCGGCACGCTTTATCCGCTAGGGCTCGAGGCGCTCACCGGCGCGAAAATCTCGGTCGGGCCGCCGTTTTTTAACCTGACGTTCGTGCCGCTCTTTGTGCCGTTGATGTGCGCTATGCCGTTCGGTCCGCTGCTCGCATGGAAGCGCGGCGATCTCCTCGGCGCGGCGCAGCGGCTGATGACGGCTTTCGGCGTCGCCTTGGTGACCGTCGCCGTTGGCTTTGCCATCGCGGGCGGCAAGTCGGTGCTGGCGCCTTTCGGCATTGGCCTTGCGTTTTTTGTCATGGCGGGTGCGATCACCGACCTGATCGAGCGAACCGGGCTGTTTCGCGTTCCGCTCGCCACCGTTCGCCTGCGTGCGGGCGGATTGCCGCGCTCGGCCTGGGGCACGGCGGTGGCGCACTTCGGCCTCGCCATGACGCTGTTGGGCATTGTATGCGTGACCAATTGGTCGACCGAGCGCATCGTCGCGGTCAAACCGGGGCAGACGATCGCGCTCCCCGGCTACGATTTCACCTTCGACGGTATGGATCAGCGGCGCGGCCCGAATTTCACCGCGGTGGGCGGTCGCTTCACCGTACGCGAAGGGGGTGTCGCCATTGGCACGATGGAATCGTCCAGGCGCACTTTCATCCGCGGCAATACCACAACCGAATCCGCTTTGATGACGCGCGGCTTCAGCCAGCTCTATCTTTCGCTCGGCGAGACGCAAAAGAACGGCGCGCTTGGCGTGCGGCTCTATTACAAGCCGCTGGTCTTGCTGATCTGGCTTGGCGCGGTCGTGATGATGCTCGGTGGCGCTTTGTCATTGTCTGACCGCCGCTTGCGGGTAGGGGCGCCGAAACCGGCGGCCCGTTCGCGGTTGCAGCCGGCGGAGTAGAGGCTTTGCGCCGCCTTGCGCTCATTTTCTTTCTGCTGGCCGCACTGATTCCCGGCGCGGCGCTTGCCGTCACGCCCGACGAGATGCTGAAGAATCCGGTTCTGGAAGCGCGCGCGCGCCACATCTCCAGCGAACTGCGCTGCATGGTCTGCCAGAACGAATCCATTGACGATTCGGCGGCGCCGCTCGCCCACGACATTCGCGTTCTCGTGCGGCAACGTCTGGTTGACGGCGATACCGACCAGCAGGTGATCGATTTTCTCGTCGCCCGCTATGGCGAGTTCGTGCTGCTGAAGCCGCGTCTTGAACTGCACACATTATTGCTCTGGGGCTTGCCGCCGGCTGCGCTCTTGTTCGGTGCGCTCGGCATCTTTATCGCCATGCGCCGGCGCAACAGCGGAACGTCAGAACCCGTGGCACTGTCGAGTGACGAGCGGCAGCGGCTTGCAAGCCTGATCGGACGCGAGGCCGATTGACTTGTCTTCCTATCGAAGCCCTTTTCCACACGTTACTAAATTGTAATCCCCTCGTCAGGACGTTGTAAGACTCGCTCCTCCATTCTCCATTTTGAAAACTGCGCGTCTGCGCGTCTCTCATAATGCGATGGAGTTCCCTGATGAATGCGAGCGAGACTTCCAGTCCCGCTACCGACAAGAGGCGAAGGTTGTCGGTTCGCCGCATCGCACTGCTGACCACCACCGTCGCCGGTATTGGCGCCGCGGCCCTCGTCCTCGGGCCCGGCCTCGATTTTTCTCACGGCTATACCGAGGCTTTCGCGCAGAATCTGAGCGAGCAGGCGAAGAAGATCCCAGCGCCGGTCGGCTTCGCCGACATTGTCGCCAAGGTGAAGCCGGCGGTGATTTCGGTGCGTGTAAAGGTCAACGGCGGCTCCGACACGACCGGGCTCGGCAACGACCAGCAGATTCCGCCGGGACTGCGCGAGTTTTTCCGGCACTTCGGCATGCCGGATTTCCCCAATAACCTGCCGCGTGGCCGCGATCATGTGATTATGGGCCAGGGCTCAGGCTTTTTTATCTCCGCCGATGGATATGCGGTCACGAACAATCATGTCGTTGAGAACGCTCAAAGCGTCGAGGTGAAGACCGACGACGGTAAGACTCACAAGGCGAAGGTGATCGGCACGGATCCGCGCACCGATCTCGCGTTGATCAAGGTCGACGGTGGGCCATTCCCCTACGTCAAGCTTTCCAGCGACACGCCACGCATCGGCGATTGGGTGCTCGCCGTCGGCAATCCATTCGGCCTCGGCGGGACGGTCACCGCCGGCATCGTGTCGGCGCGCGGCCGCGACATCGGCGCGAGCCCCTATGACGATTTCATCCAGATCGACGCGCCGGTAAACAAAGGGAATTCCGGCGGACCGACATTCAACATGGACGGGCAGGTGATCGGTGTTAACACCGCCATCTATTCCCCGTCCGGCGGCTCGGTAGGCATCGCCTTCGCCATTCCTTCCGACACGGTCAAGAATGTGGTCACGCAGCTCAAAGAGCATGGCATGGTCACGCGCGGCTGGCTTGGCGTGCAGATCCAGCCGGTGACCAAGGACATCGCCGACAGCCTTGGCTTGAAGAAAGCTCAGGGCGCGCTGGTCGCGGAGCCGCAACCGAACAGTCCGGCGGCCAAGGCCGGCATCAAAGCCGGAGACGTGATCACTGCGGTCAATGGCAAGACCGTGGAGGACGCGCGCGACCTGGCCAAGAAGATCGGCGCCATGACGCCCGGCTCGAAGGTCAATTTGTCGGTTGTTCACGATGGGTCGGAAAAGACCGTCACGCTCGATCTCGGCACTATGCCGAAGAGTCAGGAGGCGAACGCGAACAATCCGGCGCCGCAGGAGCAGAGTAATGGCAGCACGGACCTTGCCAAGCTCGGACTCCGTTTGGCCCCGGCGAGCCGTGTTGCCGGCGCCGGCGATACGGGCGTCGTCGTGACCGACGTGGATTCTTCCGGTGCCGCGGCCGAGCACGGCGTCTCCACCGGCGACGTGATCCTCGAGGTCGCCGGTAAAACCGTTTCGACTCCTGCCGACGTGCGCAAGGAAATCGCCAGCGTCCGCTCGCAGGGCAAGCACACCGTGCTGATGCGGGTGAAATCGGGCGACAACACCCGCTTCGTCGCCTTGCCGGTCGGCAAGGGCTGAGTTTGGGGGCGTCCCACCGGCATCCGTCGCCCCCGTCGGTGGAACGACCTCAACGGGACGGACTTCGGTCCGTCCCGGCTAATCCGGGGGACGACGCGGCTCTGCCCGCGCCGTCGCTCCGCTCGAGACTCCAACCCTGGCATCCGTCGCCCCCGCTAGGGTGGGGTCGTCGAGGGGGTGGCGGTTCTCCGCCACCCCCTCGCGCATGTCGGAGGCCTTGATGTCGAAGGCCTTGGGGGCGAACGGGGAGGCGGAACCGGAGCGGCAATGGGGGTTGACCCGTCTCCGAATCCACTGAAATTGGTGACCGATGCCCATGTACCCGCACGCTGAGGGGCAGCGCGCATCCGGCCGGACGGCGGATGCCGAACCGGACCGGACCACCATGCGCATCCTGGTGATCGAAGACGACAGCGCCGCCGCCGATTACCTGGTGAAAGCCTTCCGCGAGGTTGGCCACGTGGCGGATTCCGCCACCGACGGTGAAGACGGTCTCGCGCTCGCCCAAGACGGCCAGTACGACGTGCTGATCGTCGACCGCATGCTCCCTAAGCGGGATGGGCTTTCGGTCATTGGCGCGCTCCGCGACCAGGGCGTGGAGACGCCGGCGTTGATCCTGTCCGCGCTCGGCCAAGTGGATGACCGCGTCAAAGGCTTGCGCGCGGGCGGCGACGATTACCTGCCCAAACCCTATTCGTTTTCGGAACTCCTTGCGCGGGTGGAGGTATTGGCGCGCCGCCGCGGCGGCCGAAACGAAGAGACCGTGCTGCATGTCGGCGATCTCCAACTCGACCGGCTTTCGCATCAGGTCCGCCGCGGAGCTGAGGAAATCTCCTTGCAGCCGCGCGAATTCCGCCTGCTCGAATATCTCATGAAACATGCCGGCCAGGTGGTCACCCGGACCATGCTGCTCGAAAACGTGTGGGATTATCATTTCGATCCGCAGACCAATGTGATTGACGTCCATATCTCGCGTTTGCGCTCCAAAATCGATAAAGGATTTGCCCAGCCGCTCCTGCATACGGTGCGCGGCGCGGGGTACATGATACGTGACGGCGCTCGGTAAACTATTCCGAACGACCACATTCAAGCTGACGCTGGTCTATTTGACCGTGTTTGCGCTGTTCGCCGCTTTCTTGCTGGCCTATTTCGCGCTCAACACCCGCCGCCTGATCGACGAACAGATTACCGAGACGGTCAACGCGGAAATCACCGGACTCGCCGAGCAATATCGGCAAGGCGGCTTGAGGCGGCTGGTCATCGTCATCGATACGCGCGCGCGCCGGCCCAGTTCGAGCCTCTATCTCCTCACCACCTTCAACGGCCAACCGCTCGCCGGCAATGTCACCGCGCTCCAGCCCGGCATCCTCGATAAACCGGGTTGGACCGAGACGATCTACCGGCGGCTCGACGAATCGGAGAGCGCGCAGCACGCCGAGCACCGTGCGCTGGTGCGCGTCTTCCAACTTCCGGGCGGTTTCCGCCTGCTCGTAGGCCGTGACCTGGAGGAGCGGGAACGCCTCTATCGCATCGTGCTGGCGGCCGGACGCTGGTCGGTTGCCATCGTGCTGGTGCTCGGGCTCGCCGGCGGATTGCTCGTCTCGCGCCGTGTGCTGCGCCGCGTCGATGCGATGACCGAGACGACGCGCACGATCATGGAAGGCGATCTCGGCGGGCGTCTGCCGGTGGCCGGCACCGGCGACGAGATCGACCGGCTGGCCGAAAACCTCAATCAAATGCTGGAGCGCATCGAGTCGCTGATGCGCGGTTTGAAAGAAGTTTCCGACAATATAGCCCACGATTTGAAAACGCCGCTGACACGCCTGCGAAATCGTGCCGAGCAGGCCTTGCGCGTGGCCAAGAACGACGACGAGTATCGCGCGGCGCTGGAAGCGACGATCGACGAATCGGATGAGTTGATCACCACCTTCAATGCGCTGCTGATGATCGCACGCGCGGAATCGGGACAGGCGCGCGACGACATGAAGGATTTCGACGCCGCGGAAATCGTCCAGGACATCGCCGAGCTTTACGAGCCGCTGGGAGAAGAGAAAGGCATTACGCTGAAGGTGGAGGCGGCGACGCCGACGCCGGCCAAGGGAAACCGCGAATTGGTCAGCCAAGCGGTCGGCAATCTCATCGATAATGCCATCAAATATGCCGAGCCGTGCACGGAGCCGGCCGGCGGCGCGCCCGCGGAGATCGTGGTGAGCGCGACCGAAGCCGGCGATCGCGTTCTCATCACGGTCGCCGACCGGGGGCCCGGCATTCCGCCGGAGGATCGAGCGCGCGTGGTCGAGCGTTTCGTGCGGCTGGAGCAGAGCCGCTCACAGCCCGGTTCAGGGCTTGGACTAAGCCTCGCGGCGGCGGTTGCCCGTCTGCACGGAGGCGAGCTGATGCTCGAAGACAATGCTCCAGGCCTGAAATGCATCATTGCCTTGCCGCGGGGTGGGCCGGTACAGAGTGCGGCATGACGTGGGCTACGCAATCCAAGCTGATCGGCAGATCGGCTTGCACAATCGTTCGTCGTCATCCTGAGGTGGCCGCGCGCGGCGCGGCCCTCGAAGGATGTACGCCCCAGTATTGGGGGCCGCCATCCTTCGAGGCTCGCTCGCTGCGCTCGCTCGCACCTCAGGATGACGGGAATAGGCTTCGCGCGTCGGGGTGGGGGTCCCTGTGAAGCCCCGTGCCAATTCGACCCCCACCCCCAACCCCTCCCCACAAGGGGGAGGGGAGATCATTGCTGCGATTCCCAGCAGGTCTCAAAGGCCGGGAGTTAGCGGCGCTATGTGCAAGCGCATCGTCACCGCGCCGCGGTTGAGCGATGCCGCGGCGGCGCATGATCGCGTCGCCGCGTGGCTTTCCGATCTGCCCACGAGCGCGGCGGAACCGTTGCGGGCTTTGTTTGCAGAACACGGCACGGTGGAGACGCTCGTTGAGAGCCTCGCCGAGAACTCGCCGCATCTCTGGGAAATGGCGAGCCACGATCCTGAACGCCTGCTGCGGGTGTTGTGTGCGGACCCCGATCAATATTTTTCCGTCTTAGTGGCCGAGCACCGGCGTGCCATCGCTACGACGGAGGACGAGACGGAAGCGATGCGGCGCCTGCGCCGCATGAAGTCCGAGGCCGCGCTGCTCATTGCCTTGGCAGATATCGGCGGCGTTTGGCCGATCATGCGCTGTGCCGGCGCGCTCAGCGATCTTGCGGATAGCGCGGTCAGTGCCGCCGTCCGCTTTGCGCTGGCGGAGGCGGCGCGCGTCAAGCGCATAACGCCGCCCGACCCGGCCGATCCCGAGCGAAGCAGCGGCTACGTCGTGCTCGCCATGGGCAAGATGGGCGGGTGCGAACTCAACTATTCGAGCGATATCGATCTCATCGTCTTTTACGACGAGCACGCGCCCGCGCTATCGGACGACATCGAACCCGGGCCGATGTTCGTGCGCGTGACGCAACGCGTGGTCAAGCTGCTGCAAACCCGCACCGCCGACGGCTATGTCTTCCGCACCGATCTGCGGTTGCGGCCGGACCCGGCGTCGACGCCGATCGCGATCTCGACCGCGGCGGCGGTGTCCTACTACGAGAACGTCGGCCAGAACTGGGAACGCGCCGCCATGATCAAGGCGCGCCCCTGTGCGGGTGATATCGCGGCCGGCGAGGCCGTGCTTGCGGATATCGCGCCTTTCGTTTGGCGCAAGTACCTCGACTTTGCCGCGGTCGCCGACGTGCAGGCGATGAAGCGGCAGATCAACGCTTACCGCGGCCACGCCGAAATCGCGGTCGAGGGCCACAACATCAAGATCGGCCGCGGCGGCATTCGCGAGATCGAGTTCTTCGCGCAGACGCAGCAGTTGATCGCCGGCGGACGTCATCCGGACCTACGCGACAAGGACACACTGACCACGCTCGACAAGCTTGCCGAGGGCGGTTGGATCGAGCAGGCGGCGCGCGATGATATGACGGCGGCCTATTGTTTTCTGCGCACCGTCGAGCACCGTTTGCAGATGGTCGATGATGAGCAAACGCAAACGCTGCCTGCCGACCGCGGTGCCCTCGAACGCTTCGCCCGATTTCTAGGCTTTGGCGGCCGCGATGAATTCGCCAAGGTTCTGGTGGGCCATCTCAATACGGTCCAGCGCTATTATGCGCAGCTGTTCGAGTCGAGTCCCGGCGCCGATAAGCCGGCGCTCAAATTTCCTCCCGATGCCGACGATCACAAGACACTCGATCGGCTGACCGAACTCGGCTTTCGCGCGCCGCTGGAGACTTCGGCGATCGTGCGCAACTGGCTCGCCGGTGAGTACCGCTCGTTGAGAGGTGAAGCGGCTCGGCAGAATCTCGGGGAATTATTGCCGGTGCTACTGGAGCAATTGGCGCGCTCGGACAACCCCGGCGCCGCGCTGCTCCTGTTCGATCGGTTTTTTGCCAATCTGCACGGTGCGACGCGTTTCTTGTCTTTGCTGCGGCAGAATCCGGAACTGATCGTGCTCATCACTTTGGTACTCGGGATCGCGCCGCGGCTGGGCGACATCGTCGCCCGCAATCCGCAAGTCATGGATGCGCTGGTCGATCCCACGTTCTTTGGCGCGTTGCCGGACGACGATGAATTGCGCCGGAGGCTCGACGGCGCGCTGGCGCAATCACGCTACGACGAAGACCTGCTCGAACGCATCCGCGCTTTCGGGCTTGAATACATGTTCTTGATCGGCGTGCGCATTCTTTCCGGCACGCTGACTGCGCGCCAGGCCGGCGAGGCTTTCGCGCGGCTGGCGGATGCCGTCATCCGCGCGGTGCATGGCGCGGTGGCGGAAAGCTTCGCAGCAGCCCACGGTCATTTGCGTGCGGAGGAAACGGCGGTGCTCGCCTTGGGCAAGCTCGGCGGGCGCGAGATGACGGCGACGTCCGATCTCGACTTGATGCTGATCTATGACTTCGACGAGGAGCATCCGGAATCGGACGGACCGCGTGCGCTTTACGGCGCGCAATATTTCGCGCGGCTCACGCAGCGTTTGATCAATGCGTTGACCGCGCAGACCAATTACGGCGCACTTTACGCGGTCGACATGCGTCTGCGGCCGTCCGGCCGCGCCGGGCCGCTGGCGAGCCAGATCGGCAGTTTCGCCAGCTATCAGGAGAGCGAGGCCTGGACCTGGGAGCATATGGCATTGACCCGTGCGCGGGTGGTCTCTGCCTCACCGGCATTCGCAGCGCGGGTGGAAGGCGTGATCCGCGAGGTCCTTTGCCGCCGCCGCGATGCCGCATCGATTGCCGGTGACGTAGTGGAGATGCGCGCGGCCATCGCCAAGGAAAAAGGCGACAAGGAGCGCTGGGACTTAAAGTACGCGTCCGGCGGACTCGTCGATATCGAATTCATTGTGCAATATTTGCAGCTCGTGCACGCACACGACACGCCGGATATTCTCGATACCTCTACCGCCGGCGTACTCGACAAAGCCCGGTCGCTGCGCATCCTGCCGATAGAAGACGCCGAGGTGCTGCGCCCGGCCGTGCAGCTTTATCACGACCTCACGCAGGTTTTGCGCTTGTGCCTTAGCGAGCCGTTCGATCCGGCAAAGGCGGGGGCGGGACTCTTGCGCCTGCTTGCGCGCGCGGCCGACGTGCCGAATTTCGCCACGTTGGATGCGACCTTGATCGAGACGCAAGCCAAAGTGCGCGCGAGCTTCGTGCGGATTTTGGGCCAAGCGCCGTGACGTTACCTCGTCATTCCGGGACGGCGCGATAGCGCCGGGCCCGGAATCCAGCAATTCATTTCGTTCAATGTTTACGTCTGGATTCCGGGTTCGCCGCGGAGCCTGTCATCGGGCCGCGCTTCGCGCGGACCCGTTGGCGGCGCCCCGGAATGACGGAGCGAAAGGGATATGCCTACGCCGCCTCTTCCTTCGGCAGCGCGCAGTGCGGTTCGATCGGAAGTTGCACGACCACCACCGTGCCTTTGCCCAAGGTCGAGCGAATACGCATGTGGCCGCCGTGCAGCTCGATCAGCGACTTGGAAATCGCTAGCCCAAGCCCCGAGCCTTGATGGCTCTTGGTGAGCTGGCTTTCCACCTGCTCGAACGGACGCCCGAGCCGCGCCAGTGCGTCCTTGGCGATGCCGATGCCGGTGTCGGCGATCGAAAGCACGATGCGTTGCTCGCCGGCCCGGCCGTGCACGGTGATGCCGCCGCCGCTCGGCGTGAACTTCACCGCATTCGATAACAGGTTGAGCACGATTTGCTTCAGCGCGCGGCGGTCGCCGCGCAGGCGAAGCCCAGGCTCGATATCGGCGGCGAGTCTCAGGTGTTTGTCTTCGGCGCGGGCCGATACCACACGCATGGCTTCGGTGAGCATGGGATCGAGCGCCAGATCCTCGAAGTCGAGGCGAATGCGGCCGGCTTCGATCTTTGCCATATCGAGCACGTCATTGATCACGTCGAGGAGGTATTGGCCGCTGCCATGGATATCGGCGCAATACTCCTGGTACTTCTCGGCGCCGAGCGGCCCGAACATGCCTGCCTCCATGATCTCCGAGAAGCCGATGATCGCGTTGAGCGGCGTGCGCAATTCGTGACTCATGTTGGCGAGGAATTTCGATTTGGCCTGGCTGGCCTCTTCGGCGCGGGTTTTCTCGGTGGCATATTTCTCGGCGAGTTCTGCGAGCCGCTGCTGCGAGGCGCGCAGGTCGGCAACCGTGGCCATCAGCCGCCTCTCGCTCTCCAATAGCTTTTCCTCGTGGGTTTTCAGCGTGGTAATGTCAGTGCCGATCGAGACGTAGCCGCCGTCCTTGGTGCGGCGCTCGCTGACGTGCAGCCAGCGGCCGTCGTCCAACTGCGCTTCAAATGTCCGTGCGCCGAGTAGGGTCGGCCCGGTGTTGACCATTTTGTTGCGCACGACCGGCTTGCGGCTTGCAGCCAGCACGGCTTCGTAAGACGCGCCGGCGGTGACGGCCTCATCGGGCAGGTCGTGCAGCTCCTGAAAATTGGAATTGCACAGCACGAGCCGGTTGCCCGCGTCCCAGAGCACGAACGCCTCGGGAATAGTTTCGATGGCGTCGCGCAGCCGCATATCCGCGGCGGCCGTCCGTTCCACCAAGTGCTGTTGCTCGGTGATATCCACCGCGATGCCGATCAAGTGCGGACCCGGTTCGTTCGGCTGGCTGACGAGCTCGCAACGTGTGCGCAGCCACACCCAATGACCGTCGCTGTGGCGCATGCGGAAGGCGCGGTCGACGGCGGTGGTGCGCGCATCGGCCAACTCGCTTGCCAGCTCGTAAAGCTGCACATCGTCCGGATGCACGAGCGCGTTGATATCGCCGAACGACAGCAGGTCGTCGTTGGCGGCAAGTCCAAGAATATCGCACATCGACTGCGACCAGAAGATGCGGCCGCGCGCGAGGTCCCAGTCCCAGAGGCCGCAGCGACCGCGGTTGAGCGCTGTATCGATGCGCCTGCGCACTGTCTCGTAGATCAAGTCCGCTTCGCGCGCGCGCGTGGCCTGCCAGTGGAAGGCGAAGCCCAGGATGAGCACGACGAAACCGGTAGTGGCGGATAGCGTGATGGTGAGTGTCGCGAGCGAGCGCCAGGGCGCCAGCGCTCCGGTGCGCGACTGCACGGCTGCGATTTGCCCGAACGGTTCATTTAACCGACGGACGGTGGCGAGCGCGCGGCTTTCATCGGGCAAAGTGATTTCGAGAACACCGGCCTCGGCGCCGAAGGTCGTCAGCGGCTGGCTCGCGCCCAGCACATCAAGCAGGCTGCGGCCGACCGCGGCTTCCGCGCCAGGACTTGCGGCGATGATGATCCCGTCCGGGTTGGTCAATAAGAATCGCCGCCCGGATGTGCCCGCCCAGGCGGGCAATCTGTGCGCCAAAACGTCTTGCACATGCGTGGACGAGACCGGCGAAGGTAATTCTTGCACTTGCTTTGCCGCCAGATCGGCGAGGAGGTCGAGCTTCGCCACCATGTCGCTCAAGGTCTGCCGTTGGTGGTCGTGCAATTGCACGGCGGCGCCGACGCCAATCGTGGCCAGGAAGGCAATGATGAGGACAGGGACTGCGCGGCGGAGCAGGGGCTCAGCCGTCAGTAGCCGGCGATAGGCCGGCTTTGCGATCGACTGCGCGAGGCCTTTGATTGAATCCGGATGTGCGGACGCACTCGCCACGCCGGCGCGCGCCATGAAGGCCCCCGTTCGGATTTCCCCTGATCACCCTCGAAACGGAAGGATGTGCCGCATCGCTCCGAATCACTTCCATTGGAATCGATGGCTGCTGATTTGTCGAGAGTCGAAAATCAATTATTTAAATTTCGTTACGCACAGCAAGTCCGTGAACTGTAGGGTGGGCAAAATCGTCTGTCGCGAACTCAATCGCGTGGGCACGGCGCGCGCACGATTTTGCCCACGCGGATGGTCTTGAATGAGCGCGCGCCTTTGCCCACCCTAGGCGGGCGCCAATGCTCGCTCCACAATGTCCGCCAGATCGCGCGAGAGGTTCGGGGCAGCCTTGATGCGGGTGAGCACAGCTTCTGCCTTGGCACGGCGGTCGGCTTCGAGCGTGCGCCATGTGCGGAAGGCGGTGGACAGCCGCGCCGCGATCTGCGGGTTCTTCGGGTCAAGCGCGAGCAAGGCATCGGCAATGAATTCGTAACCTTTGCCGTCGGCGCGGTTGAACTGCGTCGGATTGCCGTGCGCGAACGCGCCGATGAGCGCGCGCACCCGATTGGGATTGGCCATCGAAAAAGCGGGATGTCGCGTGAGTTCGCGCACCCGGTCGAGCGTGCCTTGCTGCGGGATGCCGGCTTGCAGCGCCAGCCATTTGTCCACCACCAGCGGGTCGTCGACGTAGCGCTGATAGAAGTCGGCCAAGGCTTCGTCGCGCTCCGGTACCGCATGCAGCGCCAGTGTCGCCAATGCCGCCATACGATCGGTCATATTATCTGCCGTCCGGTATTGATGCATCGCGCGGGCAATCGCCTCCGGTGCGGCGGTGGCCGCCATCAAATCCAAGCATACGTTGCGCAATGCGCGCCGTCCCGCGCTAGCCGCATCCGGCGTGTAGCCGCCTGGCACCGCCATGCGCTCGTAAGCGGTTTCCAGGGCGGCGGCCAATCGAGTGCCGACTTCGGCACGCAACATGGCGCGGGCACGGAAGATCGCATCAGGGTCGATATCGCTTCCGATCTCGCGCGCGATGTCGCCTTCGCCCGGCGGCGTGAGAGCGAGCGCAATGAAGGCCGGTTCGAGCGAAGCATCCTCGAGGACGGCGGCGAATGCGACCATCAGCTTCTCGTCGGCGCGCGCCGCCTTGCCTGCGCGCAGCGCGCTGACGTTGTCGATCAATGCCCGCGTCGAGATGGTCTGCAGCGCCTGCCAGCGATTGAACGGATCGCTGTCGTGGGCGGCGAGAAAGGCGAGGTCGCCGGCGTCGAGATCGGTGACGAGCTTGATCGGCGCGGAAAAGCCGCGGTTGATCGATAGCATCGGCCGTTCGGCGATGCCGGTGAATTCAAGCTGTTGCGCCGCCTGGTTCAGCACCAACACACCACGGTCGAGGATACCGTCAGCCGCCGATTGCAGCGGCAGGTCGCGGCCGTCCTTCCCAACCAGCCCCAACGCCAACGGGATCACCATCGGTTCTTTGTCCGGCTGCCCCGGCGTCGGCGGCACGGTCTGCTTGCACTCGAGCAGGTAAGTCTTGCGTGCGCCGTCATAGCGGCCGCTCACCGTGACCTCCGGCGTGCCGGCCTGATTATACCAGCGCATGAACTGGGCCATGTCGCGTCCGCTCGCATCCGCGAAGCACTGGATGAACTGCTCGATGGTGGCGGCTTCTCCGTCGTGACGCTCGAAATAGAGATCCATGCCGGCGCGGAATTGCTCCGGTCCGACCAACGTCTGCACCATGCGCACCACTTCGGCGCCCTTCTCGTAAACGGTGCTGGTGTAGAAGTTGTTGATCTCTTTGTACGCCTGCGGACGCACCGGATGGGCGAGGGGGCCTGCGTCCTCGACGAATTGCGCGGCGCGCAAGCCGCGCACATCCGCGATGCGCTTGACCGGCCGCGAGCGCATGTCGGAGGAGAACTCCTGGTCACGAAAGACCGTCAGTCCTTCCTTCAGGCAAAGCTGGAACCAGTCGCGGCAGGTGATGCGATTGCCTGTCCAGTTGTGGAAATACTCGTGCGCGATCACGCCTTCGATATGCGCGTAGTCCCAATCGGTCGCCGTTTCCGGTGTGGCCAGCACGTATTTGTCGTTGAAGACGTTGAGGCCCTTGTTCTCCATCGCGCCCATGTTGAAGTCCGACACGGCGACGATCATGAAAATGTCCAGATCGTATTCGCGCCCGAACGCTTCTTCGTCCCAGCGCATCGCGCGCTTGAGCGAATCCATCGCGTAGCCGCAGCGGTCTTCCTTTCCGTGCTCGACATAGATGCGCAGAGTGACCTCGCGCCCGGACATGGTACGGAGTTTCTCTTCCACGCACGCAAGATCGCCGCCCACCAGCGCGAATAGATAAGAAGGCTTGGGATGAGGATCGTGCCAAACGGCGAAGTGCCGGCCGCCCGGCAACTCGCCGCTCTCGATGAGATTGCCGTTCGACAGGAGCACCGGCGCCTGCGCTTTATCGGCTTCGATGCGTGTGGTGTAGATGGCCATCACGTCGGGCCGGTCAGGAAAATAGGTGATGCGGCGGAAGCCTTCCGCCTCGCATTGCGTGCACCATGTCCCGCTGGACCGGTAGAGCCCGGAGAGCTGAGTGTTGGCGGTCGGATCGACCAGCGTCTCGATTTCGAGCGTGAAGGGGCCGCTTGGCGGCTGAGGTATGGTGAGTTGGTCGGGCGAGACGAGATAACTGTCCGGCGCGGGCTCGGCGCCATCGATCTTGAGCGACCGCAAAGTAAGCCCATCTCCGTCGAAGACCAGCGGCGCAGCCGGGTTGTCCTGATTGGGTTTCAGGCGCAGCGTGGCGCGGACGCGTGTCTGCGTCGGATCGAGTGCAAAATCGAGCGAGACGGTTTCCACCAGCCAATCCGGCGGGCGGTAATCCTGGAGGCGAATGGGTTGGGCGATATCTGTGCGCATGAGGTTTGATCCAACGGCAGCGGTTGGTCATTGCCGGGCTTGACCCAGCAATCCACGAAGCCGATCCCCAAGTGAAGAGTTACGTAAGGCTCTCACTTGCTGAAGCTCATCATGGATGCGCGGGTCGAGCCCGCGCCTGACAGGCAGAATGTATCATCTGATCTAAGGACTTCGACCAGCGATTGGAAGGAAGAATGATGGCCGATATGCGCGCGATGGTGCTGGACGAACCGCGAACGCCGCTCGCCATGCGCGAGCAGCCGCTTCCCGTTCCGGGCAAGGGCGAAATTCTTGTTGCGGTGTCCGCGTGCGGCGTCTGCCGCACCGACTTGCACGTGGTCGACGGCGAGTTGCCGCGCGCCAAGCTGCCGATCGTTCCCGGCCATGAAATTGTCGGTCGCGTAGCCGCGATGGGGGCGGACGTCGGCGGTTTCGAAATCGGAGAGCGGGTAGGCGTGCCGTGGCTCGGCGCGACCTGCGGCGTCTGCCCTTATTGCCGCAGCGGCCGAGAGAACCTGTGCGACCATCCGGTGTTCACCGGCTACACGCGCGATGGCGGCTACGCGACGCACACGGTGGCCGACGCGCGCTTCTGTTTCCCGCTCGGCGAAACCGGCGGCGATGCCGAGATCGCGCCGTGGCTCTGCGCGGGTCTGATCGGCTGGCGCAGTTATCGCATGGCCGGCGAGGGCGAGACGCTCGGGCTTTATGGTTTCGGCGCCGCCGCTCACCTCCTCGCGCAGGTCGCGGTTTGGCAGGGGCGGCGGGTCTTCGCCTTCACACGGCCCGGCGACACGGCCGCGCAGGAGTTCGCTCGAACGCTCGGCGCAGTGTGGGCCGGCGGCTCCGACGAAGCCCCGCCGGAATTGCTCGACGCCGCCATCATCTTCGCACCGGTGGGCGCGCTCGTGCCGGCCGCGCTGAAGGCGGTGAAGAAAGGCGGCCGGGTCGTTTGCGGCGGCATCCACATGTCCGATATCCCGCGCATGCCGTACGCGCTGTTATGGGAAGAGCGGCAGATGAGGTCGGTCGCCAACCTCACCCGCGCCGACGCGCGTGAATTTCTGGCGCTTGCGCCGAAAGCAGGCGTGCATGCGGAAGTGACCCGCTATCCGCTCGATCGCGCGAACGAGGCGCTCTCCGATTTGCGCGACGGCCGGCTGCAAGGCGCGGCGGTGCTGGTGCCGTGACAAGGGGACTTCCGCGTTTGGCGGGCAGCGCCGTACTTGGCTGCGTTGCTCGCAGCGGCCGAACCGCAGCCGGAGCCTGCCGGAACAACTCTTGTGCAATGCGCCACGATTGCAATACGGTGCAGCGCATTTGATGGGGGAGCCGACTCCATGATCCGCGTCACCAGGCTGGAAGGAAAGCGGCTGCTCTGCCGTGCAGGACGCCATCAGATCATCACCGACCGCAAGCTGGAGGACGGCGGAAGCGATTCCGGATGCAGTTCAGGCGAGCTTCTGCTCCTGGCGATCGGCTCATGCGCCACGGGATCGATCCGTACCTTCCTTCAGGCCAATCATCTACCGGCCCGCGACCTGATGGTCGATGTCGCTTTCATACCGGCCGACGTGGCAGGCGAGCGCGACGCGATCGCCATCACGGTGAGCTTGACCGCTGATTTCCCGTCACAGCATCTGGACGCCGTCAAGACAGCGGCTGTTTCCGGCGGCGTCGTCAGCCGCATCTTGCTCGGATCGCGCGTTGAGGTCACCGTGCTGCAGCAAGCTCACGATACTGCGCGGGACAGCGCAACACCTACAAACGACAGGAGAGGACAGCCATGGATGCCATGACCCAGCCCGCATCGCTGGTGACGCCGGACTGGCTTGAGGCGCATGCGGGAGATGCGGACCTTCGCATCATCGATGTTGCGGGATTACGCCAGGACGACATGCAGGCCTACAAGGCCGGACACGTCCCAGGCGCCATCTGTTGGCTGTGGAAGGAGATGCTATGGGACAGCCTTCAGCGTGACTTTCCCGATCCGGATGAATTTGCGCGTCGTATGGGCGCGGCCGGGATCGGTAACGATACGCACGTGGTCATCTATGGTGAGGACATCCAGTTCGGCATCTACGGATGGTGGACCTTGCGTTATTGCGGCCACGCGAAAGTGAGCGTGCTCGACGGTGGCCGTCATGGTTGGGCCGCAGCGGGAAAGCCGCTGCAAACCGAGTTTCCGCGGCCACCCGTCCCGGTCGTCTATCGGCCGGTGAAGCGAAATGAGGAAATGCGAATTTTTCGCGACGATGTTCTGGCGTCGCTCGGCGACGGCACGACAAAAATCGTCGACGCCCGTTCACCGGAGGAATACCGCGGCGAGCGCGTCGGCGGTCCGGGCGGCCCCGATACCGGCGCAGTACGTTACGGGCGCATTCCCGGCGCCAAGCACTTCTTTTTTGCTTCGCTGATGGACGAGAACAAGGCGTTCAGGCCGGCGACCGAACTTGCACCGTTGGCCGCAAAGATCGGGATCAAGCCGGACGATAGCGTCATCGCCTATTGCCGGATGAGCCACCGCGCGACGGTAGCTTATTTCGCGCTCCACGAAATCCTCGGATACCCGAAAGTAAAAGTCTATGACGGGTCCTGGACGGAATGGGGCAACCTTGTCGGCGTTCCGGTCGAGCGTTAATGAAAAAAAGGCCGCCGGGTGTTCTCCGGCGGCCTCATAGCGCATGACCTACTGGATCGATTTGAGCGCCTTCCGCAGGATTTCGCTCAAGGTTTTATCTTGAGCAACCACCTCGTCGATGCCGTTTTGAAGCTTTTCACCTGAGGCAAAATCGAGATCAAAACGTCGCTTTTTTGCTTCGGCGAGCAAAGCCGGATCCTTGAAAGTTGCGGCAATTGCCGCACGCATTTCCTTGGTGGCCTGGTTGTCCATCTTGGGCGGTCCGAAAAAGCCGCGGCTCATATCGAGAATCGTAATGACCGCATTTATCATACGCTTCTTCGTTGGATCGGCTGTCAGTTCTAAAGCTGTTGGCGTATTAGGAAGGTCGCTGAGGCGTTCTTTCGTCATTGTTAAAAGCACGCGCAGATCGCCGGCATCGACGCCGGATTTTGCCGCGATCCAGCCCATCATGTGACAGTCGGTGTCGCCCTTGATGACCGAGAGCGTCGTGTCCGAATTCCCTTCATAGCCGGTAACGAGGCGCAGGTTGAATCCCAACGCGTCGGCCAGCACGGCCGTCGAATAGAAGTCCTCGTCCGTGCCTTGGGACGCGTAGGCAAAAGGACGCCCGAGTTTCTTGACGTCCGCAATCGTGTGAATTCCGCCCTTGGCTCCCACGACGAGGACGCGGGGCTCGGATGCTGCACGCCCGAGATAGACGAATTTCGTGGCATCGAACTGGACGCCAGGGCTCTTGGCGAGCTGCGCCATGACCAGCACCGGCACATTCGTGAATCCGATCGTCAGGCCGTCGGGATTGGCACGCCATAACTCGTTGCTTCCCCTCAACCCACCGGCGCCAGGCACGTTCTTGAGCCGCACCAGCCGCGCGCCAAGATGCTTCTGAATGTATGGCGCCAGCATCCGCGCATATTGCGTCATCGTTCCAGACGGCGAATTGGGCACTATAAGCGTGACCGTCTTGCCCTTGTAATAATCTGCGGCGGAAGCCGGCACTGCGACCGCGATACTCGACCCGAGAAGGGCCGCTGCTGCTATTGTCGTCAGCATCCTGAACATGGCGTTCTCCCGTTTATTTTGCACCTATTTCCTCGCGGCGGTACCAGGCTTCCCTGGCCTCGCAAATCGAAGAACTAGAACCATCCGAACCCGATCGGGCTCAGCTCGAATTGCACGTCGAGAACGACATGGAACACCAAGTAAGCCAGCGCAGCGAAACCAAGCGCATAGACCAGCGCCTTGATGACCGGATATTGTTTCGACGCGACGAAGTAACCCGCGGTGAACGCAAAGACAGCGGCATAAGGACCGACGAGGAGCATGAGCGCGACAAGCAACGCGACCACGCCGAGCGCCGCCAAGTCCTTGAGCCCAAATGCGGCCGCTTCCGCCGCCGCGGCGTTGCGCCCATCGGCTTGAGCGCCTGCGGGCTCGTCGCCCGAACCCGGCGCTCCCCCTTTGGCCAGAAAGCGCAGCAGGTTGACCTGAAGCTCGGCGTCTGGACGAAAGTTCTGATAGATGAGTTGCGCCACCGTAAGAATGGCGCCCAGCGAGGCAATTGGGATAGGAACAAGTCGCGCGCGCGGCCCGTAGTTCATGCTGGCGATAATCGCAGCGATAAAGATGGCAAGGACTGCGACAGCAATAATGTTCTCCTGAACACGTCTGCTCATATCGAATCGCCGCTCGGATAGGGTTGTGCGCGGACCGGCCGCGATCGTGACCGCTGTGCGCGAATAAGCGGAAGTGCGGTTGTGACAATGATCAGGACCAGCATGATCAGCGCTACGGGGCGGGTGAAAATAAACCAATCTCCGTAGAGCGTCAGCGAAAGGTGCAAATTGCGCTCGATCATGACCGCAAGGACCATTCCGATCACGAAATTGGCGCGCGAATAGTTATACTTGTCCATCAGATATCCGATAACGCCAAAGATCGCGGCGATGACCACGTCGCTTTGCCGCAGATGAGATGCATAGGCACCTGTGAGGCAGACGCCAAGCACTAGCGGCACGATGATCTTCGGATTGATCGCGGGGAGCCGCGCCAAAAAGGGCGAAATTCCGAGTCCTATTAGAGACGTCAAGACATTCGCCAATACGATGATCCAAACCTGCGTGAAGACGAGATCGAGGTGCTCCGTCAGCATCTGCGGGCCGGGAGTGATGCCGGCGCTGATGAAAGCAACAAGCAGAATCGCCATGCTTTCGCCGCCCGGAATGCCGAGCGCCAGGGTCGGCAGGAGCCCGCCACCCTCATTGGCGCCGATGGTGGCATCGGGCGCGATAACCCCTTCGACCGCGCCTTTGCCGAACTTGTCCGGCTCTTTCGAGGTCTGGACGGCTTGCGCATAGGCGGCGATGCCGCCAACGCTGGCGCCGATGCCCGGCAATACGCCGATCCAGAGGCCGAGCAGGCTTGAACGCAGAACCAAGAACCAGTTCCGGACAGCGTCATGTACGCCTTGCCAGACCGTGCTGTCCTGCCGGCCAATCTGGCGCTCGACCATGGACTTGCCCTTGACGAACATTTTCATCATTTCCGCCACGGCGAACAGCCCGATCATCGCCACTGGAAACGAGATTCCGTCGAGCAGATAGATGCTTCCGAAGGTAAAGCGCGGCGTCGAAGTGACGATATCCGTTCCGATGAATGCCACCAGAAGCCCGAGCGCCGCGGCGATAAGCCCCTTGAGCACCGAGCCTTCACTGAACGTGGCGATGACGGTCAGACCCCAAAGCGCAAGCATGAGATATTCGGCAGGCCCGAGCGCAAGCATCACCGGACGGACGATAGGAATCGATATTGCGAGGAAGATCGCGCCGATCACGCCGCCCATCAGCGCCGCGGTCGCCGAAGCGCCGAGTGCCCGACTAGCCTCACCTCTCTGCGTCATCGGAAAGCCGTCGAACACAAGGGCCACGCTCTTCGCGGCACCCGGCACGCGAAAAAGAATGCCTGTGACGGAACTGCCCCAGATCGTTGCGATATGCGCGCTCAGCAGCAGTGCCAGGGTCGAGACGATATCGAAGCCATAGGTGAACGGAAGCAGCAGCGCGAGGGCGACAATTCCCCCCAGGCCTGGAGTCAGGCCGATCATGATCCCGTATAGGCAGCCCAATATGAGGAAGAGCAATGCGTGTCCGGAGAGCAGCGCGGCGAAGCCTGCCGTAATCGCATCGATCATGCAGTGCTCCTGCTGTAAGACTTTTGGCTCAAGCAGCTTTCCAGCCTTCGATCAGCGGCCGCTATCCGCAATTTTACCGAGCAGATTCACAACATTTGAGCGGTTGTGCAACATCTGCTCCGGAAACGTCACGCTAATGGCGTCTGTCGGACAAATCGATTCGCAAAGTCCGCAGTACCAGCATTCGTCAGGATACTGGATGACGGGCAATGTGAGCTTGTTGTCTTCTTCCTTGTAGATGATGTCGCCTGGACAAATCCAGTCGCAAAGATTGCAGCGCACGCAACGCGCCTCATCGATCACGATCGGATTGTGGACTGTGCGGCCTGCGATTTCCACCGTCCGCCCTCCCTAGGACAATGACGACACGCGCGCGAAGCCGGCCGATAGCGGTAGACCGGAATCGAGATATCGCACTCTTGCCTTGCCGCCTTCGCCTTTGTCCACAACTATGAACTTACGGAATTTCTCATCATTCGCTTGCGGGAAATCGATCCGCCGGTGTGCCGAGCCGGTACGGCTCTCCTCCCGCGCCAGCGCGGCGGTCGACATGATTTCCGCGTTAAGCCGGATATTTCTGGACTCGTGCACGCGCATCATTCCATGCAGGTCATCGGCGATGAGGTGATCCTCCTGTTTCGCCAAGGCATGCAAGGTATCGAGCGCATGCAGGAGACTATGGCGCGTACGGCGCACGCCTGCGTAATCGGTGACGCATTGTCGCGTGCGCTGTTCGAACTGCTGCCACGGCAGGCCGTTGTCACGTCTCGTGAAACTGCGTCCGCGCTCGCGTGTGGTTTCCGCATCGTCCCAGTCGATCTCGGGACGTGCGCCGTTGATGCGCCGGATACGCTCGACTGCGCCTTCTCCTGCGATATGGCCGAGCACCGCCGCTCCAGAAATGCCGCCGCTTACCGTTGCGCAATCGCCGGCAGCGAACAGGCCTTCGACGGATGTTTCGCCATTCACGTCCACCGCAAGCCCGCTGCCGCGGAAATACACGCCGCTACGGCGGATCGAAAGCTCGGAGACCGAAATCTCAATCATGTCTTCGCGTAGGTTCACGCCCTTTTGCCGATAAAATGCCGGCAAAGTGTAGCGGTCGACCTGAAGCGTCGCCTCCATGGCGTCGAGCGTCTCTTTCGGTAAATGACGGCAATCAAGATAGATCGGGCCGTTGCCCAACAGGTACTCGTTGACGACTGCATCCGCGAGAATCGCGCGCCGGGCATTTTCGCCCTTCGTGTCGTAGCGGAACATGAAGCGCTCGCCGCTTTTGTTAAGAAAATACGCGCCCATACTAACAAGCGCGTTCAGTCCCTGCGCGGAAAATCCCTTCGGCGTGAGGGTCATCTCGACGAATTCCATATTCGCGAGCGATGCCCCGACCCGAAACCCCATCGCCTGCGCATCGCCTGTATTGTAGGGGAAGTGCCAACTGTCGAAGGCGAGCCCGGAGGCGTTTTGCGAGATGCGGTTGACGTCTCCCGTCGTCAGTACGACGGACTTCGCGCGAATCGCCACCCACTCTCCGGTGCGAAAGTTGAAGGCGAGTGCCCCATAGGCCTTATTGTCCTCGGCTAAGACCTGGACCGCCATCGTGCGCGTAAGCACGGTCGCGCGGCCGGAACGTACATGTTTGCCGATTCGCCGCTTGAAATCCGTGCCTTCGAAATGGACGTGGTACAGGCCCGGCAAGCCGAACGAGCGCACGCGCTCGTAAGTGCCTGTGCGCGGATCCGTGAAGTCGACGCCCATGCTTTCAATCTTGCGCAAGATACGCGGCATCTCGCGGATCACGCGGCCGGCCACCTCGATGTCGACGATACCATCGGTGAGATCGGGCAAATGCTTGATCAGGAATTCCGGCGTGTCCCATTCCGGACCAGTGTCCATGATCGTCAGGTAATGGTCGACGCCACAACCGACGCTGCCGCAATTATCGAGGACGCGGCCCTTTTCACAGATGACCACTTCCAAGCCGGCTTCGAGCGCAGGGACCGCCGCCATGCTGCCCGCAACCCCCCCTCCGATAATGAGGAGGTCGGTATCGATGCGCGTCCACTCTCCCTTCACCGTGTTCATTCCATCCGCGTGACGCTGGCAATGTTGGACGACTGCATTATGGCGGTCAATATGGATGGCCCCGAAACCGCGGGGAAATTGACTCGCATGTATGTTCGACAATCATTATTGACGGTGCGCGCGGGTACTCGCGCACGCGACTGCCCGGAAGCGCGGTCCCTGCGTCGTCACTCGGAAAATGTGGCGAACACGCGCCTTACCGCATCGGCTCCGCGTGGCCGATGACGCGCTTGATCGAAGGCGAGCGGGCGCGCAAGGCGCGCTCCAACGTATCGACTTTTTCGTGCACCGCCTCGACGGTAAGCGCGGGGTCGACGCGGCAATGGAAGTTGACGATCTCCCCTTCGTCGGTTTCACGCACCCGCACGTCATGCACGTCCCGGATCACGTGGCCCTCGGCGGCCAGTTCGGTAAGCGCCATCGTCACCGCCTGCACGCGTTCAGGTGGTGCCTCGCGGCCGAGTAGATCCTGCGGCTGCAGCGGCTCGATATGGGTTTCGACCTCGACGCCGGGCCCGAGCTCGGCGGCAACGGCCCTTTCGAGACCGTCGGCCATGGCGTGCGCGGCGTGCAGCGACAGCTTTCCGTCGACCTCCAGATCGAGCGAAACCGCGAGCTTGTCGCGGAGTTCGTGGACCGTCACATGATGCACGGCCAGCGCACGGTTGCGCGCGATCACCATCACCCGATCGAGCACGGTCTCATTGTCGAGTGCGAGAGGATCGGTGGTCACGGTGGGCTCGGCCCCCGGCATCTTGTCCCGCAAGGCTTCGATCACTTCTTCTTTCAACGCGCTGACGCGGTCGAGCGGCAGCGTTCGGCTCACGCCGACGATCAAATCGATGAACGTCTTTTCCCCGACCGCGCGCGCGCGCACGCTCTCGACCTTGACCACACCCGGCACCTTGGCCGCGACCGTCCGAATGGCCGATGCGGCGCCCTCGGGTGCGGCGTCGAGTAGCGTGTCGACAGTTCGGCGGCCGAGCCGCCAGCCCGCGATACACACCAGAATCGCGACTGCCAGCGCCGCTGCCGAATCCGCCCACCAGAGGCCGAAGCGCACGCCGGCGAGCCCGGCCAGCACGGCGAGCGACGACCATAGGTCGGAGGAGAAGTGAAGTGCATCCGCTTCCAGCGCCTGGCTCGCCGTGCGCGCGGCGACGCGCGACAAGGCGCGCGAGCGGAAAAAGTCAACGATGATCGACGCCGCCATCACGGCAAACGCCCAGAAAGTGGCCTCGACCTCGTGGCCGTGTGCGAGCAGGCGTTGAGCGGCCTCCCAGATCACCACGCCGGACAAAACGAACAGCAGGGCCGTCTCGGCCAGCGCCGAAACCGCCTCCACTTTGCCATGACCATAATTATGCTGCTCGTCGGCAGGCTTGCCGGAGACACGCACGGCGACATAAGTCATCACGGCGGCGCCGCAATCGATCAGCGAATGGCCAGCCTCCGACAAAATGGCGAGCGAGCCGGTGGAAAAGCCGACGACCGCCTTGGCGATCGTCAACCCTGCCGAGGCCGCAATGGAGGAGAGGGCGACCTGCTCTTTTTCGCTCCGCATTCGCCTGATGTAGCTCACTCGGCCGCGCATTTCGAGCGGTGCAAGGTCACCCTTTCCGGCCGGCGCTCGGCTTCCAAAGTAGAGCAACGACGATGGCCCGCGCGCTTTGGCGGCGGCAGCGCGTGCAGGTCGGCTTTGGAAAAGTCTGCGCTTGGAGTCTTTTCTTTTATATCTTATAGAAGACCTGTTGCCTTTTCCGGGCAAATTGGGTCATTGAAAACCCCGATCGGCGCAAGGACGGGACCTGAACAGGGAGATCATGATGGCTGCGCAACCGGTGAAGCTCGGGATCGTCGGCCTCGGCCGCTGGGCCAAGGTGCTGACGCGGGCGGTCGCCAAATCCGACAAGCTCAAAATCGTCGCCGGCTACAGCCGCACCGAGGATAAGCGCCGCGCCTTTGAGCAGGAATTCGGCGTCAAGGGCGTGCCGGACATGAAGGCGCTTCTGTCGGATCCGGAAATCCGCGGCGTCATCATTACGGTGCCGAACGAGCAGCACTTGCCGGTGGCCGCGGAGATCGCCAAGGCGGGCAAGCACGTCTACACCGAGAAACCGATCGCCGCTACGCTGGAAGACGGTGTGGATATTGCCGCGCTGGAGCAGAAATACGGCGTCACCGTCACGGTGGGTCACAGTGCTCGGCTTATCGGCAGCATTCGCCGCATACGCGAGGCGATCGACGCCGGCGAACTCGGCCGCGTCGCTTTCATGGAAGCGAATTTCTCAAACGAACGCGCACTTGAGCTGACGCCGAATACCTGGCGATGGTACAAGGCCAAGGCGCCGGGCGGCCCCCTGTCGCAACTCGCCATTCATCAATTCGACATCCTGCACTTCCTCGGCGGCGAGATCGCGGAGGCAAGTTCGATGGCATCCAAGCTCTCGCCGGTCGGCGCCGAGGTGGACGATCAGTCGATGACGCTGTTGCGTTTCGCCGACGGCAAGATCGGCTATGTCGGCTCGTGCTGGACCTCGCCGGGCGTCTTTTCGGTCCGCGTGTTCGGGGCCAAGGGTTTGATGCACAGCGAAACCGATTTTTCGAGCTGGGATACGCCGAGCAAGCTGCACCTGAGCTCGGCCCTTTACATCCAGCGCGGCAAGGACGGCTACGGCAAGCGCGAGGATTTGGCCGTCCCACAAGGCGACATGTTCAGCGCGGAGCTGGAATTATTCGCCGAGAGCTGCCGCACCGGCAAGCCGAACGAATTGACCGCGCATAACGGCAATGTCGCGGTCGCCGTCGTAAACGCGGCGTTGCGCTCGATCGAGGCGCGGGGGCAATATGTGCGCATTGAGGATGTGATCGACGAGGCGCGCCAGCGGGCCGAGGCGAGAAAGGTCAATGTGGCCTAGGGCCGCGACCAAGTGGTATTGACGCGTCTTTCCGCTCAAGCTGGATTCCCGCTTGCACGGGAATGGGCGGGAATAGATTCTGCGTCCATGTTCATGGAAAGACGGAAGGTGGGTTCATGGCGAGTGAGCGGCTGAGCATGGCGGCGAACCGGTCGGCCCGGCCGGCGCGTGCCATCGGCGCGCCGGTGATTGTGTCCAAGGGATTGACGATCGGCTATACCCTCCACCGCGAGCGCAAGCGGCTAACCGCTTTGCGTGACATTACGCTGACCGTGAATCGCGGCGAGTTTGTCGTGCTGGTGGGTCCGTCCGGGTGCGGCAAGACGACGTTCATCAACGCCGTATCCGGGCTGGTCGAGCCTTGGGAAGGCACGATCGAAGTGAATGGCAAGCCGGTTAGCGGCCCCGGACCCGACCGCGCCATGGTTTTCCAGGATTATGCCTTGATGCCCTGGCGCACGGTCGAATCCAACGTGCGCATGCCTTTCGAGCTGCAGAAATTGGGCTTGTCGAAGCAAGAGATGGACGAGCGGGTGGCGCGCTTTCTCGATCTCGTCAATCTGACTGGATTCGAAAAATCATATCCTTACGAACTCTCCGGCGGCATGAAACAACGCGTCGGCATCGCCCGGGCGCTGGTCTCAGAACCCGACATCCTGCTTGCCGACGAACCCTTCGCCGCCATCGACGCCATGACGCGGGAAGCGATGCAGAGCGAGCTCGAGCGCATCGTTTCCGAGACTGGCCAGACGGTTGTCTTCATTACCCATTCGATCGATGAGGCGATCACGCTCGCCGACCGCGTGGTCGTGATCTCGTTTCGTCCTGGGCGTATCAAGGAAATCGTCGATATCAATATCCCGCGGCCACGGTTCGGGTATGACCTGAAAACGCATCCTGACTACGGCAGGCTGTACGATCATATCTGGCGGCTGGTGAAGGACGAAGCGTTCCAGGCCGCACGCGGAGCGAAGCGATGACGGCATACGAAAGAAACCAAGCGATCGGCGACGGTGACGAAATAGATCCCGGCCGTTTCGAAGACACCAAATTGACCCCGGGCGAGGTCTGGAACCGGTATGGCTCCTGGGTAATCACAGTCGTCAATCTCACCGTCTTCTTCTGCATCTGGGAGTTGTTTGCGCGCTCGGGAGCCGTCAGCCCGCTGTTCTTTCCCAAAGCAAGCAGCATGTTCGAAGCCTTGTGGCACGGGCTGACCACCACGGCGCCGCCGGGCGCGGTGGTCTCTGGCTCAATCCGCGACCATCTCCTCTACACGCTCAGGGACCTCGGCATCGGCCTTGTGATTGCTTGCGTGATCGGCATTCCGGCCGGCTTGCTGATGGGCGGCAACAGATACGTCGAAAAGATATTGAGCCCCTACGTGTGGGCGCTGGCTTCTCTGCCGCGGATTGCGCTGGTGCCGCTGTTCATCCTGTTCCTCGGCTTCTCGGTCAAGATGCAGATCACGATCATCGTGCTGTCGGCCGTGTTCCCGATCATCATCAATTCCTGGGCTGGCGTGAAAACGACCGACAAGTCGCTGCTCGCCGCCGCGCGCGTGTTCGGCGCCAGCCGCCGCGAGCTCTACACCAAGGTCGTGCTGCCTTACACGCTGCCGTTTATCATCTCAGGCATACAGCAGGGCATTGGCCGCGGGCTGGTCGGCGTCATCATCGCCGAGATATTCGGCGGCTCGAACGGCCTCGGCTATCTGGTGAACCGTTCGGCCGACACGTTCAATTCCGCGCTGATGTACGCGGTGCTGTTCTTGCTGGTGGTCGTTTCGCTGAGCCTCGTTCAACTTACCCGCTGGTTGGAAGCCTACGTGGCGCCCTGGCGGCGGGTAGAGGGGCTGTGAGCGGCAATCATTCGCTATTAATGTTGTAACGACGTGCTCAAGGGAAGGGAGCAAACCATGAGGAAACATCTCGTTCTGCCGCGCCGCGACGTTTTAAAACTGGGCGGCGCGGGCGTACTTGGCACATTCATCGCGGCGGCGACCAAGGACATCGCCGGCGCACAGACACCGAATGTCGAAACAATCAAGGCCAACCTGCACAAGCTGCGCATGGGGGAATTCAACCCCAATTATGCAACCGCCTGGAGTTACCGGCTGGCGCAGGCGCTCGGGTATTTCAAGGAAGTGGGCATCGACGATTTCCAGGTAACGATGTCGGACCAGTATATCCCCGGGCTGATCGGCGGCAGTCTCGACGTTTCGCATGCCGACACCAGCACCGCCCTCGCCGCCGGCGCAAAAAGCGGACTTGGGATCAAATTGATCTCGATCTACCGGGACAAGGAGTGGTGGATCATGGGTGTGCGCAAAGGCATCAACACGCCCGCCGACCTGAAGGGGAAGAAGATAACTGGCGGGCAGCTCAACGGTCGCAACACCTGGGTGATGGAGCAGGTGCTCAAGATTCTCGGCCTCGATCCAAAGGACATGCAGTTCGTGCCGACCTCCGGCGGCTCCGACAAGCGGCTCCAGGCGCTGATCGCCGGCACCGTGGATGCGGCCAGTCTGCTTCCGCGCCACGAGGCTGGCCTGAAGGCGGCCGGTGGCAAATTCATCTACCATAAAATCCATCAGGCGCCGCAAGAGGGCTACGCGGCGATAGGTTCATGGCTGGAGAAGAATGAAGACACGGCTTACGCCTACGTCCGCGCCGATGTGAAGGCACGGCAGTGGCTGTTCAAGCCGGAGAACAAGGAGAAGGCCTACAAGATCATGGAGGACTACGGCTACTCGATCCCGCCGGCGTTCAAGGCCTTATATCAGGTCGAACTCAACCAGATCAGCCCGGACGGCGGCTTCGAGAACGCAGCGGCGATGAACGAGTTCTGCGACGTCCTCAAAAAGACAGGCGATGTGCCGAAGGACATGGATTGGCGAAAGATCGTCGACATGAAATACGTGTGGGCCGCGCAGAAGGCTCTGGGGCTGCCGAAGCGGCCGGCGTCGTTGACCTGAGGCACCGCAATTCCCGGCGGCTCCGGCCGCCGGGATGCCTTCGGGACCTACCGTGCTCACGCTTTATCATTACGACCGCTCAACCGCTGCGCAGCGCGTAAGGCTGTTGCTGGAAGAAAAGTCGCTTCCCTGGAAGGGCCTCATTCTCGACACTGCACGCGGCAATGTCGAGGATCTGCCGGACGATTATCATCGTCTCAACCCCAAGGGGCTGGTGCCGGTGATCGTTGACGGCGGCGCCGCGCTCGCAGAGTCCTTGGTCATTATGGAATATTTGGAGGATGCTTTTCCTCAACCGCCGTTCCGGCCGGCATCGCCGTTAGCACGGGCGCGGATGCGGTTATGGATGCGCAAGATAGACGAAGGCATTCACGTCGCCAGCCGCACGATCGGGGTTTGTGTTGTCAATCGGCACATCTATAAAGCCGCGGGCTCTTCCAAGATCGACCGCTATTACGCGCAGATGCGCGACGAGGTGCGCAAATCCAACGATCAAACGAATATTGAGTCCGGCCTTGACTCGCCGCTGCTACCCGATGCGGTGAAAGCGTTCAAGCGGCTTTTCGAGGAAATGGACGCGACTCTCGCGGAGAATGCCTGGCTTGCCGGCGAAAGCTATTCACTCGCCGATATCGCCCTTGTTGTGTATTTGCGGCGGCTCGAATCTTTCATGATGGCGCCGCTGTGGAAGAATCTCCGTCATTTGGACGCATGGTACCAGCGGATCGCGGCGCGTCCGGCCTATGAGAAAGCCATTGTCGCCTGGGGGGATATAACTGCGCGTGAGCGTACGGAGCATGGCAGCGTAGCGCTCCCACGATTGGCTGCGCTGTGGGGGTAGCATGCTCGAGCTTTACAATTTTTCCCAGTCGACATGCAGCCTGAAGGTACGCCTCTGCTTGGAAGAGAAATCCCTCGACTGGATCGATCGCCGTCTCGTCTCCAAGAACCATGATCACTTGTCCGATTGGTATCTTAAACTCAACCCGAACGGCGTGGTCCCGACGCTGATTCACGACGGGCGCGCGGTCTTCGAGTCTTCCGTCATCTTGCAGTATCTCGATCAGGTATTTCCCGCAGTGCCGCTGGCGCCGCCGGATGCTTATGGGCTGGCCAGGATGCGGGCGTGGCTCGCGTTTGTCGATGCGGTGCCGACGCCGGCGGTTCGCTATCCGTCATTTCAGTTCGGCGGACTGCTGCACAAATTCCAAGCAATGACCGACGAGCAATTCGAGGAGCAGGTAAGCCGGCGGCCGGTAAAGGCCGCCTTTTACAAGAAAATGGATCGTAGCCGGGGTTTCAGTCAGGACGAACTCGATGCGGCCTACCAGGCGCTGCGGAATACTGCCGCGCGCATGGATTGGATGTTCTCCGAGAACGGGGGACCTTGGCTGCTCGGCGCGGGCTACAGCCTTGCCGATATCGCCATCGCGCCGTTGCTCGACCGTGTCGAGGATCTCGGCCTGGAGTGGTTGTGGGAGAAGAATTACCCGCGCGTTGCCGATTGGCTGGCCCGCATCCAGGCGCGGCCGGCGTATAGGAAAGCGTACTATCACGGCAGCCGCCTCTCCGATCAATATCCGGAACTTGCGTTGGGGCGGGGGTCGCATCGCCACGTCCTCGAGAGCGGGGTTCCGGCTTGAAGCGGTTTACGAGGTTGAAAAAAGGAAGAGGCCATGTTGCCGAGTCGGTATTTCATAGAGTTGACGCAGCCCGAGGTGGCGGCGCAGCTCAAAGCCAATCCGCTGGTGCTCCTGCCCACCGGCAGCGTCGAGCAGCACGGTCCGCATCTGCCGACCGGTACCGACACCTTCGCCGCCAACGTGATTGCTGCGGCGGTGGCCGAGCGCATGGACGGCCTGGTGCTGCCGGCGACACCGTTCGGCGTCACGCCGATGCACATGCCGTTCGAGGGCACGATCACGCTTACGCCTGACACCTACATGCGGATCGTGACGGAAACCTGCGTTTCGACGGCCCGCCACGGGGCAAAGCGCCTGCTCATCCTGAACTGGCACGAGGGCAATATCCCGTCGCTCGCCATCGCGGCCGAGGCGCTGCACCGCGAGCACGGCATGAGCGTGGTCACGGTGCAGGCCTGCTATGTCGCCGAGGAGCTTTACGGCAAGACCTGCAACGGTCTGACCCATGGCGGCGAGATCGAGGCGTTGGCGGTGCTCGCCTATCGGCCCGAGCTCGTGCATCTCGATCGCATCGACTATTCGTCCGATCACAGCCACGGTCACAAGATGGACAAGCTGCGGCGCACCCGCAGCTATCAGCCGGTGCTGACCGATATCCGTTCCATCGCGGCGACCGGGTGGTTCGGCAGCCCGCAGCACGCGACCGCGGAGAAGGGATTGCGCATGCTCGACGATATCGCCGGCGCGATCGCTGGCGAGTCGGCGGAAATCTTCCGTCAGCTTGACGCGGTGCAGGGCGGCACCGCCGAGATCAAGCAATTGCGGCAGGCCGGCTGATGGCGCGAAGGATTAGCGCGGGCGAAGGCAAGCGCATGGGCCTGCCCGGGCGCGCGGCGCTGGAAATGGTGTCGGGCGAGATCGGCTCGCAGCTCACTTTCCGCGTGGTGGAAATTCCGGTGCCTGTCGTGGGCGAATCGCTGCGCGGGCCGCATTTGCACCACGGCTACGAGGAATGCATCTATGTGCTTAAAGGGATCGGGACGACCTTCTATGAAGGCGGCGAATTGCCGGTGAAAGCCGGCGATGTCGTGCTGGTGCCGCCCGAGGAAAAACACGTGACTCGCAACACCGGAAGTGAGCCGCTGGTGCTGCTCTGCTTCTTCCCGACGCCGGATATCGCGCCGACCACCGAGAATTTCGTGTCATTCTGAAATGAACTCCATCCTGTCGGTGGTCATTCCGGGGCGCTCGCGAAGTGAGCGAACCCGGAATCCATAATGGCGGACAGGGATTATGGATTCCGGGCCTGGCCCTCCGGGCCATCCCGGAATGACAAATACGAAGTGAGTGCCCTATGACCAACAAAGTCCTTTGCCTGCGGCCCGAGGCCGATTTCATTCGCGTCGGTGCGCCGGCGCCGCCGGCGCTTGGCGTTACTTATCGAAAGCCGGACGACGCCGACGTGCCGGCGCTCATGCGCGCTTCCGATGCGCTGATCATTCCGGCCGTCGGGCCCAAATTGCCGCCCGTGCTGTTTAAAGACACGGCGATCAAGCTGGTACAGGTGACCGGGGCGGGCCTCGACCGCCTCGACCGCGAAGCGATGGGGCAACTCGGCATCCCGGTCGCCAATGTCGCCGGCGGCAGCAACGGCGCATTGGCGGAATACGCGGTGACTTGCGCGTCTCTGCTGCTGCGGCGTTTCGCTTGGGCGGACACCGAGATCAAGAACGGCAATTACGCGGCCTTTCGTGCCCGCATGGTCGGCGAGAATTTGGCCGGACTGGACGGCTTGCTCGTCGGCCTTCTCGGTTTCGGCACTATCGGTATGGCGGTCGCGCAGGCCTTTCAGCGGATGGGATGTGGGATCGTGTTCTACGATCCGTCGCCGCGGAATATGGCCGCGGCCGCGGCCATGGGCGCGAAGCCGATGGCGTTGGACGCGTTGCTGCAAGCGGCCGACGTGGTCACTCTGCATGTTCCCTTGCTGCCGGAAACCAAAGGCCTGATCGGTGAACGCGAGTTGGGGCTGATGAAAGCGAACGCCGTGCTGATCCAGGCGTCTCGCGGGGGTGTGGTGGACGAGCGCGCGCTGGCGGCCTCGTTGCGTGCCGGCAAGATCGCAGGCGCGGCGGTCGACGTCTATTCCACCGAGCCTCCGGCCGCGGATAACCCGCTGCTGGGGCTCACCGGTGAAGCGGCGGATCGTCTCATTTTGACGCCGCATATCGCCGGCGTTACGCGTCAGTCATGGACGTATCTTTTCCGTTCGGCGTGGGAGAATATCGAGCGTGTTCTGTTGCGTGGGGAAGCGCCGCGCAATCGCGCGTATTAGGGCGGCTTCGATCGGCCCGGTACAGTTGTTGTTGTCATTGCCGGGCTTGACCCGGCAATCTATGATGCGCTTCGACGCGCAACAGCAGAATGAATTTGTCGACCTTCATCATGGACCCGCGGGTCAAGCCCGCGGGTGACGGGTTTCTCGCGATAGTAGGGCACTTGAAAGCCCGTGTGACTGGAGAAACAAGTGCCGCAAAAGGCCACCTTGAAAATCGGTATTGCCGGGCTCGGCACGGTCGGACGCGAAGTGGCGCGGCGGCTCGTCGCCGGCATTCCCGGCCTTGTCCTCACGGCTGTTGCTGTGCGCGACGTCGACAAGGCGAAACGAGAGCTGACATGGCTCGACGGAAACGTGACGTTCGTGCCTGCGCGTGAACTCGCGGTGCATTGTGACGTGGTGGTGGAGTGTCTGCCTCCGGCGTTGTTCAAGGAAGTAGGGCTCAGCACGATCGAGCAGGGCCGTATCTTCATGCCGCTCTCGGTCGGCAGGCTGCTCGAGAATCCCGATTTAATCGATCGCGCCAAGGAGACCGGCGCGCGCATTCTGGTGCCGAGCGGCGCGCTGCTCGGCCTCGATGCCGTGCGCGCAGCGGCGGAAGCCGGCATCCGTTCCGTAAAGATGGTCACGCGCAAGCCGCCGGCCGGCCTTGAAGGCGCACCTTACCTGGTAGAGCGCAACATCTCGCTTGCCGGCCTTGCCGAGCCGCGGAAGGTCTTCGAGGGCAGCGCACGCGAAGGCGCCCGAGGATTTCCGGCCAACGTGAACGTTGCCGCCGCTCTCGGGCTTGCCGGGATCGGGCCTGATCGTACCCAGCTTGAAATATGGGCCGACCCGACGGTGACGCGCAACACGCATACGATCACAGTCGATGCTGACGCCGCCCGCTTCACGATGACCATCGAAGGCGTGCCATCCGAGAATCCCCGCACCGGTAAGCTGGTCGCGCCATCGACCATCGCCGCCTTGCGTGGCTTGGTGTCGGAGTTAAAGGTGGGGAGTTGAACGCCTTCGCGAGGACGCCTTATCGCGTGCCATACATGCGGTCGCCGACATCGCCTAGTCCGGGCAAGATATACCCGTTCTCTGTGATACCGTCATCGACGGCGGCCGTCCAGATCGACACGTCGGGATGCTCGCCGCGCACCCTCTCCAGAGCTAGCGGGGTCGCCAATAAGCAAACGATGCGCACCTGCCGCGCGCCGCTTTCCTTCAGCCGGTCCACGGCCGCTACCGCCGAGTTGCCTGTCGCGAGCATCGG
>DASTWX010000120.1:0-6805 GCA_035765795.1 Pseudolabrys sp. | reverse complement strand
GGTCATCGACTTCGCGCCTCACGAGGAAGAGTTCCTACGCGAGCAGTTTGCGCACCGTCGCCTCGGCTTTGCGGCGGAAGCCGTGACCCAATGGATGAGCGGCTCCGGGCTCGAGCCGGTGATGCACGAGTCGCTCGCGCCCGAGCCGGGCTCCGGAGTCAAGATTGCCGTCTCGCTTTGGCTTGCGCGCGACCCGCGCGTGCTGATGGCGGCGCCGACTTCCGCAAAGCAGGTGGCGTGATGCAGAGCGCGCTACGCCCGAGCCGTTTCATCCGCAGCGACCGGCTATCGGTATCGTTCGAGTTTTTTCCTCCCAAGGATGAGGGGATGGAGACCATCCTCTGGGAATCGATCGAGCGCCTTGCGCCACTCACGCCCAATTTCGTCTCAGTCACCTACGGCGCCGGTGGCTCCACGCGCGAGCGGACGCATGCCACCGTGCGGCGGATGCTCGCCGAGACGTCGCTGACGCCGGCGGCGCATCTCACCTGCGTGGCCGCGACCCGCGGCGAGATCGATGAGATCGTGCGCGCTTATCATGAGGTCGGCGTGCGCCACATCGTGGCGCTGCGCGGGGATTCGATCGAGGGGCCGGGCACGCGCTACGTGCCGCATCCGGGTGGCTATGCCAACGCGGCCGAGCTCACGGCAGGCATCAAAAGGATCGCGCCTGACTTCGAAGTATCGGTTTCCGCCTATCCCGAGCGGCACCCGGACAGCCCGACGTTGGAAGCCGATATCGATATGCTCAAGGCGAAAGTGGACGCCGGCGCAGGAAGGGCCATTACCCAGTTCTTCTTCGATAACGAACTTTATTTCCGCTATCTCGATCGCGTACAGGCGCGTGGTGTCGACATTCCGATCGTGCCCGGCATTCTGCCGGTGCAGAACTTCAAGGCAGCGAAGAACTTTGCCGCGCGCGCGGGCGCTTCGGTGCCGGATTGGCTGGCCGAAAGATTCCAAGGGCTCGATGGCGATCCCGCAACGCGCAAGCTGATCGCGGCCGCGGTCGCCGCCGAGCAGGTGATCGATTTGCTCGACCGCGGCGTAACCACTTTCCACTTCTACACCATGAACCGCGCCGATCTCGTCTACGCGATCTGCCATTTGCTCGGCTTGCGACCAGCAACGCGGGAGGCGGCGCTGGAGCGTGAGGCTGAGCCACACATTTCCCTCTCCCGAAGGGAGAGGGTGCCCGCGCGCAGCGCTTCTCTTTCTACTCCCTCCCCCCTTGTGGGGGAGGGTTGGGGAGGGGGGTTCGATCGTGGCGCAAAGGCTGCTGCTACCCCCCTCCCTGTCCCTCCCCCTCAAGGGGGGAGGGGACGCTAGCCGAGATTCCCCTGAGCAACAGCGAGTCCAATGCCAAGTACATCCATCCGCGCCGCATTCCTTGCCGAACTGAAACAGCGCATTCTCGTGCTCGACGGCGCCATGGGCACGATGATCCAGGCACTCAAGCTCGACGAGGAAGCTTTTCGCGGTGCGCGCTTCGATGCTTGGAATCGTGAGGTGCGCGGCAACAACGATTTGCTCAACCTGAGCCGGCCGCAAGCCGTGCGCGATATCCATCTCGCTTATTACCGCGCCCGCGCCGATATCGTTTGCACCAACACCTTCTCCTCGACCAAGATCGCACAAGCCGACTACGGTATGGAGGCGATCGCGTACGAGCTCAACCACGCGGGCGCCACGCTTGCGCGCGAAGCAGCCACTCAGGCAGAGAACGAAGATGGACGCCGCCGCTTCGTCGCCGGCGCCATTGGGCCGACCAACCGCACCGCCTCGATCTCGCCGGATGTCGCCAATCCCGGTTTCCGCGCTGTCACCTTCGATCAGCTGCGCGAAGCTTATGGCGAGCAGGTGCGCGGGCTTGTCGAGGGCGGCGCCGATCTTCTGCTGATCGAGACCATCTTCGATACGCTCAACGCCAAGGCGGCGATTTATGCCATCCGTGAGTTCTGCGAGGAGCGCGGCATCGATGTGCCGATCATGCTCTCAGGCACCATCACCGACCGTTCAGGCCGTCTGCTTTCCGGCCAGACGCCGGCCGCGTTCTGGAATTCGGTGCGTCACGCCGATCCGGTCACCATCGGCTTGAACTGCGCGTTGGGCGCCAAGGAAATGCGTGCTCATGTGGCCGAGATCGGCCGTGTCGCCGACACTTTTGTCTGCGCGTACCCCAATGCCGGCCTGCCCAACGAGTTCGGCTATTACGACGAGAGCCCCGAATACATGGCCGAGCTTCTCGGCGAATTCGCCGACGCGGGCCTGGTCAATGTCGTCGGCGGCTGCTGCGGCACCACGCCCGAGCATATCCGCGCCATCGCTAACGCTGTGGAAGGCAAGCCGCCGCGCACCATCCCCGAACGGCTGCGGCAGCTGCGGCTATCGGGCCTTGAGCCTTTTGCGCTCACGCCCGAGATTCCGTTCGTCAATGTGGGCGAGCGCACCAACGTCACCGGCTCGGCCAAATTCCGCAAGCTGATCACCGCAGGCGACTACGCGGCTGCGCTTTCGATCGCGCGCGATCAGGTGGAAAACGGCGCGCAGATCATCGACGTCAACATGGATGAAGGGCTCCTCGACTCGGAAGAGGCGATGAAGACCTTCCTGAACCTGATCGCGGCGGAGCCCGATATCGCGCGGGTGCCGGTGATGGTCGATTCTTCCAAGTTCTCGGTGATTGAGGCTGGGCTCAAGTGCCTGCAGGGCAAGCCGGTGGTCAACTCCATTTCGTTGAAAGAGGGCGAGGACGCCTTTATCGAGCACGCCAAAATCGTGCGCCGCCACGGCGCCGCCGTCGTGGTGATGGCTTTTGACGAGAAGGGGCAAGCCGATACGCTCGAACGCAAGACGCAAATCTGCAAGCGCGCTTACGACATCCTGGTCGGCAAGATCGGCTTCCCGCCCGAGGACATTATCTTCGATCCGAACATCTTCGCCATCGCCACCGGCATGGAGGAGCACAACAATTACGCGGTCGATTTCATCGAGGCGACGCGCTGGATCAGGAAGAGCCTGCCGCACGCGCACGTCTCCGGTGGCGTGTCCAACCTCTCCTTCTCGTTCCGCGGCAACGAGCGTGTGCGAGAGGCAATGCACTCTGTGTTTCTCTATCACGCCATCAAAGCCGGCATGGACATGGGCATCGTCAACGCCGGGCAAATGGCGGTCTATGACGATCTTGACCCGGCACTGCGCGAGGCCTGCGAAGACGTGGTGCTCAACCGCGCCCCCTCCATGTCCTCCGCCGATTGCGGGAAAGACGACGGGAGGGGGAATGCGGCCGAGCGGCTGCTTGCGCTGGCGGAGAAATTTCGCGGTGCGGGCCAGGCCGCCAAAGAGGTCGATCTCGCCTGGCGCGAGCGGCCGGTTGAGAAGCGCTTGGCGCACGCTTTGGTGCACGGCATCACCGATTTCGTCGAGGCGGATACGGAGGAAGCGCGACTGCGGGCGAAGCGCCCGCTTGACGTGATCGAAGGGCCGCTGATGGACGGCATGAACATCGTCGGCGACCTGTTCGGCTCCGGCAAGATGTTCCTACCCCAGGTGGTGAAATCGGCGCGGGTGATGAAGCAGGCGGTCGCTTACCTGATGCCGTTCATGGAGAAGGAAAAGGAAGAACGCGGCGCCGGCGAGACCAATTCCAACGGCAAGATCGTCATGGCGACGGTCAAGGGCGACGTTCACGACATTGGTAAGAACATCGTCGGCGTCGTGCTCCAGTGCAACAATTACGAAGTGATCGATCTCGGCGTGATGGTGCCCGCGACCAAGATCCTGGAGACGGCGAAGGCCGAAAGGGCCGACCTCATCGGCCTTTCGGGCCTGATCACGCCCTCGCTCGACGAGATGTGCCACGTCGCCGCCGAGATGGAGCGGCAAGGGCTCGATCTGCCGCTGTTGATCGGCGGCGCCACCACCAGCCGCGTGCATACGGCCGTGAAAATCCACCCTAATTACCAGCGCGGCCAAGCTGTGCACGTCAATGATGCGAGCCGCGCGGTCGGCGTGGCGCAAGCGCTGATGTCGGCGGAGGCGAGGGCCGGATATCTTGCCGGCGTGCGCAACGAATACGCCAAGGTGGCCGCCGCGCATGCGCGCGCGCAGGAGGACAAAGCTCGCCTGTCGCTTTCCGCCGCGCGCGCGAATGCGCTGAAGCTCGACTGGTCGGGGATTTACCAGCCGCCGAAGCCAAGCTTCCTCGGAACGAAACTGCTCAGCGGTTATCCGGTCGAGGAGCTACTGGCCTTCATCGACTGGACGCCCTTCTTCCAGACGTGGGAATTGAGCGGCCGCTTTCCCGCCATCCTCGACGACGCCAAGGTCGGAGAGGCTGCGCGCTCCCTCTATGACGACGCCCGGGCCATGCTCGACCAGATCGTGGCCCAGAAATGGTTCGAGGCGAACGCGGTGTTCGGGTTTTGGCCGGCGCAGAGCGAAGGCGAAGACATCCTGGTCTATGGCGACGAAGCGCGCGTTACGCCGGTCGCGACCTTGCATGGTTTGCGCCAGCAACTGAAAAAGCGCGAGGGGCGCGCCAATGCCGCGATCGGCGATTTCATCGCGCCGCGCGACAGCGGTGTGCCCGATTACATCGGCGCGTTTGCGGTGACCGCCGGCATAGGCGAGGACGTCATCGCCGACCGGTTCAAGAAAGCCAATGACGACTATTCTGCGATTCTGGTCAAGGCGCTTGCCGACCGGCTCGCGGAAGCCTTCGCGGAGAGACTGCACCAGCGCGTCCGAAGGGAGTTCTGGGGCTATGCTCCCGATGAATCCCTGGATAATGAGGCGCTGATCCGGGAAGAGTACCGCGGCATTCGTCCCGCACCGGGCTATCCCTTGCAGCCGGACCACAGCGAAAAGGGCACCGTCTTTGGCTTGCTGAGGGCTGAGCGCATCGGCGTGCAATTGACCGAGAGCTTTGCCATGTGGCCGGGCGCGGCGGTCTGCGGCCTCTATTTCAGCCATCCGCAGAGCCATTACTTTGGGGTCGGCAAGATCGAACGCGATCAGGTAGAGGATTACGCGCGCCGCAAGGGCTGGAAGGTGGAAGACGCGGAGCGTTGGCTGGCGCCAATCCTCAATTACGATCCGCGTCATGCCCCGAGCATCGCCGCTGCCTGAGCGGCCGGTCAGCGCGAATCGATTGAGTGGGAGACGGGCATAACCGGCCCTACCGCGATTCCGGACGCCTGAAACACGCTTGCGCAACCGGCTCGGCTGCCACAATATTTCCCATCTCCGCAGCCACACCGGGGGTGGGGGATTTGGATATCCGCCGAGTGCCCAATCGGATAGGAAGTCCCGCGGGAGCGACCGTTCCCGCGAGCTCGGGGCGAGTATCCGCATATTGAAATGACCGACGCGACCATCTCAGAAGCGCAGATCTTTGCCGGATGGCCCGCATTTCCGCGGGCTGGTTTTACCGTTTGGGCCGGTGGAATTGCCTGTGTAGCGATTGTCGGCTCGGTCGTCGCGCTGTCGAGTTCCGCTTTCACACCTAAGCCGACGCCTCCTTCGGCGAAGCCGTCTGCCCATCATTCGGGCGGGCCACCTTCGGTGGACGATCACGAGATTGCCTCGCGACGCGCGGCGCATCAGAAGGGCGTTCCCCTCGACGTGGCGAAGACATGGACCGAGGAGCGGGATCTGATCGCCGCGGTGGCCAATCCCGAGGCTCGCCGCCATCTGGCCCGTGCTTGGTCGCCGGCCGGTGGTCTCTCGATCCTGCTCGCCGGCCGTTTCCCATCCGCTGCGCCAACCTCCCCGCCAGCGCAGGCGGCCGCGACGCAATCCGCGAGTGTGCCGCCTTCCGCTGAGGCCGAAGCCGCGGTGCCTTTGCCTCCGCCCTCGCCTGTCGCCCGTCTCAAATTCGTCCCGCGCCAGAACATCCGCCGGAATCCGCCGGTGCAGCCTCCGCCGCAAGTGGCGGCTATTCCGCAGACGCCCGAGCCTGGCTTCTTTGATTTCTTCCGCAACCTGTTCGGTTACCATCCGAATGGTGCTGCGCAAGCGATGCTTACCGCCAACCCGAAGACAGCGATCTACGACATCGAAGCCCATGTCGTCTATTTGCCGAACGGCGAGAAGCTGGAGGCGCATTCTGGCCTTGGCGAGTGGCTGGACGATCCCACGTCGGTCAATCGAAAAGATCGCGGCGTGACGCCGCCCAACGTCTACGCCATCTCGTTCCGGGAGCAGCCTTTCCACGGCGTGCGCGCGCTCCGATTGACCCCGATCGGTAGCGGCAACATGTACGGACGCGACGGCTTTCTGGCGCACACGTACATGCTCGGCGCTAACGGCCAGTCGAACGGGTGTGTATCATTCAAGGACTATGAGAAGTTTCTCCAAGCCTTCGAGGACGGTGAGGTCAAGCAACTCATCGTCGTGCCGCGTATCGGCGCTGCACCGTCCCGCGTCGCCAGCTCACAGCCTGGAAGCGCTTGATACCAAACTTCGTAACTCCTGATCCTCTCCGCGCCATCGCCGGGCTTGACCCGACGATCCAGGGAAATCCGCTCGGCGCAAGTCGAGCATCGGCGGATGTGTTCGCCGCGCCCGTGAACGACAGCAGTACGGTCAGCTAAGAATCAAAACACCGGAGAGCGTGTTGGCTCTCCGGTGTCGTAACGGTTGGCCGGTTCGGCACCGGCGTGGTCGGGACTTGTCGTGGACTCAGAACGCTCCCAGCAAAACAGCGCCAACGAATGCAAACACGACGCACACCGCCAGCACATTCAGCTTCAAGGTGAGATCCAAGGCAGGTGCCTCCCTTGTTGACATGGCCGAAGGTTAG
>DASTWX010000119.1:0-20653 GCA_035765795.1 Pseudolabrys sp. | reverse complement strand
CGCAGGCGGCCGGGGTGGGGGTTCATCAAAGGCCCGCCCCCACAAACCTCACCTCGACGAAAGGGGCATCGCTACCCGGCACGAGGTGAAGCCGTCACGCGCGGAATCACCGCGCGCGAAGCTTGGCCGGCCGGGGATGCGGGGCGGGTTTAAGAAGCGAGGGCGGTAGCGCTTGCGCCAGCTACGGCATTGCCGTAGTCTGCCAGACTACATGCGCACCGTCGTCGAAACGCCCCGTTACCAAGCGGATGCCGAACGCTTGTTCACGGCCTTGGAGCGTGAGGCGATTATCGATCTGGTCGCGAACGACCCGCGTTGCGGCGTCGTTATCCCCGGCAGTGCCGGTGTGCGCAAGGTGCGCGTCGGCTTTGGCGGGCGCGGCAAACGCGGCGGCGGACGTGTGCTTTATGTCGTTGGTGGAGATGATCTGCCGGTATTTCTACTGGCGGCATTCGCCAAGAATGAGAAGGACGACCTCACCGGAGCGGAGCGGGCTGCTTTGGCCAAGGCCGTCTCGTCGATGCTCGCGAACTACCGGAGGCGAAGATGAGCAAGCGTGCATTTAACAAGATCATGCAGGGCGTCGAGGAAGCCCGCGCCTATCTCGAAGGCACTGCCGATAAGAGCCGCTATCGCGTCCACGTACCACGCGCCGTGAACGTCAAGAAAATCCGACGCAACCTCGGCCTTTCACAAGAGGCGTTTGCCGAAACCTATGGCTTTGCGTTGTCGGCGGTGCGCGATTGGGAGCAAGGCCGCCGCCGGCCCGAACGCAGCGCGCGCATTCTCCTCAGGATCGTGGAACGAGAGCCCGAGGCAGTGACGCGCGCGCTGGCGAGCTGAAAACGCGGCGGGAAACGTGCTGTGCGTGCTCACCCTCCGCCGACGTTGAAGTACGAACTACCGCTGAGGACGTGCCAGCCCAAGAAGCTCCCTCCCCTCCACCCCGGCGAAATTCTGCGCCAGGAATTTCTGGTACCGCTCGGGCTTTCGTCGGGATCGCTCGCCAAAGTGATGGGCGTGCCGCGCACGCGCGTCGAGCGCATTGCCGCCGAAACGACGGGCATCACCGCCGATACCGCATTGCGCCTGAGCAGGGTACTCGGCACTTCGGCACAACTCTGGCTCAATCTGCAAAATCGCCATGACTTGGAAACTGCCGAACGCGCAATCGGCAAGGAGCTTGCCAAAATCTCTCCTATGATCAGGAATACCACCGCGTAAATTGATGTGATCCACGCCGGAATGAAGCCCGACGGTTGCCGTCATTGCGAGCGAAGCGAAGCAATCCAGACACTTCGTGAATCCTGGATTGCTTCGTCGCCCTGCTGGGGCTCCTCGCAATGACGCCCTCAGACTCCCCCTCGCCCCAAAAATATCCTCTCCTACACTGAAGTGATTCGTTTTTCGATTCGCGCGCCGCGTCCTCCACGCGAGGGGCGCCGTTCCCTACGCGGGAGACAAACGCCATGGCCTGGTATCGCCACTATTATTATTGCGAGGGCTGCGACGGCACCTGGATCGCCGAGTGGTCCGACTTGCGCGAGGACGACTGCCCCTTCTGCCGCGCGCGTGACGTCTTTCCCTACCGCACCGACGACTGGTCGGTGGTGATCGAGGCGGAGCCCGAAGGCTACGTCGTGCTGGCCTCGCGCGATACCGCCGAGGACGATCCCGACTATCGCGAGCTCGGCACCTTCCCGACCCAGGAGCAGGCGATCGCCTTCCTTGCCGGGCGATGATGCAGGCCGGAGCGCCTCTCGACGCGTCGCCGCGAGGTTCAGAATTCTGCCTTCTGGATTGCTTCGGCGCTGCGCGCCTCGCAAATGACGGCCTAGCATCACTGTCAAATAATCCTATCACGCTTGACATGACTTTAGACCTATGCTTATATTCCAACCGTCGGGCTCGTTCGAGGGCGTCATCGCGGGCGGGGAGTCGCAAGCCCCGCACTCGGGCCGCGCGGGGCTCCGCCCGGGGGCACTACGACCCCCCGCCAGGAGCTGGCTGACGGCGCGGGCGGTCGAGCGCGCGCCGAAAGCGCGGTCCCGCGCCGGCAGCACGCCGCGATGGAGCGCCGCGGGGCGCGCGTCCTCCGCCAAGAGGACGCCCGCGCTTCGCCAAAGCGCGGAAACGATGGTTGCGCCACGCGGCGCTCCATCTCCCTCGGCCTTGCGCCGAGGAAAGGGAATACGGGCGAACCCGGCGCCCGGTGAAAAAACACGGGCGGCGGAGCGTTGGCTTGCCGCGCCGAAGCGAAAGCGAAGGCGGGCTTTCTTCGCCGGGGCCACAAGGGCCGGCTGTTTGAAAATCGAATAGACGCGTGCAGGTATTGAACGGGGCCTCGCGCACGGAACCGGCCTGTCGGGGATGCCGTTGTGGGGTTGCTATGACCTCCGACCGCGAAAGGCCCGAACCGATTCTCAGCACGGGCGCCGATGCGCCGATGAGCGCCGAGCAACGGGCATGCCTCAAGCGGCTCGCGGAAACGGCCTACGAACCGGAAGCATTCAGCGAGCACCTGACACGCACCGAGGCCGAGCTTCGAATCGCGACATTGACTGCCAAGCTGAAGCGCCTGGGCGAGCCGCCGCACACTTTGTGAGCATGAGCGTCACACCCGCGTTTGTCCCCGGCCCGCAGGCGGGACAAGCCCGGTGATGACAAAGGAGAGCTGGGCGATGCCACCACTTCGGAAGCTGCTCTACGTTTCATCTCCAGTGCGCCTGCCCGCCACCGCGGAACAAGTTCATCTTGCCTGCGTTCTCCACCCGACAAAGTGAATGTTTCTTCAGAGACGGGCTGGAGCGGGCAATGGCGGACCGAGGCGCATTGGGGATGATCGGAGTGATGCTCGGCGTCGTGACGGCGCTCGTTGTGAGCGCCGGCGCCGTGACGGTAACCCGAGGTGTTGACGTCGCCACGCAAGCGGCATCGCCGGGGATAACCATCACGATAGCCGCCGCCAAGCTTCCCTGATCGACTATCGGCTCAACCGCAGCCGCAGCTTTCCCGGAATTCGCGTCAGGCGGTCGGGCGCGGTCCCGTCTGGCCCGGCGCGGCTTTCCATTGGGTCAGGCTGTCGCCGATCACTTTCATCGCGGTCATGGCGGCATGGCTGAGGCTGGCATAACCTGCTACCTCGCGGCTGACGCGATCGCCTTCATTGCGCAGCATGTCACGCACGGTTTGCAGCTCCGAAATGACCCGGTCGATCTCGTCGACCGATGCGCCGGAGACGCGCCGGATCAGCGCATTCAGGTTGTCGACCACCGGCTCGGCGAGCAAGTCGCCCTCACGAGGCCGCCGCTGTACGGAAATATCGCGGCGGACGAATTCGCGAATCTCGCCCTCGAATGCGCTCACCGCTTGATCGACATCGCCGAGCTTTTCCGGGCGCCGATCGGGTGCGTATTTCTCCGGGCCCTCTTTCTCGGAATCAGCGAAGCGCTCAGATTTGATGACCGTCATGATCTACTCCTGTTGAGGCGCAATCAGCCAATCGCATTGGCGCACCGAACTTTGGCGCCCATGGGGCGAGGCGACGGCAAGAAAAGATGCGCACAAGCTTTGCCGGCGAGCCGTCACCAAACAAGGTTAAAGCCTGCCGTAATGCTTTTACTGGCGCTCGCTTCGCCGATGTCCTTGACCGACGTGGTTACGTGTAACGGTCCGTAAACCTTCTGCTCGGCGCTGAAAACATTGTGGGTTTCCGGATCGTTGCTGGTGGAACTCAGGCCCGCGGATAGCGTCGTACCGGTGGATTTGACACCCACCTTGACCGCTTCATCGCCGCTCCACACGCGCGACGGTGCAGAGGCACCCACGCTCGATTGCGGCACAGCCATTGCCAGCGGATCGGCGGTCGACTCCAAGGAACTGCCTGCAGTCGCGGTCACCGCATAGTTGCCGCTCAACGTGACCGAGAGATAGCCGCCGATGGGGACCGAGTGATGGAGGGTGGCGCCGAGCTTGCCCTGCTCGCTACTCGGATCGACGCGCGCATCGACAGTGGCGTATTGATTGACGCCGACCGAAGCCCAAGCGGCGCCCGAGCCACGGTGGCCGTCGTCGGGAAGGGGCCTGTCCCTATCGCCGTTAGCCGCCGGCGTGGCGGTATTAAGATCGACGCCGACGTGTGCGTCCCAATCGGTCGGCAAGGCCCGTTTGATCGCCACCGCTTTGGAGCCGTCCGGCCGATCGGAGCCGCTGACCTCGACGCCTTGATGTAACAGGCTTGGGTTGCTCAGTCTGGGCGAGGGTCCTTTCGCAGTCAGCGTCCGCGCATCGAAATCGAGCGCGCGCGTTAGCGCCTCGCTTTCTTCTGTCGTCAAGCTCGCATCCGGAACTGCGCCGGCGCCGCCGGGCTCGGGCACGGTCTCAGGGGACCGCAAGGCATGTTCTTGCGCAGCGGCGGGGGCGGCCAAGGTCAATATGAGGGCCAATGCCGCCCATCCGGCGCCGCTGATGCGATACGCGCGCCGCCATCGGTACATCACAGGCAAGAAAGCTCCCCCGAATTCCAGCTCGACCATCGGGCCCTATAGGCCCGCGTGCACTACACGTTGATGCCATCCGTGGCATTGGACTTTGGCGAAGCTGTGAATTCGGCCCTCGTGACTGTGCAACCGGAACTTTGAAGCTGTGTTATAGTGGGGAGCAACCAACAAAATAGGGGAAACACGCATGTCCGCGCTGCTACCGATCATACTCGTGGGTATGCAAGTCACCTTATCGGCATCGGCCGATCGGGTGCCGCAGCTCAACATCAAGCCGGGCTGCGAAGCGGCGGCGACCACTGGCGTGACCGCCAGCCGCAATACCGACGCCTGCTTGCATGACGAACAGGACGCCCACGACAAGCTGAAAAAAGAGTGGGGTCAGTTCACCCGCACACAGCGCCAACGCTGCACGTCGCTGACCCGTTTAGGCGGGCCGCCAAGCTATGTCGAGCTTCTCACGTGCCTGGAATTGGCCAAACAGGCCGAAAATCTGCCCGACAAAAAAGGCTTGATGGCCCCGATACGATAGCGGCCCGTGCTCAGGGCTTCTTGCCCGACGCGGGGGCGAGGGGCCCCGCCGAGCCGCTGCCGTGCTGCGCTTGCTTGTAAGCAGACAGCTGCTTGGGACGGTTCTTATCGGCCTTCGGCTTCTTCTTTTCCTTCGCCGTTCGCATCTGACCCTTAGCCATGGAATGCCTCCGTTCGACCGTGGGGACATCGAATGATGATACGGCGCCGGGCGGCCGGCAAGAGGGAAGCGGGGCTGCGCTCGCGGAAGCGGAACGCCGGCGGCCTCAGCCGCCTTGCATTTTTTCCTTGATGCAGCGGTCGACGATATCGGCGCGCTTGTCGAGCGCGATGTCAGCCCGGCCGTGCTCGGTCTTCATCCAGCAATAGAGCGCGGCCTTCTGGTGCGTTATCGGCGCCGGCGCCGGCGCGGCCTCCGCCGTCGGCGCTTCGATCCCGGTGGTTTCACAGCCGGCGAGCGCGAGCGCTCCCGCTAACAGCAGTCCACCGCCGAGCAGGCGGCATATCGGTAGAATAGATGTGGTCATGAGGACTGTCTCGCGTCCATCGCCGCCCCGAATCGGCACGTGCCGCGTTCCACATTTTAGCGCGGCGACGCAGCGCGCGCCAAGTGAAGTGAGCTGCGCCGCGCCTCCGTGCCGTTCGAGTTGGTGACAACGGACAAGAACAACGGTCAAGCGCATGAGCACGTGCGCTGCGATAATGGCTGTCGCGGGCTTGCTGCATGCCGGATCGAAAGATCACGGCGATCATCCGGCTGACCCGATCGGTTGAGCGGAATTCGACTTTATGATGATTGCAAATCTTTTGCGCGGTTCCGCGATCACGTCTTCGTGCGCGTGAGTGAACCAGCCGCCGCCGCCGCGCGTTCTCGGTGCAAACGCGGAAACATTCGGCACATGGAGCTCAAGATGAAGTTAACCATGGTGGCTGCGGCGGCATTGCTTCTGGTCGGTGCAACCGCATCGGCGGAACCGGTGAGCCGGCAAGCGCCCGGAAACATGCCCGATAATCCTCAGACAGAACCTGAGCAGATGGGTTTGCAGATCGGCATCGGCGTCATTTGCAATACGAATACGCAGGCAGAGGACTACGTGAAGCTTCGCGCGCGCGGCAGCGACATTACGTTGGCCATGAATCAAGTCAACGCGCAGGCGAAGGATCCTAAGGCCTGCGGCGTGGCCGCGATCGCCTTCAAGCGCGGCAAGACGGTGGACACGAAAGTGATGAACGGCAAGATGGTGCAGATCGTCGAAGTCAACGTGCTCGCCGGCTACGACGGGCAGACTTGGGCGCGCGTGCCAGACATGAGACAATACGCCGTGATCCAAAGCAAAGGCATTGCGATTTAGAGCGATTAGCTACCGAATCGAGCGCTGGACGAAGTAGCCGGTATCGCCGGCCACTTCTAATCTGATGGACTGTCTATCCAAAGCGCTGATCGGCAGCATCACGAAAGAATTCTGAGCTCCCTAGATGTTCTTGCAGTTCGCCTCTGCGGCGACGATCTCATCGAGCCTGCCGGTCATCCGGTTGCGGCCCCGTTTGCTGACCGTTTTGGACGGGCGCCTCCCTACCGCTTTCGGATTGGTCGCGCAGCAACGCCGCACGGAACAGGATTATTAAGCTGGCGGGGGTCGTGAGGAGGAGGAAACCGACGATTACCAACTGGTACAGCACGAGCCCGCTTTCTAGCGCCGAGAAGTAGATGATCGAAGCGATTGCGACGCCGGCGGTGCCCAGCGTGGTCCCGAGGGTCGGCGCGTGAAGCCGTTCGGAAAAGCTCCGCAGCCGGATAAGTCCGACCGAACCGATCAGAGTCAGCGCGCTGCCGCCGATCAGGAACGCAGCCGTCAGGATTGCCGCCACCGCGGGAAGTCCGGCCGCTCCATTCATTCGATCACCTCGCCGCGAAGCAGGAATTTGGCCAGCGCCGCCGTTCCGACAAATCCGAGCATGGCCATGACGAGCGCCGCCTCGAAATAGAGCGTGCTGGCCGACCGAATGCCGAAAGTCAGGAGCAGCAGCATCGCGCTTACGTAAAGGCTGTCGAAACCGACGACTCGATCTTGCGCCCGCGGACCTCGCAACATGCGAAAAGCGGCACAGGCCATGGCCAACCCGAGCATTATCAGCGCCGCCATGGTCGACCAATCAAGGACCGTGCTCATGCAAATATCTCCAGCAGGAGCGACTCATACCGGTTCTTGATGGTGCGGACCCACTCGCCCTCGTCGGTCAGATCCAGAACGTGGATCGTCAACGTGCCGCTTGTCTCGTCGAAACCGGCCCACAGAGTCCCCGGTGTGGATGTGATAATCCCGGCAAGCGCAGCCAGCCCATAAGGTTCTCGGAGCTCAAGCGGAATTTGGACGAAACCCGGTCTTCGCTCCCGCCGCCCCAGACCGAGAACAATACGCGCGACGGCGATATTGGACCGGACGATGTCCGCCAGAACCAGAGCGGCTAAGCGGAGAACCGCAAGCGGCCGCCCCAAACGCGCCTTTGGCACTTCCAGCGCAATCAGCGCCCACCCGCCGAGCAAGCCGACGGCAATACCAAGGAGGATTTGACCGAGCGAAAACGTTTGGTTGAGCAGCAGCCATAGAATGAAAAGACCGGCGCTTATCGATGGAAAAGGGAGGAGCCGACTCATGTCCCATCCTTTGGACCGCTCGGCCGCTCTGCGGCCCGGCCAAGGACCGCGTGAACGTATTGCTGAGGGGTGTGCAGCGATTGTGCCGCAGCCTGCATGAAATGCATGATCGGCCCCGCCTGGATGGTCTGGAATGCGCATAGGCAGAGAAGAATCACGACAGGCGCCATCTCGATCAGCCGCACGCGCGGCACTTCTCGCTCAGGCGAAGCCCAAAAGGCGCGGATGCCTGCCCGGGTCATGGCAATCAGGGCGGCCAATCCGGACAAGATCAGCAGAACAAGGAAAACCCAGGCCGCGGCCGGCGCCGAGTCGCCGGACGCGATCCCGGTTGAGTTGAGCGCTGCCGTCAACAGGGCAAACTTGGCGATGAAGCCGGAGAGCGGCGGCAATCCGGCGATGATCAGCGCGCAGCCAGCGAAGGAAATGCCGAGGAGGCCCATGGTGGCCGGAATTGCGATGCCAATTTCTTCCGCGCCTTCTGCCTCATCGTCCTCGCCATAGGCTTCGCGGGTGACGGCTAGCACGTCCGCGCCAGGTTCTCGACCGCGTTCGACGAGTTCGATCAGCAGAAAAAACGCAGCGAGCCCGAGTGTCGAACTCACCAAATAGAAGATCGCACCGCCCGTGATCGCAACCTGCCCCATGCCGATTGCGGCGAGTACCGTTCCCGAGGACACAAGCACGGAATAGGCGGCGAGGCGCGGCATGTCTTGCGACGCCAGAGTCCCGACCGCACCGAACGCTATCGTCGCCATCCCGCCTACCAGCAGCCATTCCCCCCCGAATTGTGCCGATGCACCTGCTTGATCGCCGAATAAGAGCAGCCACAGCCGCAGCACGATGTAAACGCCCAATTTCGTGAGGATGGCGAAGATCGATCCGACCGGCGCGCTCACGGCGGCATAGGTCGATGGCAGCCAGAAACACAGAGGCCATATTCCCGCTTTGACCAGGAACGCAATGCCGAGAATGCCGGCTCCAGCCTCGAACAAAGCGCGATCTTCCCCGCGAATGGCAGGGATGCGCGCAGCAAGGTCCGCCATATTGAGCGTTCCGGACACGCCATAGATCAGGCTCACGCCGATGAGAAACAAAAGCGAGGCCGCAAGATTGACGACGATGTAGTGCAGGCCAGCCTTGATGCGTGGCAATCCCGAGCCATGCAGCGCAAGGCCGTAAGAAGCGGCAAGTAGCACTTCAAAAAAGACGAACAGGTTGAAAAGATCGCCGGTGAGAAACGCACCATTGAGTCCCATCAGCAGAAATTGAAAAAGCGGGTGAAAGTGCGGCCCCGCGCGGTGCCAATGCGCTAGCGAGAAAACGGCAGCGGACGCGCCGATAGCACTGGTCAGCAGCAGCATCACGGCGGACAGCCGGTCCACAACCACCACTATAGCAAACGGGGCGGGCCAATTGCCGAGGCGGTAGACTCCCATGATGCCCGCGGGCGCGGTCTCAGTAGCCCGGAGCAGCACGACCGCAATGGCTACGAGCGCAAAGCTGGACACAACGTTGATGCCTGCGTTGATGTTGCGATGCTGCTCGCCGCCGAGAGCGAGCATCACCGCGCCGGCGAAGAGTGGCAGAACAATCGGAGCAATCATCAGGTGATCGGCAAGACCGGTCACGACTCCGGCTCCCGTCCGTCGACATGATCGCTGCCCGTCAATCCGCGCGAGGCGAGTAAGACCACAAGGAACAGAGCCGTCGTGGCGAAGCTGATGACGATGGCGGTTAAAACAAGCGCCTGCGGCAACGGGTCGGCGACCTGCGCGCGTTCACCGGCCATATGGACTGCAAGGATTGGAGCAGCTTCGGTCCTAAGCCGCCCCATGGCGACGATGAAGAGGTTGACCGCATAGGAAAGCAGCGACAGGCCGACGATGACTTGGAACGTGCGCGGGCGGAGGATCAGCCAAACGCCTGCACCCGCGAGCGCGCCGATACCGAGGGCAAGGACGATCTCCATCATCGTGGTTCCCGCGTCGGAGAACCGCCGGCCTGAGCTCCGCGGCTCTGCGGCAGCGCGCGGTGGCTGCGAACCGACTGGTGCGCGATCGCGATCAGCATCAGAACGGTCGCACCGAGGACCAGCGCGAACACGCCAATGTCAAACAAAAGCGCGCTCGCTAACGGAATCGCGCCGATCAAGGGAATCTCGAGATAGGAGAATGAGGAGGTCAAGAAAGGACGACCAAATACCCACGCCGCCGCGCCGACGCCGGCCGCCAGAAGCAGGCCGACGCCCATCCACCGCACCGGCAGAACGCGCAGGCGTGCCTCCACCCAGATTGTGCCACGGGCCATGTACTGCACGATGAACGCAACAGCCATGGCAAGGCCGGCAACAAAGCCGCCGCCCGGCAGATCATGACCGCGCAGCAGCAAGAAGACGGCAATTGTGCCGATCACCGGAAACAGCAGACCCATAATGAGCGCTGGGACCTCCATCACGCTCTTGACCGTATCGCCCTTCCGGCGTTGGGGATGCGCCTCATCATAGTTGTCCTGGCTACGCTGTTGCTCTGGGAGAGGAACACTTTCGGACGCCGGACGGAATCGCCGCAGCAATGCGAAAACTGTGAGTCCGACGATTCCGAGAACTGTAATCTCGCCAAGCGTGTCGAAGGCGCGGAAATCCGCCAGGATGACATTCACGATGTTCGTGCCGCCACCTTGCGTATAGGCGTTCTCGACCAAGAAGCGCGAGATACTGTCCGGCTCCGGGCGAAGCATGATTGCGTAGGCGAGCGCCGCCAATCCTGAACCCGCAGCGATCGCGATGCCGAAATCCTGGGCGCGATACCATCGCACGCCATTTAACGACGTGCCGGCCCGACCGAACTCCTGGACGCGCTTCGGCAGCCAACGCAGCCCGAGCAGGAGCAGCACCGTCGTGACAGCCTCAACGATCAATTGGGTCAGCGCGAGATCCGGCGCCGATAACCATACGAAGCTGATGCAGGTCGCGAGACCGGCGCCTCCGAGAAAAATGAGCGTGGCGAATCGATGGAATTTTGCCTGATAAGCAGCGGCCAATGCGCAGGTGATCCCTACGGCCCAGACCAGCGCGAAGGCGAAATCGAACCTCCCTGGTCCGGAGGGCCCGACCATGCCTCCAAGCCCTCGCGCGTATAAGGGAGCCAAGCCCGCCAGGAACGAGACGCAAATCAGAATCTGCAACTGTGGCTGCAGCCGGCCTGTGCCGAGGACGGTTTCCAAGCGTCTCGCCAGGCGCCATGAAAGAGTGACGAGGACGCGCTCGAATATACGCTGTCCGTTTATATGCCGCAGCAGCGGCGGCCCTTCGGCGGTAAGCAAATAAGGACGCAACCCAAAATACACGCCGATCCCGCCGCAAACCGCGACTACGCTCATGAACAACTCGGGAGTAAAGCCGTGCCACACGGCGAGACTGTAATTCGGAGCCGCGGTGCCGAGCACCGCGCGCGTCGCTGCGTCAAGCACAGGCCCCACTGTGTGGGCTGGGACGATCCCGACGACAAGGCAGGCCAGGACCAGGAGCTCGGCGGGAAGCCGCATGAGAAACGGCGGCTCACTCGGCTCGCGCGGCAGTTCGTGTGAGGGAGGACCAAAAAACACGTCTCGAATGAAACGCAGCGAGTAAGCGACCGTGAACATGCTGGCCACGGTGACGATGTAAGGCAGCGCCTGGTCCAGGAGCGAGTTGTTGTGGATTTCGATCGTCTCGGCAAAGAACATTTCCTTGGAAAGGAAGCCATTAAGCAGCGGAACGCCCGCCATCGCAGCGGCGGCAACCGTCGCCAACGTGGTCGTAATCGGCATAAAGTGCCGGAGCCCGCTTAAGCGGCGTATATCGCGCGTGCCGGTTTCGTGTTCGATGATTCCGGCCGCCATGAACAAGGACGCTTTGAAGGTCGCGTGATTCATGGTGTGGAAGATGGCCGCGACTTGTCCGAGCGGCGTGTCGAGCCCGGTGAGGAGCGTTATCAGTCCAAGATTGCTGATGGTCGAATAGGCAAGTAGGCCCTTTAGATCCTGCTGAAAAAGAGCGATAAACGCGCCGAGGACAAAAGTGATGAGCCCCGCCGAGCCCACGAGCACGAGCCACTCGTTCGTGCCCCCCAAGGCCGGCCACAGCCGCACGAGCAGGAAAACACCCGCCTTCACCATCGTGGCCGAGTGGAGATAAGCGGACACGGGCGTTGGTGCGGTCATCGCATTCGGCAGCCAGAAATGAAACGGGAATTGAGCGCTTTTCGTCAGCGCTCCGACTAGGATTAGGATGAGCGCCGGGACATAGAGCGCGTTTGAACGGATCGCCGCACCTGATGCGAGCACTCGGTCGAGATCGTAACTGCCGGCTATGTGACCGAGCACCAATGCGCCAGCAAATAGGCAGAGTCCGCCCGCCGACGTGATGGTCAGCGCCATCCGCGCACTCGCTTGAGCTTGCGCCGTTTGATACCAATAACCGATCAGCAGGAACGAGAAGAAGCTGGTCAATTCCCAGAAGAAGACAAGTTGGATCAGATTTCCGGATAATACGATACCCAGCATCGCTCCCATAAACGCGAGCAGATAGGAGAAGAAACGTGGCATCGGATCGCTCGGCGACAGGTAATAGCGTGCGTAAAGCACGACCAGGAAGCCGACGCCGGTGATCAGAACTGCGAACGCCCAGGCGAGGCCGTCCATCCGCAGACTAAACTCGAGGCCGAGTTCAGGTATCCAAGCAGCCTTGGATCGAATTACATTACCATCGACGATATCCGGATAGCTCAAAGCTGTTAGCGCCAGCGCGGCGATGGCTACTCCTCCCGCCAAGTATGCTTCTAAATTGCGGACATTCGATCGGAAAAAGAGGGTAATTAGGCTTCCCGCGAAAGGGAGAAGTATGACTGCGATGAGCAGCGTTTCGCGCGGCACTACCGTTCACCTGGCGGGTTCGTGAGGAGAGTTGAGATATGGAAACACAGCACTCCTTAAACGGTGAGCAATTCGCGATGGTGGCTAAGGCTTTTGAAGGTTGATCTCACGCCTCACGCGCCGCCAAGGCGGGCCGCAGCACCAGCGTGAGCGGCAAGGTCACGAGTACAACCGCGGCAACGATGATCAATGCGGTCGGCACGCCGACATGGTCGCCCACGACACCGTAGATCGCCGGCGATACGGCGCCGGCGCCGATGGTCGCCGTATAGAAAATGCCGAAAGCGCGCGAGCGCCGCTCGGGAGGAACCAGGTCCGGCACCGAGCCGTAAAGAACCGACGACGTGCCATTGAGCGCAATCCCGACCACCGGCAACAGCACCAAGGCAGGCTCGAGCGGCAACGGCAGGAGCGCCACGATTCCGAGCGCGGTCACCGCTTCGGTCAGCCACACCGTCGCCACCGTGCCGATACGCGCACCGATGAATGCGCAAACCAGCTTGCCGGCGGCGCCGCCAGCGAACACCAACGTGAGGGACATACCGATGGTGGGCAAGCTTGCGCCCTTGGCGGTGAGCACGAACGGCAAGAAGGTCAGGAAAGGCATGCGCGTGGCGCTGTCGATGACGCCGACCGAAAGCAACAGCGGGAAGCCGAACCCGCGTGGCGATTCCGCGGCCGAATGCACCTGAGTCTTGTTGGCGGCCGCCGCGGCCCCGCCATCCGCGCGTGGCATTGCCACGTAAATGACGATGGCGGCGAGAATACCGGCTCCGCCGAGCAAAGGCAGCGCCTCGCGCCACGGCAGCACCACCAGCAGCAGCGAAGCGGCTGCCGGCACTGTCATCTTTCCAAGATCGCCGGCGAAATTGTAGGTACCGATCGCCTTGCGCGAGCGTGCTCCGGAATAGACGTGTGCGATGAGCGAGGACGCCAGCGGGTGCTGCGTGCTGGCGCCAAGGCCGCCGATGAAGAGCGCAGCCACGAGCATGACCACGCCCTGGCTCGGTCCCGCGAGACAATAGCCCAAACCGGCAAGCGCCGTCCCCACAGCCAGTGTCAGCGGCGCACCAAACCGCTCGGCCAAGAGCGTGGATGGAATCTGGAAACCCGCGAGCGTGCCGGAGAACACCGTCTTCATCAGCCCGAGCGCAGCATAGCCGAGCCCGAACTCATGCTGCCAGATCGGCAACATGACATAGATGAGATCCGTGTAACCGTCGTGCAGCGCATGCGCGCCGCCGGCAACTCCCATCGCCCGCCATTCGGCCTTTCGATCGGCCGAGGCCGCGCCATGGCCGTGTTCGATGGAGGCTGTCATGGCACTTCCGGCCGGCGCTCGAGGAAAGTCGTGCTGACGAAAGATAACACAAGCTCACCGTGCTGATTGACGCCGCTCGAGCGTATGCTCACGAGACCGAGGCGCGGCCTGCTTCGGGAAGGGCGCTTGTCGACGACTTCGCTTTGGTAGGAAATCGTGTCGTTGACATAAACGGGTTTGTGCCACTTGAGATCGCGGAAACCTAACGCCGGACCGATCGCGGCCACCGGCTCGCCACGAGCGCGCGCAGCTTCCGACAGACGGCGCCGGTACTCCACCATCAAGCGCATCCAGACGACACTGGTGTGCCAGCCGGATGCGCACAGCGCACCGAAGTGGGATTCCTTCGCCGCCGCTTCATCAGTATGAAACGGCTGCGGATCGAATCGAAGAGCGAAAGCCTTGATCTCCTCGGCCGTGAAAGTGTGACCGCCGAGCGCCATGACCTCGCCGATGGCGACGTCCTCGAAATAGTTCATGCCGGCGCCCCGCTCTCGCGCCGCTTCAACATCTGTGAGCAGGTCAAGCTGGCAATCACCTTGTCCTGCTGATCAATCACGTCGAAACGGAATTTGACGAAGCCGCGCTCCGGCTTGCTCTTGGAGACCCGGCGTTCGAGCGCGATCGCGCGTACTCTGATCTCGGTATTTGGGCGGAGCGGAGCAAGCCAGCGCAAATCGTCGATGCCGGGCGAGCCTTCCGATGCGGCATCGAGCAGGAAACCGTCCGCGACCATGCGCATCAGTAGAGAGCAGGTGTGCCAACCCGAGGCGCCCAGCCCGCCCAGCAACGTCGCGCCGCCCGCCGCCTCATCCATATGCATCGGCTGCGGATCGAACTCGGCGGCGAAGGCGATGATCTCTTCGCGGGTAACACGCCGCGGGCCATAAACGGCCACATGGCCCGGCTGGAAATCTTCCCAATGGAGCTTCGACATAAGGCCGGTTTTAGCGCGTGATGACCGGCTTTGTCCCACATAACTACCATCCCGGGCGGCGCGCCCGGCATGGCAAGAGGATCAGGTCGCAAACCGGAAGTGCATCACGTCCCCATCGGCGACGATATAGTCCTTGCCTTCCAGCCGCATCTTGCCCGCCTCTCGCGCACCGATTTCGCCGCCGCAGGCAATGTAGTCGTCGTAACCAATCGTCTCGGCGCGGATAAAACCGCGCTCGAAATCACTGTGGATGGCGCCGGCCGCCTGGGGCGCCTTGGTGCCTTTCGTGATCGTCCAGGCCCGTGTCTCCTTCGGGCCGACGGTGAAATAAGTCACCAGATGGAGTAGTGCATAGCCGGCGCGCACGAGACGGTCGAGGCCGGTTTCGTTCAGTCCCACCGCGGCAAGGAAGTCCGAACGTTCCGCCGCCGGTAGCGTCGCGATTTCCGATTCGATCTTGGCCGAGATCACCACCGCGACGGCACCCTCCTCCTTGGCCCGTGCGTCGACCTTGCGGGAGAACTCGTTGCCCGTGGCCGCCGAAGCCTCGTCCACGTTGCACGCGTAGAGCACCGGCGCGGAGGTCAGCAGCCCGAGCGAATGGAACAGCTTTTCCTCCTCAGGCTTGCGCTCCACAAGGCGGGCGGGCTTGCCGTCGCGCAGGAGCGCGAGCGCGCGGTTGACGAGATCGAGCGTTTCCTTGGCCTGTTTGGCGTCCTCGCCCGTCCCTTTGGATTTCTTCGTGAGATTATCGACGCGCTTCTCGAGGGAATCGAGGTCCGCAAGCATCAGCTCGGTCTCGATGGTCTCGATATCGGCGATCGGATCGACTTTACCTTCGACATGCGTGACGTCACCGTCCTCGAAGCAGCGCACCACATGAATGATGGCGTCGACCTCGCGGATATTGGCCAGAAACTGATTGCCGAGTCCCTCGCCTTTCGAAGCGCCGCGCACCAAGCCGGCAATATCGACGAAGGTGATCCGCGTCGGAACGATCTCAGCCGACTTGCCGAGCACCGCGAGCTTTTCGAGTCTCGGGTCAGGGACGGCGATTTCACCGACATTCGGCTCAATGGTGCAGAAAGGATAATTGGCGGCCTGGGCCGCCGCCGTCTCGGTCAGCGCATTGAACAAGGTCGATTTGCCGACATTCGGCAGTCCGACAATGCCACATTTGAAACCCATAGCGTCGTGCTTTCAGATGGAGAGGTAATCCCAGCGCGAGTTGTGACTCGCCTTAGCTGTCATTGGCGCGGCCGGGCTCGCCTTCTTTGTCCTTGCCGAAGCCTTTCGCTTCCATAGCCAAGTGCACCTTGTTCTGAAAACTCGCGTCCTTGCCGGCGGCGAGCAGGCCGGCATTCTCGGCGATCAGATCACAGAGCACCTCGACCCACGGCCATTCTTCCTTGGCAAAATCCTGTAACACGTAGCGCTCAACCAGATTCTTGTCGCCCGGGTGGCCGATCCCTAAGCGCACGCGCTTGTAGTCGTTGCCGATATGCGCCGATATCGAGCGCAGGCCGTTATGGCCGGCATTGCCACCGCCGGTTTTGACCCGCAGCTTGCCCGGCGGAAGTTCGAGTTCGTCATGGAAGACGACGGTGTCGGCCGGGGCGAGCTTGTAAAAGCGCGCGGCTTCCTGCACCGCCCGGCCCGACTCGTTCATGTAGGTGCCGGGCAGGAGCAGCAGCACGCGTTGTCCGGCGATCTCCCCTTCCACCGCCACGCCTTGGAACTTCCGGCGAAAGGGGCCAATGCCGCCGCGGCGGGCAATCGCCTGGACGGCCATAAAGCCGATGTTATGGCGATTGCCTGCGTAGCGTGCGCCCGGATTGCCGAGGCCGACAAGAAGCAGCATGGCGTCAACGGCGTCGCCGCCGTCCTCCGACCGCGCAGCAAGTGAAGGTGGGAAGCGCCGGACGCCGTCTCACTTCTTCTCGGCAGCGGGAGCGGCGCCGGCTCCGCCGGCCCCGGCAGCACCAGCAGCCGGAGGCGCCGCACCGGCCGCACCGGCCGCGGGGGGCGCGGCAGCCGCGGCGGCAGCCGCTTCGGCGGCAGCTTTCTGTTCCTCCGCATAGCCGGAAGGCGGCACAATGGTGACGAGCGTCATGTCGGGCCGGCCGATCACGCGTACACCGGGCGGAAGAGCCACATCGTTGAGATGCTTGGAGTGGCTGATCTCCAGGCCCGCGATATCGACGTTAATGGCATCAGGAATGGCATCGGCCGGGCAGACAATCTCCACGTTGTGCGTGACGACGTTGACGGCGCCGCCGCGCTTCACGCCGGGCGACTGATCGGTATTGAGCACATGAACCGGAATGTGCACGCGAATGGCCGCTCCCTCGGCGACGCGAAGGAAATCCACGTGCATCGGAAGATCCTTGATCGCGTCGAGTTGGAAGTCGCGCGGAATCACCCGATGCTTGGTGCCGTCCACGTCGAGTTGGTAGAGTGTGGTGAGGAAGCGCCCGCCATAGATGCGCTTGCGCAGCTCGTCGTGCTCGATCAGCACCATAACGGGGGGCTCGTTGTTGCCGTAGATCACGCCCGGCACGCGGCCGGACCGACGCGCGGACCGGGCGGCCCCCTTGCCGCCTTTCGGACGCACCGTCGCTTTCATTTCCTGCACGGAAGCCATCGTCGTCTGTCCTTTTAAGTCTATGGAAAAAGGCGGCATCTTAGCCGCCAATGCGCCGCGGCAAGCCTCCAGGGGTGCCGGGGGCCGCGGGAACGGGCGGACTTATAGCGGCGGGACCGGCAAAGGGCAAGGAAAGGGACTACGCGAGAGGTAAAGGGCCTATGCGCCCGGGGCACTGCCTTCCGGCGCGGCCGGCGAATCGGCTTCCGGCGCGGGAGCCTTAGCTTTCCGGGCCGGTTTTTTTTCCGCCAACCTGGCCTCCAGTACCTCGATCCGCGCCTTCAAGGCTTCGTTCTCCTCCCGCGCCAGTTGCGCCATTTCTCTAATTGCCTCGAACTCCTCCCGCTGGACCACGTCGAGTTCGCGCATGATGCGCTCCGCTTGGGTACGGAACAGGGTATCAAACTCGCGCCGCACCCCTTGCGCGACGCCGGCCGCATCGTTCATTAGACGCGCCATCTCGTCAAAGAAGCGGTTGCTGGTCTGGGTCATCGTCGCCTCCGCGCCGGTTGTTCCGACAATGGCGTTCCGGCGCTGCCGCCGCAAGACCCACGCGCGGGGGCGCGCGCAACTCTCTTCGTTCGGACCCGATATGCCCTTGCTCGTTATTCCCTATCCGCAAATCGATCCGGTCCTGCTGCAAGTCGGCCCCTTTGCCATCCGCTGGTATGCCCTCGCCTATATCGTCGGCATCCTGCTCGGCTGGGTCTACGCCCGCGCCCTGATCCGGAACGAGCGCTATTGGGGCGGCCCGGCGCCGCTGACGGTCGTCCAGTTCGACGATTTCGTGTTGTGGGTGACGCTCGGCATCATCCTCGGCGGCCGCATCGGCTACATCCTGTTCTACAATCTCCCCTTTTTCGCCAGCCATCCGCTGCAGATTTTCCAACTTTGGCACGGCGGCATGTCGTTTCACGGCGGCTTCATCGGCTGCGTCGTGGCGGTCGTGCTGTTCGCGCGAAAGCGCGGTGTGCCCATCCTCTCCCTCGGCGACTTGACCTGCGCGGTGGGGCCGATCGGCCTGTTTCTCGGCCGCATCGCCAATTTCATCAACGACGAGCTCTGGGGCCGGCCGACCGACGTGCCCTGGGCCATGGTCTTCCCCACGGGCGGCCCTATCCCGCGTCACCCCAGCCAGCTCTATGAGGCAGCGCTCGAGGGCCTCGTGCTCTTGGCCGTGCTCTATCTGCTCATCCGCGCCGGGGCGCTGAAACGGCCCGGGCTGATCATCGGCGCCTTTGCCTGCGGCTATGCGCTGGCGCGCGGCTTTTGCGAATTCTTCCGCGAGCCCGATATCCAGATCGGATTCCTCTGGGACGGCATCACCATGGGACAACTGCTGTCGATCCCGTTGTTCATCGCCGGCGTGTGCTTCATTCTCTATGCTGTGAGGCACAAGCCGCTGCGGAGCTAGAAGGTGACCGAGGTCTCACCGTTGGAAGCCGAAATACGGCGCCGTATCGCCGCGGCAGGGCCGATGCCGGTCTACGAATATATGGCGCTCTGCCTCGGGCATCCGGAATACGGCTATTACACAACCCACGATGCTTTCGGCGCCGCTGGCGATTTCACCACGGCGCCGGAGGTCAGCCAGATGTTCGGCGAACTGATCGGACTCTGGATGGCGGCGACATGGACGCACATGGGCTCGCCTGAGCGCATCCGCATCATTGAACTCGGGCCTGGCCGCGGCACGTTGATGAATGATGCCCTACGCGCCGTGAAAGTGCTGCCCGCCTTCCGCGCGGCTATTACGTTGCATCTCGTCGAGATGAGCCCGAAGCTGAGAGCGCAGCAAGAGCAGGCGCTGGCGGCACAGCAAGTGCCTACATCCTGGCACGAGAAGCTTGGCGATGTGCCGGCCGGCGCGGCCATCGCCATTGCCAACGAGTTCTTCGATGCCCTGCCCGTACATCAAGCGGTGAAAAGCGAGAGTGACGGCTGGCACCAGCGCTGTATCGATATCGATGCCGACGGCAAGCTTGCCTTCAGCCTTGCACCGGATCCGCTGCCGCAATTTGATCGCCTCCTGCCGGCAGCGGCGCGCGAGGCTCCGGCCGGCGCCATTTTCGAGTGGCGCGCCGAGAACCAGGCGATGGAGTTGGGCCGCCGCCTCGCATGCGACGGGGGTGCGGCCTTGGTCATAGATTATGGACATGCGGAAAGCGCCGTCGGCGATAGCTTGCAAGCAGTCGCCCGCCACTCTTACGCCGATGTGCTGACCGGGCCGGGAACCATCGATATCACCGCGCACGTCGATTTCGCAGCGCTGACCTGCGCAGTCGAAGCCATGGGCGCCCGCGCTTTTGGCCCAATCACGCAAGCGCAGTTGCTGCGCCGGCTCGGCATTGAGACGCGGGCGGCAAAGCTAAGAGCGCGCGCATCTCCGCAACAGGCCGCGGATATTGAAAGCGCCTTGGCCCGGCTTACTGGAGTTGGCGAGGGGCAGATGGGCAATTTGTTCAAAGCCGCCGCCTTCGCCCATCCTTCGCTTGGCGTCCCGCCAGCTTTCGCGAGCTGAGCGAGTCGCAGCCCGCGTCGAGTGCCCGTAACGCTGAGGTTTACGCTGCGCGCGGTCGCCGAACGCTTTTGAAGACTAAGTGGGTCGTGATAGACATTCGAACGTGAGCTCAGCCGTCAAACCCATACTGCAAGCTCCTTCGCTTGCGAAACTGAAGGGTATTCGTCACGCGTTCTTCACCCGTGAGGGTGGAGTGTCGCAGGGGATCTATGGCAGCCTCAATGGTGGGCTCGGATCGAGTGATGCGCCAGAGAACATCGCGAACAATCGCGCGCGCATGGCGGAAACGCTTGGCGTGCCTAGGGATCGTCTGCTCACGCCCTATCAGATTCACTCGTCCGACGTCATCGTTGTGGATGCGCCGTGGGCGCCGCAGGCGCGTCCTCGCGCCGACGCTTTGGTCACACGCACGCCGGGCTTGGCGATCGGCGTCTCCACCGCCGACTGTGGTCCGCTGCTGTTTGCCGACGCGGAGGCAGGCGTGATCGGGGCCGCTCACGCCGGCTGGCGAGGCGCCTTTGCCGGCATCATTGAGGCGATACTGGGCGCCATGGAATCAGTCGGAGCCGAACGCAAGCGTGTTGCCGCCGCGCTGGGTCCCACCATCCGTCAGCGGAATTACGAAGTCGG
>DASTWX010000118.1:0-10963 GCA_035765795.1 Pseudolabrys sp. | reverse complement strand
GGATCGCGCTGCGTTTCCTGCACGACCCCAAGACCGCGGCGGCGCTGTTCGCCGAAATTCCGAAAGGCTCGGTCAGCCCGCACGTGCTCTCGCGTGGGCGCTACTGGCAAGGGCGCGCGGCCGAGGCCATGGGCCTGCGCGGCGACGCCAAAGCGTTTTACCGGAGCGCCGCAGAGCACTCTGCGACTTATTATGGGCAGCTCGCCCGCGTCCGGCTCGGCCTTGACGATCTCGGTCTGCACGGGCCGCCGAAGTTCACCGCCGCGCAGCGCAAGATCTACGACGACCTGGAAGTGGTCCGCGCGGTGGAAATCCTCTACACGCTCGACGATCGCAACCTGGTCGCGTCGATCTTTGCCGAGATCGGCGAAACCGGGAATGACGTCGGCGGCATGTCGGCCATGGCTGAAATCGCACGTAAGCACGGCGACGGCCGCGCCATGGTGCTGTTGGGCGAGGCCGCGGTGCGGCGCGGCCTGCCGTTCGACTATTACGCCTATCCGGTTGTCGGCTTGCCCACGTTCAAACCGATCGCACCGCCGGTCGGGCCCGCCGTCACCTACGCCATTGCGCGGCAGGAAAGCCGTTTCAATCAAAACGTCATGTCCCCTGCCCGCGCCATGGGCTTAATGCAGGTGACGCCGATGGCGGGCAAGGACACCGCGCGGCGCTACAAAGTGCACTACAGCCACGATCGGTTGCGCAAGGATGCGGTTTACAACGTGCAGATGGGGGCAGCCCAGCTTTCTCACCTGCTGCATTATTTCCATGGCTCCTATCTGCTCAGCTTCGCCGCCTATAATGCAGGGCTCGGCCGCGTCCGGCAGTGGATGGAGATCTATGGCGACCCGCGCGATCCGAGCGTCGATCCGGTCGATTGGGTCGAGCGGCTGCCCTATTCGGAAACACGCAATTACGTGATGCGCACGCTGGAGAATTTCGAGGTCTACCGCGCGCGCTTCAAGAAGGACGGCACGCTGCTGATCGAAGCCGACTTGCGGCGGGGCGGCGGTTAGCGGAGTTTTTTCGAGGCCGGCTGTAGGGGCGCGCGGAGCATACCCCGCCCTTACCCGCGGTGACGCTCACTGCGCAGCTTCGCTTCGCTCGCAATGACGGCGGCTAATCCAATTCGCGGCACATCGGCGGGCGGGCACAAGGCCCGCCCCTACCGTCTGTAGGGGCGGCCCTCGTGGCCGCCTTAAAAAAATCCCGGCGGTTTCCCGCCGGGGTCGTAGCGTCGCTCGGCGGGCGGGCACAAGGCCCGCCCCTACCGTTTGCGAGACAATCAGGGCCAGAAGTTGCGCTGGGCGCGGAACATGACCTGCCACACGTCCTGATCCGAGACGTGGTACGGGCCGGTCGGCTTGCCGCCGCCGGGCGCCAGCACCGCCGTGGCGCCGTCGTAGGAGGTCTGCAGCCGGTTGTAGAGCACGTCCACGCTCAGATCGAGGTTCTTCACCGGCGTCCAGACGGTGCGGGTGCCGATCTGCCAGAACGAGAAGTCCGGCCCGAGACCGCCGCAAGCGGCGGTGCCGCAGACGGTCAGATTGAGCAGGCTGGTCGCGGTGCCGTTGTAGTTGATGGCGCCGTAGCCACCATACAACGACGTCTTCCACTGCGAACTCCAGTGGTGGTCCGCGCCGGCGACCACGCTCCAGCCCTCGGTCAGCTCGAGATCGCCGCCGGCCGGGGAGTAGACCGCATCGGTGACATAGCCGACGCCGACATCCGCGCCGTTATAGATGGCGAAGCCGCCGAGGCCGCTGCCAACATAGCTCAGCGCACCTTGCGCCCAGGTCACCTGAGCGGTGAAGCTGTCGCCCTTGGCCCACGGCGAGTTCAGCTTGAGGCCGGCGCCGACTGCCCAGCCGAGCTTGTCGTCGGGGTGACCGGTGCCTTCGGTGGCGCCGTAGTAATTAGCCGCCACCTGGTGCACGGCGCCCATGATCTGCGCGCTGCCCCAGGCCTGGTCGATGCGCAGGTTGGCGACGATGTCCGGCCAGCCGTTGAGACCGGCATAGCTGTCGGTGACGGTGCCGAGCGGGCTAATCGCAGTTCCCGCCTTGTAAATGGCCGTCCGCCGCGCATCCGGATTTTCCGCCGACAAGGTGGCGGAGAGGCCGTTGCCGAGCTGCGCGGTGTAGGCAAACACCATGTCACCGCTGCCGCCCGTATCGGAGCCGAGGATGTTGGTCGTGTTCGAGTACCGCGGCGTCACGTAGAAGTCGAAGTACGACGACGCCAAGCCCGCGGTGAAACCCGCCCATTGGATGAACATCCGGTTGGAATAGGTTCCGATGCTGCTGCCGCTGGCACCGTTGTTGGCCTGCTCACCGATCGCGATGTACGAGCGCAACGTGCCGTACTCGGTCTGGCTACGCGTATCGAAGGTGACGACGCCGCGAGCGCGCCAGTTCACCGTGTCCGAGTTACGATTGAACCGCGCATCGCCGCCGCTCACGATCGGGTTGAACGAGTTATGCGCATTAACGTTCACCTCGGCCCGAATGAAGCCGCCGATCTTGATGCAGGTATCGGTGCCCGGGATATAGAAGAAGCCCGCGCCGTACAGACTGCAAATCTTCACGTACTGGACCGGTGTGGCCTTAACGGGAAGATCGGCGGCCTGCGCCCCAGCCATCGCAACGAAACCCGCTGCGGAGCCAAGGAGAAGGCTTTTCACCATCTTCATCTTGAACCTCCAAAGATTGATTATCATCGAGAGGGTTCTGTATCCGCCGCTGCGACAGGCACCGATGGAACTTCCCCTTGCTCCCCGCCGACCGGCGGCCATTACGCCCAAACACACGGGCGATCCGGCATCCGGAAAGCACGACATGGGGATGCCCCCCTCCGTCGCAGTTGTGACATTAACCGAGCGACCTTGCCGTGCAATGAAGAAGGGTTCTTCCCACAGCTAAATGGAACGGTTTCCAACTGACTGTTGCGCAAAAAACACGCACTTTCGTCACACCTATGGAAGGTTCCTGAGGCGCCATCCGACGGTCGAACGCGAAATGATTGTTCTTTGTTGTCAATAAGATATAACGGTTTTCGCAATCAAACATGCATTCCAGCGAGCCAAATTCAGCAGCGGCCGCACCATTCAGGGCAAATTACGCTCGGCCGACCCCAGAGCGCTTAGCGCCCTTTGCCAGGCGCATTGGGCGCCGGCCCGATTCGGCAAGTAAGACGCAAAAGCGGGATGGCGGAGACGGAGGGATTCGAACCCTCGATACGCCTTTGGAGCGTATAACGGTTTAGCAAACCGCCGCCTTCAGCCACTCGGCCACGTCTCCGCGTAAGGCGAATGCCTATAGGAATCCCCCTGCCCCGGTCAAACAGGACGGCAGTACGTTGTTGTGTTTTTCGCGCGCAGCGAGAACGAAACCGCAGCGCGTGGGGTTATCCTGCGAAATGCAACAGTCCGGAGACTGACATGCGCTCCATACGCCGAACCACCCTTCTGGCGGCGATGGGCATCGCCACCATCACGCTGCCGGCGGCGATGACCACGACAGCTCACGCCGATCCCTATAAATGGTGCGCCGAATACGGCCCCAGCATGGGCGGCGCCGAAAATTGCGGCTTCGTCACCTTTCAGCAATGCCTCGCCACGATCAGCGGCATCGGCGGCTTCTGCGAACCGAACCCCCGCTACACGGGACCCGAAAGGCGCCCGCGCCGCTCGCACTACCGCGACCGGCATTACCGCGATTACTATCGGTGACCGAAAATTCCCCGTCATTGCGAGGAGCGAAGCGACGAAGCAATCCAGGCTTCATTTGAATCTAGATTGCTTCACCTTTAAATCTGGATTGCTTCGCTTCGCTCGCAACGACGGCGACAGTGCAATCAAGCCGCCGCGCGAATCTGCATCGAATGCACCGGCTGTTGCGGATGGCCCTTCAGCCAATCGCGGGCGGCGCGTTGCGCTTGACCGATTTCACTGTCGCTCATCAACTCGGCCACTTCACGGCGCAACCGCGCGGCCTGGCCGTGGCCGCGCGCGGCCGCAATGTTGAACCACTTGTGCGCTTCAATCAGATCGATCGTTACACCGACGCCCGCCGAATAGAACATACCGTATTCGAAAAAGCCCTCGGTGTCGTTCGGCTCCATGCGCACGTCCGGCGCGGACGCCGTGTCGATATACGCCATTTTCGGTCTCCCCATTTTCTGCCTGCGGACCTTATGCGGCCTCGCAATGTCCCTGTTGTCCGGCCCTCGTTCCCGCCCGGACGACGCGGATGATCGGCAGAAAATTTGAATGGCAGTTTAAGCGTTTCGATGAATCGTTTGTGAATGGCTGACGCGTCTCGGCATTGCCGACAGGCCAAGCGCCCCAATGTGGCCGCAAACGCGCGGCTTTTGCCCGCGGTGACGGAATGCCGACACGTTTGCTTCAGATACCAATAACCAACTTGCCATATTGCTGACGGCGCACAGCGTAAATCGCACGCTAGCGCCCGTGGCCCGGGGCCGCGCGAGATAAGTGACGGGGGTTCTCGCTATGAAGCGTGTGAGCGTGGCCGTGCTCGGCCTCTGCATCGGCTTGTGGTCGAGCGTCGCCTTGGCGGGAGCGCCCCTCGGACTTTGGGTTTCTCAAGAGGGCGACGTCAAAGTGCGTCTGAGCGACTGCGGCGGCAAGCTATGCGGCCATGTCGTGTGGCTGCGCGAAGCGAACGATCCCCGCACCGGCGCGCTCAAAACGGACAAGCTCAATCCCGATCCGGCCAAGCGCTCGCGCCCGCTCATCGGGCTCGAGGTCGCCACCGGTTTCGTCCCGAACGGGCCGCAGCGTTGGTCCGGCACGATCTACAACGCCGACGACGGCCATGTTTATCGGGCCAACCTCATCGTGAAGAGCGCGCGCACTGCGCGGCTCGAAGGCTGCATGCTGGTCTGGCTGTGCATGGGCCATATTTGGCATCGCGTCGACGGTGGGGCGCAAGAAACGGCGTTGCGCTAAGGCGGAGCCGTCATTGCGAGGGCGAAGCCCGAAGCAATCCAGGCTTATCTATTTAAGCCTGGTCGCTTCTTAAGCCTGGATTGCTTCGCTTCGCCCTCGCAATGACGGAGCCCGTCAAACCTCACCCCATCCGCGCGCGCTGGCCGAACAGCACCGACTGCACTTTGGGATCTTTCATGTCGACTCCCTTGCGCAGATCGGCGCCGAGAGCCATGCCGCGCTGCACGGCCGGCCGCGCCTTCACGGTTTCCAGCCAATGCTTAAGGTGCGGGAAATCGTCGATGTTCTGATCCTGCCGCTTCCATAAATTGGTCCAGCCGACGCAGGCCATGTCGGCGATGGAATAACGGCCTGCGAGAAACTCGCGGTCGGCGAGCCGCTTGTCCATCACGCCGTAAAGCCGGTTGACCTCATCCTCGTAGCGCTTGACCGCATAAGGCAGGGTCTCTTTGGCGTAGTGCTTGAAATGGTTGAGCTGCCCGGCCATCGGCCCGAGCCCGCCCATTTGCCAGAACAGCCACTGATCGACTTCGACCCGCCCGCGTTCGTCGGCCGGATAAAACTTGCCGGTCTTGCGGCCGAGATATTGCAGGATCGCGCCCGACTCGAAAATGGATATCCGCCGCCCTCCGGGGCCCGCCGGGTCGACGATCGCGGGCATGCGGTTGTTCGGCGCGATCGCGAGGAATTCCGGCTTGAACTGCTCGCCAACGGAAATGTTCACCGGAATCATCGTGTAGGGAAGTTTGCACTCCTCCAGCATGATCGAAACCTTGAAGCCGTTCGGCGTCGGCCAATACCAAAACTCGATCGGCTCTTGCGCCGGCGCCGCCCGTTTGACCTTCTTCTTGGATCCCTTCGCTTTCGCCCTACTCCCGCTTTTCGGCTTCCGCTTCACCGCCGCGCGCGCCATTTGCCTACCTCCTCCGCGTGAAAACCCGCTCCTGACCTAGGGCTGCGGGCAAGAATACGCAATCGGCGTTCCCCTCACCCGCTTGCAGTGAGAGGGCCGGAGGCGACCCTGATCGCATGAACCGGCCCCGCTTTACGGCTACAACTTCGGCGCGTTAGTCTCGCCGGTGTGGTTGTGGGGCTCGCCACGACGGCCGTGCCCGCCACAGTTATTAGGGGGTGTCCATGTATAAGAGTATTGTCGCCGCGACGTTCGCCGCCGCCTTCTTGGCGGCGCCGCTATCGCCGCTCGTCCATAGCGCCGCTGCGCAATCGGCCGGGACGATGCAGGCCACGAAGAAAGCCAAGCGTCAACCGACGCCAGGTCAACTCGCCGCGCGCGAACGGCAGAAGAAGTGCGGGGCGGAATGGAAAGCGGCCAAGCAGGCCGGCAAAATCCAGAAAGGAATGACTTGGCCGAAGTATTGGAGCGCTTGCAACAAGCGCCTGAAGGGCGGCGGCTGATTTCGGCCGTGCCACGAGCGTAAACCCCTCCGCCGTCATTGCCGGGCTTGACCCGGCAATCCATGGGGCTAGGCCGCGAAAGAGGAGGAATTTAGGGCCTCCTGAGCGGCAACTCATCATGGATGCGCGGGTCAAGCCCGCGCATGACGAGTCAGAGTTTTACGTCACATGATATAAAGAACAGACCAACATAAAAACACGGAGGGCGTCGGCGAGCTTTCAATCTCGCCGACGCCCTCAGTCGTCATCCGGTACCGGGGCGCCACGGAAGCGATCGCGTTGCGCTGACAACCCCGTGGCGCACACCGGTCCGTATGACGCAACCTTCGGCACGCTAAGTGCGAAGATCGGGAAGCGGCGTCAGACTAGAGCCTCTTCTTGCGCTTCTTCGTCTTCTTCGCCGTTTTCTTCGCCGCTGCCTTCGCCTTCTTACGTTTCGCCATTGCTGCCCTCCTAGCCATAGATCATGGCGGGTGTCGTATCAGTACGGTCGCGAATCGACACGCACCGCATTTCGTTTACTACAGCGCAACGAAAAAACCAGTCTTTCACTTAAGGAAGTGTGTATGCCGAGTGCGCCTAGAGGCCTGCGGCACAAGCACAAATGCAATCGCGCATCGAATGCGGAGGTGTCTTGCACGCTTCACCCGCAAAGCGCGCGCGAATCGCTGCGATTAAAAAAGACCGATAAAACAAGCTTTCTTTGCATTCCACACACGTTGCCGCCGCGGAATCGCATACTTCATTCCCGCACGCAGCCACGCGAGTTCTCGTGCTCTCCGCATTCGCCGCGTGCTTATCCACTTCATCAAAATTTTTTTGGCGGCAAAGGTCTGAATCGGCGGAGTCAACGACGCAAACGATGGGATTCGAGCGAATCGGCGAAAGTGATTCGGGTCGGCGCGGCCAATGTGAGGTGTATCGGCGCCATCGGTCACCGTCATTGCGAGGGCCGCGAGGCGAAGCCGAGCGGGCCGAAGCAATCCAGACTTATTATGTTAAGACTGGATTGCTTCGCTTCGCTCGCAATGACAGGGGGCGGTTTCGATATCCATCACACCCCGAGCTTCTTCTTAAGAAGCGCGTTGACCGCTGGCGGACTTGCCTTGCCGCCGGACGACTTCATCACCTGTCCCACGAACCAGCCGATCGCTTTCGGATTGCTCTTGGCGTCCGCGACCTTGTCCGGATTGGCGGCGATGACGGCATCGACCATTGCTTCGATGGCGCCGGTGTCGGTCACCTGCGTCATGCCGCGGGCTTGAACGATCGCTTTGGGTTCGCCGCCTTCGGTCCAAAGGATTTCGAACAAGTCCTTGGCGATCTTGCCGGAAATCGTGCCGTCCGCAATCAGGTCGAGCACGCCGCCGAGCTGTTCGGCAGACACAGGCGACGACGCAATGTCCTTGCCTTCCTTGTTCAGCCGGCCGAACAATTCATTGATGACCCAGTTTGCCGCGGCTTTGGCGTCGCGTCCTTGCGCGACGGCTTCGAAGTAGTCGGCGGTTTCCCGTTCGGCGACCAGCACGCCGGCGTCGTAAGCCGAAAGACCGAACGCGGAGACAAAGCGCGCCTTTTTCTCGTCCGGCAGTTCGGGCAGATGCCGCTCGAGCTCGGCGACATCGTCGGCGCTCAATTCCAGGGGCAGCAGATCAGGGTCCGGAAAGTAACGGTAGTCGTGCGCCTCCTCCTTTGTGCGCATGGAGCGCGTCTCGCCCTTGCCGGGATCGAACAGCCGCGTCTCCTGCTCGATCGTGCCGCCCTCCTCGATGATATCGACCTGCCGGCGCGCCTCGTACTCGATCGCCTGGCCGATGAAGCGGATCGAGTTGACGTTCTTGATCTCGCAGCGGGTGCCGAAGGGCTCGCCTGGCCGGCGCACCGAAACGTTCACGTCCGCGCGCAGATTTCCTTTGTCCATATCGCCGTCGCAGGTGCCCAGATAACGCAGGATGGAACGCAGCTTCGATACGTATGCCTTGGCCTGCTCTGCCGAGCGCAGGTCGGGCTTGGAGACAATCTCCATCAGCGCGACGCCGGAGCGATTGAGGTCGACATAGGATTGAGTCGGGTGGCGGTCGTGCAGGCTCTTGCCGGCATCCTGCTCGAGATGAAGCCGCTCGATGCGGACCGTGATCATCTCCCCGCCGTCGAGATCGACCGTCACTTCACCTTCGCCGACGATCGGCTGCTTGTATTGGCTGATCTGGTATCCCTGCGGCAGGTCGGGATAGAAGTAATTCTTCCGATCGAAGACGGATTTGAGATTGATCTCCGCCTTCAGGCCCAGGCCCGTGCGCACGGCCTGGCGCACGCACTCGGCATTGATTACGGGCAGCATGCCGGGCATGGCGGCGTCGACCAGGGATACGTGACTGTTCGGCGCGCCGCCGAAAGCGGTCGAAGCGCCGGAGAAGAGTTTCGACTTGGAGGTCACCTGGGCATGCACCTCCATGCCGACGACGACTTCCCAGTCGCCCGTCGCGCCTTTGATCAAGTTGGATGCTGCTGCGTGGCTCATTGTTGATCCATTCTCGGCGTCATGGCCGGGCTTGTCCCGGCCATCCACGTCTTTGTTGTTGCTTGGCTTTAAGACGTGGATGCCCGCGACAAGCGCGGGCATGACGAGTCAGAATTTGCGGCTGCTGATATAGGCCAACGCGCCAAACTTGTCATCCCGCCCGCACATCGGCGCGCCGCGCGCCAACGGGCAGGATTCCGCCAAACGCATTCCAACGGAACCAACTCCGCAGGGCGCATGTTTGTCCACTGCCAACCCGAAAATCCCCTTCGGTATCCGTCGCCATGCCCGAAACTGTATCCGATCACGTCCTGAGCTTGCTGAAAGACTGGGGTGTCGACACGGTATTCGGGTTGCCCGGCTACGGTATCAACGGCTTCATGGAGGCCTTGCGCAAAAACAACGACAGCGTTCGCTACGTTCATTGCCGCCACGAGGAAACCGCCGCGCTGGCGGCCTGCGCCTATGCGAAGTTCACCGGGCGGCTGGGGGTCTGCTTTTCCACCGCCGCGCCGGGCGCGGTGCATCTCTTGAACGGTCTCTATGACGCCAAAATCGACGGCGCACCGGTGCTCGCCATCACCGGCATGACCTATCACGACCTGATCGGCACGCATTACCTGCAGGACATCAACCAGGATTATTTTTACCAGGACGTCGCCGTTTACAATCAGCGCATCATGGGCCCGGCGCATGTCGAGAACGTGGTGAATTTCGCCTGCCGCGCCGCGCTCTCCAATGCCGGGGTGTCGCATGTGGCGATCCCGATCGACATCCAGGCGATGCCGGCTGCCCAAGAGAAGCGGTTCAAGCGCAACATCAAAGGCCATACCTCCACCGCCTATCAGTCGGTGAAGCGCACGCCGGAGCCCGACCTCGTCAAACAGGCCGCGGAACTCCTCGCGGGCCGCAAGAAGATCGCCATTCTCGCCGGCGCCGGCGCGCGCGGCGCAGGAGGCGAGCTAGAGCAAGTAGCCGAGCGATTGGGCGCGCCGATCATCAAGGCGCTGCTCGGCAAAGACTGCGTGCCCGACAACAGTCCCTACACAACGGGCGGCATCGGCGTCGTCGGCACCCGCGCCTCGGTCGAGGCGCTGAAAGGATGCGATGGTCTCCTCATCGTAGGGAGTTGCTTCCCTTATATCGAATTCCTGCCGAAGCCCGGCCAGGCGGCTTGCGTGCAGATCGACCACAAGCCCGAGCACATCGGATTGCGCTATCCTGCCGACATCGGCCTCGTCGGCGACGCGCAGGCGACGATGCGGGAGCTTCTGGGCAAGCTCGCCCGTAACGACGACCGCAGCTTTCTCGAGCAATCGCAAGCGAACATGCGCGACTGGCGGGCGCTGATGGAAGAGCGCGCCACGTCCACCCACAAGCCGATGTGTCCGCAGGTGGTTTCCCGGCATCTACCTGAGTTGTTGGCCGACGATGCGATCATTTGCGGCGATTCCGGGACCGTGACGACTTGGCAAGCGCGGATGGAGCTTCGCGCCGGCCAGCGCTTCTCGTTCAGCGGCACGATGTGCTCGATGATGGCGGCGCTACCCTATTCCATCGGTGCCGCGACAGCTTTTCCTGGGCGACAGGTGGTCGCCTTCACCGGCGACGGCTCCTTCACCATGATGATGGGCGATTTCGCGACGCTCGTGCAATACGACCTGCCGGTGAAGGTCATCGTGATGAAGAACAACACGCTCGGCCTGATCAAGTGGGAGCAAATGCTTTATCTCGGCAATCCCGAATACGGCGTCGATCTGAAGCCGGTCGATTTCGTCAAAGTGGCGGAAGCCTGCGGTGCGCGCGGGGTGCGCATCGAAGAGCCGGAACGCTGCCGCGAGCAGCTTAAGGAAGCGCTCGCGCTTCCCGGGCCCGCGGTGATCGAGTGCATCGTCGATCCGCTCGAGCCGCCATGGCCGCCGGTGATCACGAGCGACGAGCAGAAAAAACTCGTCACGGCGATGGCGCGCGGCGAGGTCAACCGAACGCCGATCGGCCTCTCGATCGGTCGCCATGCGGTGCAGGAGTTCGATTTTTCGGCAAGCCCCTTCGGC
>DASTWX010000117.1:0-6748 GCA_035765795.1 Pseudolabrys sp. | reverse complement strand
CCTCGATGCTGCGAGGCATCGGGGTCCGCGGGTCCGTTGCGACCCAAGTGCGTCCCGCGCGCCCTCGGTTCTTATCGGGAGTGGCGGCTCGTCGCGCCGAAGCCCGTCAGGGCGAAGGCGGAAAGGAGGAAGCAAGAGGGCCTGCCCGGGGCCGACATCAACAACACGGGCGGCGGAGCGTTGCCTTTCTTATCCCTCCGACAGCGGAGAGCTTCGCGTTCGGGTCAAACCCGGCGACGACGGCAGCGATGTCCGTGCGAATCAACTCGCCACTTTGTTCATGCCGGCGGCACGTTCGGCGCGGGCTTTGCCGTCGGCCGCCCGTTTGGCGCGGATTTCGGCGAGTTTGCGCTCCACGTTGTCGCTGAACGGATACTGCGCCGGCCGCTGACGGTCGAGTTGGATTTCCGGCGCCATGTCGCCCTCCGTGCGTATGCCACGCAGCGCCACCATCATCGTTTTGAGCGGATTGCGCACGGCATCATTCACCGCTGTCGCTTCGTAGCCGCAGTGGACCATGCAATCGGCGCACTTCTCGTAATTGCCGGTGCCGTAGGAATCCCAGTCCGTCTCTTCCATCAGCTCGCGGAAGGTCTTCACGTAGCCCTCGCCCAAGAGATAGCAGGGCTTCTGCCAGCCGAAGAGAGTGCGCGTCGGGTTGCCCCAGGGCGTGCAGTGGTACTGCCTGTTTCCAGCGAGAAAATCGAGAAAGAGGCTCGACTGGTTGAACGACCAATTGCGTCCGCCGCGGCCACGCTTGAAGATGCCGCGGAACAGGTTCTTGGTGGCTTCACGGTTGAGGAAGTGCTGCTGGTCGGGCGCACGTTCATAGGCATAGCCGGGCGAAACCGTGATGCCGTCAACGCCGAGCGTTTCGACCGAATCAAAGAACCTCGCGACCTCTTCGGGCTTGGCGTTGTTGAACAAGGTGCAATTGATGTTCACGCGAAATCCGCGTTCCTTCGCCTTTTTGATGGCGGCGACGGCCTTCTCGTAAACGCCCTCGAGGCAAACTGAGGCGTCATGCATCGCGCGGTCGCCATCGAGGTGGACCGACCAGGCGAAATAAGGGCTCGGCTTGTACTGGTCCATGCGCGCTTCCATCAGCAGCGCATTGGTGCAGAGATAAACGAACTTCTTGCGCGCGATGATGCCTTGCACGATTTCAGGCAGCTTCTTGTGCAACAGCGGCTCGCCGCCGGCGATCGAAACCACCGGCGCGCCGCACTCATCGACCGCGGCGAGCGCGTCCTCGACCGGCATGCTCTGGTTCAGGATCTCTTTCGGATAATCGATCTTGCCGCAGCCGGCACAGGCGAGATTACACCGGAACAGCGGCTCCAGCATGAGCACGAGCGGATAACGCTTGCGGCCGGCGAGATGCTGCCGGACGACGTAGCTACCGACAGTCAATTTCTGCAGGAGAGGAATGCCCAAGACTACCGTCCTTCCCAATTTTGCTGCTGCTTTCCACGTCGAGCAATTCGACGGGTACGCGAAATTCCATTTTCTCTTCGTCGCCAGGCAACGTCGTCACCTCGATCGGCGCCGCGATTCTGCCCAGCGCGTTGATGGCGTCCATCACCATGACTTCGGGCGCGGACGCGCCGGCGGTGATTCCGACCACCTCGACATTATGCAGCCATTCAGGCTGGATTTCACTGCCGTCGGCGATCAAATGGCTGGGAGTGCCGGCTTCGATACCGATTTCCCGCAAACGATTCGAATTCGAGCTGTTTTTCGCGCCCACGACGAAGATAACATCGACTCGCTTGGCGAGCTCTCGGAGCGCCGTCTGGCGGTTTTGTGTCGCGTAGCAGATGTCTTGCGTGCCAGGCCCCATCACGTCCTTGAAACGTCTGTTCAGCGCGGCGATGATGCCGCGGGTGTCGTCCACACTGAGCGTCGTTTGAGTGACGTAAGCGATCGGCGTGTCGTCGGGCAAATCGATCGCCGCCACGTCTTTTTCCGACTGCACCAGCAGCACCGGGCCGGGAATTTGCCCGAGCGTGCCTTCGACCTCCGGATGGCCGATATGGCCGATCAGCACTACGGTACGCCCCTGCCGCACGTAATGCCGGCCCTGGCTGTGCACTTTGGAGACCAGCGGGCAGGTGGCGTTGAGCACATGCAGTCCGCGCTTTTCGGCGTCTTTAACGACGGCCTTGGAAACGCCATGGGCGCTGAAGATCGTGATGCCGTCCGGCGGCACTTCGGACAAATCCTCGACGAAGCGAGCGCCGCGCGCCTTCAGCGCATCGACAACCCATTTGTTGTGCACGATCTCGTGGCGGACGTAGACCGGCGGCCCGTATTTTTCCAAGGCCCGCTCGACAATCTCGATCGCGCGCACCACGCCGGCGCAGAAGCCGCGCGGCTGAGCGAGGATGACCTTCATGCCGCGCCCCCTTTACGGCCTGCGCTTGCGGGCCTGCGGCCGGCCGGGGTGTCGAGTGCGGAGCTCGTCAGTTGATCTCGGCGCCAAGCATTCTGCTTGTCCTCGCGAGTGCCAAATACCTCGAAGACCTTGGCCACGATGCCGTCGGCGTCGAGCCCGGCGCGCGCGTACATGGCCTCCGGCGTATCCTGGTCGATGAAGATGTCGGGCAACACCATGCTGCGGACTTTGAAGCCCCGCTGATCAAGCGCGCCCTTGTCCGAGAGCAGTTGCAGGACATGCGCGCTGAAACCGCCTACGGCGCCTTCCTCAATGGTGATCAAGAGTTCGTGGTTGCGGGCGAGCCGGCTGATCAGATCTGCATCGAGCGGTTTAGCGAATCGGGCATCGGCGACCGTGGTGGAGATGCCGCGTGCGGCCAACGCATCGGCCGCCTTGATGCACTCGGCGAGCCGAGCGCCTAGTGACAAGATAGCGACTGTGCCGCCTTCGCGCACAATGCGGCCTTTGCCGACCTCGAGCGGGACGCCGTCGCTCGGCATCGGCACGCCGACACCGTTGCCACGGGGGTACCGGAAGGCGGATGGCCTATCGTCGATCGCGGCCGCGGTGGCGACCATGTGGACGAGCTCCGCCTCATCGGCGGCGGCCATGGTCACGAAACCCGGCAGGCAGCTCAGATAAGTGACATCGAAGGAGCCGGCATGTGTCGGCCCGTCGGCGCCGACCAAGCCGGCGCGGTCGATGGCGAAACGAACCGGCAGCCGCTGGATGGCGACGTCGTGCACCACCTGGTCGTAAGCGCGCTGGAGGAAGGTCGAATAGATTGCGGCGAACGGCTTGTAGCCTTGCGTCGCCAGACCGGCGGCGAAGGTGACCGCGTGCTGCTCGGCAATGCCAACGTCGAACGCCCGCTCAGGGAAGGCCTTGGCGAAGATATCGACGCCCGTGCCCGCCGGCATGGCCGCGGTGATGGCGACGATCCGCTCGTCCTTCTGCGCCTCTTTGACCAAGCTCTCGCCGAAGACTTTTGTGTAGGAGGGCGCGCTCGGCGCCGACTTCTTCTGCTTGCCTGTGGCGACATCGAATTTCACCACGCCATGATACTTGTCGTAGGACGCCTCGGCGGGCGCGTAGCCCTTGCCCTTCTGCGTGCGCACGTGGACCAGGATCGGGCCTTCTTTGGCATCACGCACGTTGGTCAGCACCGGAATAAGCTGGTCCAAGTCGTGGCCGTCGACGACGCCGATGTAATAGAAGCCGAGCTCCTCGAAGAGCGTCCCGCCGGTGACGAAGCCGCGCGCCAACTCCTCGGCCAGCATCGCCTTGTCGCGAAGGAAGCGCGGGAAGCGGTCGGCGACCTGTTTGCCGAAGCCGCGCAGCGACAGGTACATGGGGCTCGACAGCAGCCGGGCGAGATATTTCGACATGGCGCCGACCGGAGGAGCGATCGACATCTCGTTGTCATTCAAGATGACGATCAGCCGCCGATTCATGGCGCCGGCATTGTTCATCGCTTCGTACGCCATGCCGGCAGAGATCGCGCCGTCGCCGATCACGCAGATGACGTTGGTGGTGCCGCCGGAAAGGTCGCGCGCGACCGCCATCCCGAGGCCGGCGGAAATCGAGGTGGACGAATGCGCCGCGCCGAACGGGTCGTATTCGCTCTCGGCGCGCTTGGTGAAGCCGGAGAGGCCGCCGCCTTGACGAAGAGTCCGAATGCGGTCTCGCCGGCCGGTGAGGATTTTATGAGGATAGGCCTGGTGGCCGACATCCCAAAGCACGCGGTCGTGCGGCGTGTCGAACACGTAATGAAGCGCAACGGTAAGCTCGACGACGCCGAGGCTCGCCCCGAGATGTCCGCCCGTAGCAGCGACGGTGCTGATCGTCTCCGCTCGGAGCTCATCGGCAAGTTGCTGCAATTGACCGTGCTTGAGTTGACGCAAGTCGGCCGGGTTCTGCACGGAATCGAGAAGCGGGGTGCCTTGGGTCACGTCAAAAATCGGTCTAGGCGCTGTCATTCGTGGCTAATCCTTCAACAAAATGTCCGCGGAGGTGGCTAAACCCCTTCGCGGGCTCGGACTGCCGCCCACGAGAACGTCCCCGCGCCTCGGAAAGGCTACTCAGTCACGGTCAATCAAGCGCGCTGCCAAAGGTTCCATCCGTTGCCGCGATTTTGGCGCGGTGCAGCGCGATAGACAATGGGTTCCATTCGCAAAGTTCCCACAAACATCAATGCCCGGTCCGCCGGAATTGGACCTGGCGCGGCGCAATTTCTGGTCGTCCAGCAGGTGTTTAGATGAAATACCACGATGCGGTAGGGTTTGTTCCGCAGGCCAGCCCTGACAATTCGGGTATCTTGCGCAGAAAAATGATACCCGCCGCGGGGGCCCTGGCCGTCCCACTTCTAAGTGGTCACTTCCGCCTGGAAATTCCCTTCCGCCCGCCCACTTTCCATCAGCCGCGCGTAATGGAGCCGGAAGTCTTCCATGATCGCGTCTACCGGCACATCCGCGAAAGTGCCTCTGTCCCTCAGATACTCCATGTGCCGCCGGCCGGCCGGATCGAACGGATGGAAGAGCGAATCCGTCATTCCGTCGAATTCGAGGGGGGCGATCTTCGCCCGCTCGCAGAGCATCCGGTCGAATGCCGGCGTGCATTTCACCCAAGCTCCCTCGATCAGCAATTCCGTATAAGAGTGCCAGTAGAATGTGTCGCTTTGTGTGAGCTCACGTAGGCGTTTGGATGTGAGATGGTTACGCACATCGGCAAATCCGGTGCGGGCGGGAATACCGGCCGCGCGCGCGCAGGCGGCGAGCAGGGCGGATTTGCCGACGCAGAAGCCGCGTTTGACCGCTAGCACCGCGCTCGCCTGGAAAACGCCGCGGTCGTTGTAGTCGAGGTAAGGATCGTAGATGACCTGGTCCCGGACGGCATAATAAAGCGCGATAGCGCGGCTCTTGTCATCCTTTGCATAGGCGCCCGCCGCGCGGGAAAATTCGCGTACGCTTTCGTTGTCGCTGTCGATGAAGGGGGTTGGATGCAAAAAGTCTTGGTTTGTCATTGGGGCTTGCCCGATCTCTTGCCGCTATCGGCCTTGGTAAGCGGGCGTGTGCACGACAAGCCCGTCGAGCGCCTCCGTCAGCTTGATCTGACAGCAAAGTCGCGAGGTCGGTTTCACCTCGAACGCCATGTCAAGCATGTCTTCCTCTTCCGACGACGGCGGTCCGACGACCTCGCTCCATTGCTCGTCGACGTGCACGAGGCAGGTGGCGCAGGTGCAGGAGCCACCGCATTCGGCGACGATGCTGCCGATGTCGTTGCGCAGCGCCGTTTCCATCACGGTCGAGCCGAGCTCGCCTTCGACCGTATGCGCGGCGCCGTCGTGATCGATGAACGTGATCTTCGGCATACTTTCTTTGCTCACGCCACGCCCAGCTTTTTCTGCAAGTTGGTGGAGGAGGTGGTGTATTGGAAGACCAACCGCTTGTCCGGATAGACATAACGGTGCGCCTTCTGCGCCATTAGGGCGACCTCGTGGAAGCCGGAGAGGATGAGCTTGAGCTTGCCCGGATAGCTATTGATGTCGCCGACGGCGAACAGGCCGGGAGTGCTGGTCTCGAAGGCTTCGGTATCCACCGGGATCAGGTTCTCGTTCAGCGCGAGGCCCCACTCCGCGACAGGCCCGAGCTTCATCGTCAGGCCGAAGAACGGCAGCATGGCGTCGAGCTCGACGCGGCACACCGTGCCGTCCTTTTCCTTGATCCCGATGGCGGCGAGCTGGCCATCGGCGCCTTCGAGCTCGGTCACCTGGCCGATCTTGAGGTCCATGTCGCCGGCGGCGACCAGGGCGCGCATCTTGTTGACGCTGTCGGGCGCGCCGCGAAATTCATCGCGCCGATGCACCAACGTTAGGCGCTTCGCTAGTGGATGCAGGTTGAGCGTCCAGTCGAGCGCGCTGTCACCACCGCCGACGATCACCAGCCGCTTGTCACGAAATACATCCATCTTGCGCACGGCGTAGTGCACCGACTTTTCTTCGTAGTGTTCGATGCCGTTGATCGGCGGCCGCTTGGGCTGGAAGGACCCGCCGCCGGCGGCGATCACGACCGCCTTGCATTCGAAGATCTTGCCGCTGTCGGTGCCGACGCGGAATGCCGGCTCGCCGATCTTCTCCAGCGTGGTCACCATCTCGCCGAGATGGAACGTGGGGCCGAACGGCTTGATCTGCGCCATCAGGGCTTCGGTCAGCCCGCTGCCGGTAATCAGCGGAATGCCGGGAATATCGTAGATCGGCTTTTCCGGATAAAGCTCGGCGCATTGGCCGCCGGCCTTGTCGAGGATGTCGAC
>DASTWX010000116.1:0-15270 GCA_035765795.1 Pseudolabrys sp. | reverse complement strand
GTTCATCGGGCCCTACCGGTCAAAGGACGACGGTTCGCAAACCGCCCAGAAGAATCGGTGAATAGTAGCGCATTAGAAGCGAATATCGACAATGTGAAGGCGGCAATCCGCCGCTGCACCGCCGGTTATCCGCGAAAACTTAATAAGTCCTGCGCACGCGATTGCCGGGACGTGGTAGAACACAAAACCGCACATTGCGCCCACCTTGCTCAATCGATTGAACATCATGAAAGCCTTGCTCTGCACCCGTTACGGTACGCCCGACGATCTCGAACTGGCCGAAATCGCCGAGCCGACCGCCGCCGCCGGCGAAGCCGTCGTCCGGATCGCGGCGGCCGCGCTCAATTTCTTCGACACGCTGATCATTGCCGGCAAATACCAAACCAAGCCACAAATGCCGTTCTCTCCGGCCGCCGAATTCGCCGGCACGGTCGAGCAGGTCGGCAACGGCGTCACCTCCCTCAAGGTTGGCGATCGCGTGCTCGGCTATTGCAGCTACGGGGCGGCCCGTGAGCGCATTGCACTCAGCGCCGAGCGGCTCGTGAAAATCCCCGATGATCTCGATTTCGATCGCGCTGCCGGCGTGTGCGTGACGTACGGCACTTCGCTTTACGCGCTGAAGGACCGCGCCGCGCTTCGGCCGGGCGAGACGTTAGCGGTGCTCGGCGCCTCGGGCGGTGTGGGCCTGGCGGCCATCGAAATCGGCAAGCTGATGGGCGCGCACGTCATCGCCTGCGCTTCCTCGGCGGCGAAGCTCGCCTTCGCCCGCGCGCACGGCGCCGATGACGGCGTCGACTACGCCAGCGAGGAATTGAAGGAAGCGCTGCGGCGATTGACCGGCGGGCGCGGCGTCGACGTCGTGTATGATCCGGTCGGCGGCGCTTACAGCGAAGCTGCGTTACGTTCGACCGCTTGGGAAGGGCGCTTTTTAGTCGTCGGGTTTGCAGCGGGCGATATCCCGAAGCTGCCGCTCAACCTCGTCCTGTTGAAGTCCTGCGATGTACGCGGCGTGTTCTGGGGCTCGTGGATCGCGCGTGACCCTGCCGGCCATCGCGCGAACACAGAGCAGATCTTGCGTTGGGTTGCCGAAGGCAAGCTGTCGTCGCACGTCCACGCGGCCTACCCGCTCGGCGATGCTGCCGCCGCGCTCAAGGCAATCGCCACACGCAGTGTGATGGGCAAGGTGATTTTGAAGCCGTGATCTGTCCCTCATGGTGAGGAGCGCCGCTTAGCGGCACGTCTCGAACCACGAGGCCTCATCCTTCGAGACGCATCGCTTTGCGATGCTCCTCAGGATGACGAGAAATTCTTCAACCAAATCCGCGCGGCCTCACGGTGCAACGGCGTGATGTGGTTGGACATCGTCTTCAGCGCAGCGATTAGCACAGCAGCGTCATCGGTAAAGCCGAGCGCCGGAAGGAAATCGGGAATCGCATCGCTCGGCAGCACGAAATAGGCCAGCGCGCCGACGAGCGTGCCTTTCACATGCAGCGGCGTCGTACGGTCGAAGGCACAGTAATAGGCGGCGAGCAGATCCTCCGCGAAAGGAATACGCGTCGCGACCTGAGCCAGCTTGCGCCAGAATTCGCGGCGCAACGCATCGGCATCTTTGTCACGGCCCCGGAATAAGGTACGGGCGTAAGTCATCGACTTTATGTGGGAGCCCGAATTGGGCAACGCAAGCTAGTGGAGCGGATTTGACATTCGCTACCCACCCAGCCGCTCGCTCGTGAAGCGAATGTCAAATCCAAAGCTCCACTAGAACTAATATTTGCTAGTGGTCCTTTGATTCTAACATTCGCATGAGAGCCTGCGGAAAACGGGATGCGAATGGTAGAATCGGACCACTAGAGTCCCGCAACCTTCTCCATGGCTTCGGCCAGGTTGATGTCCAGTTCGGTGACTCCGCCGGCATCATGGGTTGAGAGCGTCACTTCCACGGTTTTGTAGACGTTCGACCACTCCGGATGGTGGTCCATTTTCTCCGCGATCAGCGCCACACGCGTCATGAAGCCGAACGCTTCATTGAAATCCTTGAAAGTGAATGTCTTCGTGATGGCATTGCGGCCCGCCGTCTCCGACCAGCCGGATAACGTGGTCAGTGCAGCCCTGCATTGCTCGTCAGTGAGCTTTGTAGCCATGCTTATACTCCCTACGGTGCCCGTCACTCGCCTTCCGGAGGCAAAAGGTTTACCGGCCCGTCCGGCGCTCCCAGGCGCAAATTCTGCGGCGGCAGAGCGCGCGCATTGTCCGTCTCCGGCAGAGCCATCGGCGGCTCAACGCCGTGCACGGAATAGAGTTGCGGGGCCGCGCGGTTCACGTGCAGATGGAAAATATCCGGCCTGTTGTAATGGCCGGCAAAATCGTGGCGCAGCTTCATCTGGATGCCGAGATCCAAATTGCACTCCGCATAGAGGATGCCTTCCTCCGCACCCATCGGCCCGGCGATGATGCGTGAGCGCGGATCGACGATAAGCGAGCCGCCGCAGCAATTCGCGTCGCGCAGGAACTTCTCGCTCTCAGGGTTTGGCTCGAGCATCTCGATCATGCGCTCGTCGACCGTGCCGCAGGCGGAAATCACGAAGGCCTTGCTCATCTGCGCGAAGGCCTGCGAGTCGACAGCAACGCGGTTGCGCAAGGGGTCGCCGCTGGTCGGGAAGTGATTGGGCCAGCTCATCACATGAATGCGGGTGCCTTCGGCGATCAGCGCAAAGACGGCAAGTGGATTCGAGTTCTCCCCGCAGATCAACCCGCTCATCGGGCCGAATTCGCTTTGGAAAGCCCCGAAGGTGTCGCCGTAGCCGCCGGTGTGAACCAGCCGCTCGCCGACGGTCGGCATGATCTTCTGATGCTTGCGGATGAGCCGGCCCTCCGGGTCGATGTAGAGCTGGCTGTTGTACATCGTGCCGGTCGTTTGCGGCAGCTTCTCGCAAACGCCGATCACGACATAGGCATTCGCGTCGCGCGCGGCCGCACATAAGGCGTCGGTTTCCGCTCCCGGGATCTCGACCGAGTTCTTGAACAGCTCGACGGCCAGCTTGTTGGCAAGCGTGCCGGTTGCCGCATGGTGGTGGTACCAGACCGGATGGGCCGGAATGAACCCTTCCGGAAAGCCGATCACCCGCGCGCCCTTGCTGCCCGCCTCGCGGATCAGGCGGCAGGCCTTTTCCGTCGAGCCCTCGCGGTCGAGAAATACCGAAGCGGCTTGCACGGCCGCCACCTTCACGCTCGGGTAGCTGTCGCCCATTTCCTGATTTCCTGTGACCCCTCGCCAGAGCCTCGAAATAGGCCCGGCGCGACATTAGCTCATTGGCCGCTGGTTCGGCCATACGAGGCATCCATGTCCTGGTCAGTGAACATCGGCAAGGTGGCGGGCACGGTGGTGCGCGTCCACATCACGTTCCTGTTGTTTCTCAGCTGGATCTTTGCAGCCAATTACATTTCCAGCGGAGCTACCACGGCCTGGAACAGCCTGATTTTCATGGTGCTGCTGTTCCTCTGCGTGCTGCTGCACGAATTCGGCCACATCTTCACCGCACGCGCCTTCGGCGTCACCACGCCCTATGTAACGCTGCTGCCGATCGGCGGCGTGGCCCAGCTCGAGCGCATCCCGGAGCAGCCCGGGCAGGAGTTTCTCATCGCCATCGCAGGGCCGTTGGTGAATGTCGCGATTATGCTCGTCCTCGTGTTTGCCGGCGGCGCACATTTTGCTACCGGCGCCGCGGCCGCCGTGGACGACATTCACTTCTCGATGCTGGACCGGCTGGCCGCGGTTAATCTGTTTCTGGTCGTGTTCAACCTCATTCCCGCGTTTCCCATGGACGGCGGCCGCGTATTGCGGGCCGCTCTGGCGAGCAAACTCGGCTATGTCCGGGCCACCGAAATCGCCGCGGCCATCGGCCAGTTCGTCGCCTTTGCGCTCGGTTTCGTCGGGCTTCTCTACAACCCGATCCTGATCTTCATCGCGATCTTCGTCTACATCGCCGCTTCGTCGGAAGCTCATATGGTGGCGCTGCGCTCGGTCTCACGCGGCGTTCCGGTGAGCTACGCGATGATGACGCAGTTTGCGACCTTGTCGCCGCAAGCGGATCTCGAGCAGGCGGTGCAGACGTTGCTGCAGACCGGCCAAGGCGAATTCCCGGTGGTGGACGAGAGTGACCGGCCCGTCGGCGTGCTGGATCGTGCTGCGCTCATTCGCGCATTGAAGACGCTCGGACCGGATGCCCGCGTCGCGGAGGCGATGAACCCGGAATTCCCGACGATCGGCAACCGTACGACGCTCGAGCAGGCATTCAAGTTGCTGCAGCAAAAATCGGTGCCGGCGGTCGGCGTGGTCGACGTCGCCGGTACATTGGTTGGATTGGTGACCAGCGAAACGGTTGCCGAGATGATGATGGTACAGCAAGCCCTCCCGCGGGGTGTACGGCTCGGCCCCTGGAGCCGGCCGGCGCAATTATGAGGCCATTCCAAGGCGCTAGCGAAACGTTCAGCCCGAGAATGACCGAGTTCGTCCGGTTGCTTTCGGGCCACCTGCGACTATATTGCGCGGCGAAAGCATCGCATCGCGGGCTCCGTACGGGCCCGCGCTTTGGTTTTTGGAACCACCCTCAATGCATCTTCGCAACGTCGCCATCATTGCGCATGTCGACCACGGCAAAACGACTCTCGTCGATCGGCTGCTCCAGCAGTCCGGCTCGTTTCGCGAGAACCAGAAGGTCGCCGAGCGGGCGATGGATTCGAACGATCTCGAGCGTGAGCGCGGCATCACCATTCTGGCCAAGGCGGCCTCGGTGGTGTGGAACGACACGCGCATCAACATCGTCGATACGCCTGGACACGCCGATTTCGGCGGCGAGGTAGAACGCATCCTCAACATGGTTGACGGCGCGCTGGTGCTGGTCGATGCCGCCGAGGGTCCGCTGCCGCAGACCAAGTTCGTCGTATCGAAGGCATTAAAGATGGGCTTAAAGCCCATCGTCGTCATCAACAAGGTCGACCGGGGCGATGCGCGCCCGAACGAAGTCGTGAACGAGGTTTTCGATCTCTTCGCCGCGCTGGACGCGACCGACGAGCAACTCGATTTTCCTATCATCTACGGCTCGGCCAAGCAGGGATGGATGGCGAAGACGCTGGAGGGCTCGCAACAAGACGGGATGCAGCCGCTCTTCGATCTGATACTGAGCCATGTCCCGCCGCCGGCGACGGAGGATGGACCGTTTCGCCTGCTCGGCACCATCCTCGAAGCCAACCCATATCTCGGCCGCATCATCACGGGGCGCATCACCTCCGGCGCCGTGAAATCGAACCAAACGGTGAAGGTGCTCGACCGCGAGGGTAAGCTCATCGAGCAGGGGCGCATCACCAAGGTGCTCGCCTTCCGTGGGCTCGAGCGTGTGCCGGTAGACGAGGCGTGCGCCGGCGATATCGTCGCACTCGCCGGGCTGCCCGATGCCACCGTCGCCCAGACGATCTGCGATCCGTCCGTCGATGCGCCGCTGCCGGCGCAGCCGATCGATCCGCCGACGCTCGCCATGATCTTCCGCGTCAACGATTCCCCGCTCGCCGGCACCGAAGGCGACAAGGTCACCGGCCGGATGATCCGCGACCGCCTGTTGCGCGAAGCGGAGGGCAATGTCGCCCTGCGGGTTCGTGAGTCCGACGAGAAGGATTCGATGGAGGTCGCCGGCCGCGGCGAATTGCAACTCGGCATTCTGATCGAGACCATGCGCCGCGAAGGCTATGAGCTTTCGGTCTCACGCCCGCGCGTGCTGCTGCGCGAGGATGCGGCGACCGGCGAGATGCTGGAGCCGATCGAAGAGGTCGTGATCGATCTCGACGAGGAACACTCGGGCGTCGTCGTGCAGAAGATGGCAGAGCGCAAAGCCGAGATGATGGAGATGCGCCCTTCCGGCGGCGGGCGGCTGCGGCTCGTCTTTCACGCGCCGACGCGCGGGCTGATCGGCTATCAGGGCGAATTGCTCACCGATACGCGCGGAACCGCTATCATGAATCGGGTATTCCATGCCTACGCGCCGTTCAAGGGAACGATCCAGGGCCGCCGCAACGGCGTGCTCATCTCCAACGATCAAGGCGAAGCGGTCGCTTACGCGCTATGGAACTTGGAAGACCGCGGGCCGATGATGATCGAGCCCGGCTGGAGAGTGTATAAAGGCATGATCGTGGGCGAGCACACGCGCGGCAACGATCTCGTCGTGAACGTGCTCAAAGGTAAGAAACTGACGAATATCCGCACCACCTCGAAAGACGAGGCGGTGCGGCTTACGCCGCCGATCCGGATGACGCTTGAAAAGGCGCTCGCTTACATCGAGGACGACGAGTTGGTCGAAGTCACGCCGAAGTCGATCCGCCTGCGCAAGAAACTCTTGGATGAGAACGAACGCAAAAGGGCCGAGCGCGCCAAGGAATCCGAGACTGCGATCTGAGGTCGCGCCCCTCTCATTAGACGTTGCACATTCCGGTTCTGTCCAATATTGGCACAGTGGATCGGATTTCTTCGTCATGTCCGGGGCATGCACGAGGGCTGTGGCCGGTAATCCACACCGTTAACCTATCATTAATCATAGGGCTTGAAGGCGGCGATGTTCGTTGCTTCTATCTTTCCATGAGCACGATCCTCATAGAGATTCGCCGCGCCAAGGCCGCCGATGCAAGCGAAGTGGCGGCTGCCCATGATGAGGCGTGGCGCGCGGCGTATCAGGGCATTATTCCCGGCAAAGAACTCGAGAAGCTGATCAATCGCCGCGGACCGGACTGGTGGGATTCCGCCATTCGCAAAGGCAGCCGTATCACGGTGTTTCAGTTCGGTGAACAGATCGCCGGCTACGCCAATTACGGCCGCAATCGCGCGCGCAGCCTGTTCTACGACGGCGAAATCTACGAGCTCTATCTTCGGCCCGAGTTCCAAGGCCTCGGTTTCGGTCGCCGGCTGTTCAACGCCGCACGCAAGGACTTGCTGCAGAGCGGGCTGAAGAGCCTGGTGGTGTGGGCGTTATCGGACAATGAACCGGCGGTGGAATTCTATCGGGCCCTTGGTGGCCGCGCCGTCGCCCGCTCGTCCGAGCGCTTCGGCGCCAAAACCCTCGATAAGGTCGCCTACGCCTGGCAGGGGTGAAGCGTTTCAACGCGTGTAAACTTCAATCCTCATGGTGAGGAGCGCAGCGAAGCGGCGCGTCTCGAACCATGAGGCCCGAGGATCAGAGGCCTTCATCCTTCGAGACGCCGCGCTTACGCGCGGCTCCTCAGGATGAGGGTTAAAAGCTCGGCTCCGGCAGTCCCTTCTGCGCACAAGCCGCCCGCAACGTATTGAGCAACAAGCAGGCGATGGTCATCGGCCCCACACCGCCGGGTACCGGCGTCAGGGCACCGGCGACCTCGCGCGCCTCAACCGCCACATCGCCGACGATCCGGCCCTTCCCATCCGCGTCAACGACCCGGTTAATGCCCACGTCGATCACCGTGGCGCCTGGCTTGATCCACTCCGCGCGCACCATTTTGGGCCGACCGGCGGCGGCCACCAACAAATCGGCACGACGGCACACCGCCGGCAAATCGCGCGTCTTGGAATGGGCGACGGTAACTGTCGCGTCCTCCGCCAACAACAAGTGCACCAACGGCTTGCCCACGATGTTGGAACGGCCGATCACCACCGCCTCCATGCCGGCGAGCGAACGATGCACGCTCTTGGCCAGCCGCACGCAGCCTGACGGCGTGCAGGGCACCAGCGCACTCAAACCGCGGGCCAGCCGCCCGGCATTGAAGGGATGAAACCCGTCGACGTCCTTCGCCGGATCGATGGCTTCGACCATGTCATGCGGGTCCATCTGCTTGGGCAGAGGCTGTTGCACCAAGAGGCCGTGCACCCTTTCGTCGGCGTTGAACTTAGCAATGATATCGAGCAGCGCAGCTTCCGGTGCATCCGCCGGCAGCCGGTGATCGAAAGCGGCCATTCCGGTTTCCGCCACTGCCTTCGACTTCGCCCGCACATAGACATTGCTGGCGGCATCGTCGCCGGCCATCACCATCGCGATGCCCGGCGTGAGGCCATACGCGGCTTTAAGGCGCGCAACCTCGTCGGCGACCTTGCTGCGCAGCCCGGCCGCGATGGTCCTGCCGTCAATCAGTCTTGCCGTCATGCCGCGGTCTTTAGACGGCCAGCCGGAAATAAATCCAAAAGATGAAACGCTCGAGGAACAGAAGGCCGATGATGAGGATGACGGGCGAGACATCGATGCCGCCGAGATTGGGCAGCAGCGCGCGAATCGGCCGCAGGGCCGGCTCGGTGATGCGGTAAAGAAAATCGCCGATCGAGTGGACGATCGGATTGCGCACGTTAACCACGCTGAATGCGACGAGCCACGACAGCACGGCCGAGGCGATCAACAGCCAGATGTAGATGGTGATGATCGTATCGATCAGCCAAAGAAAGGGGTTCATCACATGCTCCGTCCAGTGCCCGGGCGACGAATACCTGCTTACCCGGGCGAGGAAAAGGGCCGTGTTCCTGCCGGCAGAAGGTGTCGCAACGCCGTTTTGCTCGTCCTTGACAGGCCATGTGCCTCGCCGTAAATGGCCCAACTCGCCGCATTCTCGCAACGGCCGCATCGCCGTCTGCCAGCGGGGGCCGTAGCTCAGTTGGGAGAGCGCCTCGTTCGCAATGAGGAGGTCAGGGGTTCAAATCCCCTCGGCTCCACCAACCTTCGCGGCCAACGCCGCTTCGGTTGGCAAGCCAGCCTTCGTTCCGCGAAGGTTGCCCGCCGTAGCTTTAGCGGAGGCGGGCGTTTCGGACCGCTTCGGTGCAAAGCAGGCCTTTACCTTTTGTCGCGAGCCGAGCGAACACGCGACGCTCGCGACGCTGTGAATTGCTTTGCTTCCGGAACGGTGCTGCAACGGCGTAACGCTGACAAAACGCAGGGTGCGCGATGCACGGGCCGACGCGTCAGAAGGTGAAGCCCAGCCGGCACTTCATCTATCGGCATCCGCTACCGGTGCGCCTCGCCCATTGGATCGTCGTGCTCTGCGTTGCCCTGCTGCTGATGAGCGGCCTGCAAATCTTCAATGCGCGTCCGGATCTTTATTGGGGCGACAAGTCGGATTTCGCCCATCCCGTGCTGGCGCTGCGCGCCGCCGACCATTCGACGGAGCAGAATCCGCACGGCGTCACCGTCCTCTTCGGCCATGCGTTCGACACGACCGGCGTCCTCGGTGTCTCGGCCGGATATGACGGCCAGCCGACGGCGCGTGGATTTCCGAGTTGGATAACGCTGCCGCCTTACCAGGACCTCGCCACCGGCCGGCGCTGGCACTTCTTTTTTGCCTGGGTGCTCGCCGTCGTCGGATTATCCTATGTCGCGTTTAGTCTCTTCAGCCGGCACGTTCAGCGCGATCTCGTGCCACGTCCGCGCGAATTGCGTCGTATCGGCGGCTCGATTCTCGACCACTTGCGCTTGCGCTTTCCGCGCGGCGAGGAGGCGCGGCATTACAATGTGCTGCAGAAGTTGGCCTATACGCTGATCGTTTTTGTTGTGTTTCCCGTGCTGATCTTGGCCGGACTCGCCATGTCGCCGGGCATCGATGCGGCCGTGCCGCTTGCCTGGATTTTCGGAGGCCGTCAATCGGCGCGCACGATCCATTTCATCTGTGCGTGGACGCTGGTGCTCTTCGCGCTCGTCCACATCATCATGGTGGTGCTGTCGGGCGTCTGGAACAATTTGCGCTCGATGATCACCGGACGCTACGCCGTTGAAACCGAAAGAGGCTCTCATGAAACGCCGGTTAGCTCCTGATCGCCGGCAATTTTTGCGCGGCAGTCTCGTCGGCGCCAGCGCGCTGGCCCTGGGCGGGTGCGATCAGTTCACCGACAATCAAACATTCTACAACGTGCTCAAGTCGGCCGAAGCCGTGACGCGCCACGTCCAGCGCGCGATCATCGGTCAGTCGCTGGCGAAGGAATACACCGAGTCCGATATCTCGACTTGGTTCAAGCCCAACGGATCGACCGATCCGCAAGACCCGCACTACAAAGCACTTGCAGCGTCGAACTTCGCCGATTGGCAGCTCGCGGTGGACGGACTCGTCAAGCGCCCGGCCAGGCTTTCGCTGGCGGATTTGCGCGCCATGCCCTCGCGCACGCAGATCACGCGCCACGATTGCGTCGAGGGCTGGAGCTGTATCGGCAAATGGAAGGGCGTGCCTTTGGGCAAGGTGCTCGAGCGCGTCGAGCTCGACCCGCGAGCGAAGTACATCGTGTTCTATTGCGCCGACACGATGGAAAACTCGTTGTCGGGTCCGATAAAATACTACGAGAGCATCGGGCTCGACGATGCGTTCCATCCGCAGACCATTCTCGCCTACGAGATGAACGACAAGCCGCTGCCGATTCCTCACGGCGCGCCGCTGCGGCTGCGGGTGGAGCGCCAGCTCGGCTATAAAATGGCGAAATACGTGATGCGCATCGCGGCCGTCGAAAGCTTTTCCGGCATCGCCGACGGAAACGGCGGCTATTGGGAAGACCGCAATTACGAATGGTATGCGGGGATTTAAAGATGAGGCGCAAATCCTCTCGGTTGTCATCACCGGGCTTGTCCCGGTGATCTCGCTTAGGTCGGTAATGCGGTGCTCCCCTAAGCGGGATGGCCGGGACAAGCCCGGCCATGACAGAGAAGCTTTGAACAATCCCGGACGGAATACCCACGCTAACCCTCCTCGCCGGGCATGGCGCGGAAATCGACGACGGTCGTCTCCTGTGGCACCTGTATCTCGCAGCACAGCCCGTCGCGCGCGAAAATAAGATGTGCGCTGCCGCCCAGTTCGGCGGCGATGCTGTTCTCGATCAGGCGCGAGCCGAAGCCGCGGCGCTTGGGGGGCGCTGCCGGCGGTCCGCCCTCCTCGCGCCATTCGATACGCAGGAAAGTGCGCCCCATCTCGTCGCGCACGGGCCTCCAGTCGATGGCGACCCGGCCGCGCGCGACCGAGAGTGCGCCGTACTTGGCCGCGTTGGTGATGAGCTCGTGGAAAGCCATCGCCAAAGTGAGCACCGCGCGCGGGCGCAACAACACGTCCTCGCCTCGCAACACGACGTGTTCCGTTCCTGCGCCGTACGGAGCAAAGCCGGCGGTCAGCACCTCGCGCAGATCGGCGTTCTCCCAATGATGCATCGTGAGCTGATCATGCGCCTTCGACAGCGCGATCAGCCGACCTTCGAATCCTGGTTGAAACGCCTCCGGCGTCGGCGCGCTGCGCGCCGTTTGGGAGGCGAGCGACTGCACGGTGGCCAGCGTGTTCTTCACGCGGTGATTCAGTTCGTCGATCAGCAGCTTTTGGCGTTGCTCCGCCGCCTTGCGCTCGGTGATGTCTTGCAGGACGCGCACCACGTAAAGCAGCCGTCCGGCATCGTCACGTACCGACGAGGAGCGCACGGATATCCAGATCACCCGCCCATCCTTGCGGACGAACCGCTTCTCCGCCGAATAAAACTCGAGCTCGCCGGCCACCTGCTTGTAGAAGGCCTCGCGGTCGGGATCCACGTCACCCGGATGGGTGTAGCGGAACATGTGACCCGACAGCATCTCCTCGCGGCTATAGCCTAAGATGCTGCATGTGCCTTCGTTGACACGGAGCAGGCGGCCGTCCGGCGCGATCTCAGTGATGCCGATGGCAGCGTGCTCGTAAGTCGCCGCCAGCCGCTGCTCCTGCTCGAGCGCATATTGTCGCGACGCGGACAGCGCATCGAGCGCCCCTTTCCGTTCGGTAATGTCCTGCATGCAATGCACCGCGCCGATGACGGTCCCATGCTCGTCGAACAGCGGCGCGATATTGAACGAAATCGCCCTGCGCACCCCGTCGGCGCGTTCGACCACGCGCTCAACGTCACGCGCCGGTTTTCCACTGCTCAGCACCTCCGACAGCAAAGTACGTTCGACCGGCTCTCCGCTTGAATTCCAAAACCGCGCACCGCGGGTGAAATCGGCGTGGGTTTCTCCCGGCAGCGGTTTACGGCCCCAGATTTCGACGGAGCGCTGGTTGTATTGCAGAATGACGCCGTCGGCATCGCAGATGAAGGTGGAGATCGGCATCAACTCGAGAATGCCGTCGGAGGCGCGCAGCATCTCGCGCAGCGCGCGGGCGGCGCCAGCGGCCTTCTGTCTCACGTCCGGCATCCGCACGCCTCCGGCGCGTGGGCAAACCGCCAATCCCCCTCCCAGCAGAATCCAAGGGGTTAGCGGCCATTTGTCAATGCCTGCGAAACCTGCGGAGATCGCCGTCAGGCCGGGACAGCCGCCGGAACCGGAGCGCCGATCCAACAATCAACGAATGCCGAGAGCCAGTTGCGCGACGCGAAATCGTGCACCGCACGGCCGAATATGTGATCGGCCCGCTGCTTGGCGCCAGGGAGTTCCATGCGCTGCGCACCGCGGACCAGCCAGCGGTACATCATCGCGTGAGTGACTTCCGGATGAAATTGAATGGCGTAGCCGGTGCCATAGCGGAACGCCTGCACCTTGAAGCCGTCCTGCCCCTCCGCCAAAAGCTCGCCGCCCGAAGGCAACTCGAAGCCTTCACGATGCCACTGGTACACGTGGTCGGGCCATTCCGTGCATAGCGCCAGGCCGGCCTGTGTCGGACGGATCGGGTAATAGCCTACTTCCGCATGCCCCTGCGGATGCGGAAACACCCGGCCGCCGAGCTTGAGCGCCATCATCTGGGCGCCGAGGCAAATGCCAAGAAAAGGTTTCTTGTCGCGCAAGGGAACGCCGATCCAATCGATTTCCCGGCGGACGAAGTCGTCGGGATCATTGGCGCTCTGTGGGCCGCCGAAGATCACCGCGCCGGCATGATCATCCATGGTCTCGGGCAGGGGATCGCCGAAGCGAGGACGGCGAATGTCGAGCGGGTAACCGCGCTTGACGAGTACATGGCCAACCCGGCCGGGAGAGGAATGCTCCTGGTGCAGGACGATGAGGATCGGCTTCGGCATGGCGATTCGTCGGATAATATGCGGATTACTAATTGCTTCGCGGCGCTTTGCAAACCATAGGCGATGCCAACTCCGCTATGTGCCCGGCGCGGATCTGCGCCGGGCCTGCCGCCCGTCGATGGCACGCAGCAGCAACCAGCGCGGCGTGAGCCGGATGCCCCAGACCGCCAGCTTGTTCACCGCGCCAGGCACCACCACCCGCCGGCCGGCCATCAAGCCGCGGTACCCGGCCTCCGCGACCGCTTCGGGGCTCTGGGTCAGCACGTCGGGGGCCAGATTCCTATCCGCGCCGGCACGCTCGGCGAACTCGGTCGGCACCGGGCCAGGGCAAAGCACGGTCACCCGCACGCCGCGCGCCCTGAGTTCGCTATGCAGCGCTTCGGAGAGTGACAGGACGTAAGCCTTGCTGGCGTAATAAACCGCCATGCCGGGGCCGGGCAGGAAACCGGCCATCGAGCCGACGTTGAGCAGGCCGCCTTTATGCCGGGCGAGGCTGTCGACAGACGCGAGCGAGAGCGCCGTGAGCGCGCGGACGTTGAGATCAACCATCGCAAGCTGTTCGCCCGCGTCGAGCGCGGCGGCGCGGCCGATCAGGCCGAACCCGGCGTTGTTGACCAGGTATTGCGGCTCGGCGCCTTGCGCCTGGAGCGCGTCAGCAAGACGCACGCTCATCTCCGGTGCAGTGAGGTCGAGCGGGATGACGATAGGTTGAGGCGAGCCCGAATCCGCAATCTCGTTTGCCAGTTGTTGGAGCCGGTCCTTGCGCCGCGCCACCAGCGCCAGCTCATGCCCGTGGCGGGCGAACACGCGGGCGAGCGCAACGCCGATGCCGGACGATGCGCCGGTGATCACGGTGACCGGTCTCAGCGCGCTCATCCGCCGTGCACGTCCCCGTTCGGCCGACCCCCGAAGCCGCGCTGAGCGGCGACCCGGTTGCGCAAAGCGATGCGTTCGTTCGGCGATACGCCGAGCAAGTCGGCGGCCCGCCAGATCAGGTTGTCCTCGAACTCGCTGACCGCACCATCGGCATAGGCCATCTGCCACATCATCTCGATCATGCGGGCACGGCCTTCCTCGTCGAGCGCGCGGCCGAGCCTCGACGTGAAGCGATAAAGATCGACCGACTCTTGCTCGGCAGCGGTCGCCTTGGCGATCAACTCCTCGGCCGATTCCTCGTCGAGATCGAAGCGCGATTGCAACAGATCGCGCAATATCGTGCGCTCGGCCGTGTTGGTGCGCCCATCGACGCCGGCGGCATGGACGAGCAGCGCGGTCGCAGCGAGACGATAATCACTCTCATCGAAACGTCCGGCGTGCTTGCCGCCTTCGCCGACTTCGGCGATCAACCTGCGAAAGGATTCGAACATCGGCGCGTGGATCCTTTTAGCTGGTAGCCTGCCGCCCCCGAAGCGATTGCCCCTATTTATGAACGAATCCACCGCCCGGTAGGGCTTTTCTCGCCATGCCGAGGAGCCGCGCGGAAGGCCCGGCGACTCGACGCACGAGTCCACGGCTATCTACTCCACCGCCTTGCCGAGGCGCGCACTCGTCCGCAAGAGCCGTAGATTATTGGCGACGAATTTATTGCCGGGATCCCGTGCCCGCGCTTCGAGCAGCAGCGTGCGGGCGCGCGGATAATCGCCCCGCAGCATGTAGGAATAACCTTGATTGTTGAGGATCGCCGGCGTGCGGCCGACGATGCGAATAGCTTCGCGGTAGGCGCGGTCGGCGAGATCGAAGCGGCGGAGTTGATCGTAAGAGGCGGCCAGCCCGAGCCAAGCCTCGGCATCACGCGGATGGCTTTCCACCGCGCGGCGGAAGTGGTTTTCAGCGAGGCCATAATCGCCGGCGCGATACTGCTTCTTGCCGAGCGAAAGCTCGTCGTTGGGATCGCTGCCGAGCAGGCCGCGTTCGGAGACGAGCGGCACGCCCAACGGCGGCGGCACGGCATGCGGGCCGGCGCTGGCCATTGCCCGGCTGCCGGCGGCAGCATCGGCCGGCGGCTTGCCACCGGCCGATTCCCCGCCGAGCGGACCAGAGGTGGCGCAGCCGGCCAGCCATAAGCCGGTCAGCACGAAAACAGCGGGTCGGAGGATCGTCGAACGCATTACAAAGCCTGCCGTCAACCTGAGGCTACCCTAGTGTCCCGAATTCGAAGTTCGCCATACTCTGAAGCGCGCTCCTAGCGAACTTCGAATTCAAGGGGACACTAGCAAGTTATTGATTCTAGTGTCGCTTTGATTCGGAAGTTCGCTCCAGAGTCTGCCGAGTGAATA
>DASTWX010000115.1:0-4032 GCA_035765795.1 Pseudolabrys sp. | reverse complement strand
ATCCCCGAAAGATACGTTTGGGTATGATAGCACCTCGAAGGCGGTGCGGCGCTGGCCGTCTTTGTTCATCATGATGCCGTGGCCCTCCGCCTCCTTCGGCGAAACGGACAGTGATTTTGCAAGATCCCGTGCAGCATCGAGTGCAGCAATTTTGGCGCGGTGGAATTCGGCGCGTTTCGGGCTCACACAACCGATCGCGACGCCTTTGCCAGTGAGTCGCTGATCGGCGTTATCCGCCCGCAACTGCAGCCGGTATTCGGCGCGCGAGGTGAACATGCGGTAGGGCTCCGTTACCCCCCGCGTCACCAGATCGTCGACCATGACCCCGACATAGGCTTCCGCGCGGTCGAAAATGATGTCTGTACCGCCGCCGGCGCGCGCCGCCGCATTGAGACCAGCCATGAGCCCTTGCGCAGCGGCCTCCTCGTAGCCCGTCGTGCCGTTGATCTGCCCGGCCAGGAACAGCCCGGGCAGCCGCCGGCTTTCCAGGGTCGGATTGAGTTCGCGCGGGTCGACGTAATCATATTCGATAGCGTAGCCGGGCCGCGTGATCCGGGCCTTCTCCAGCCCGGGGATCGTCGCGACCAGGGCGTGCTGCACCTCCTCCGGGAGCGAGGTCGAGATACCGTTCGGATAAACCGTCGCGTCGTCCAGCCCTTCCGGCTCCAGAAAAATCTGGTGACCGTCGCGCTCACCGAATTTGACGATCTTGTCTTCGATCGACGGGCAGTAGCGTGGGCCGGTGCTGGCGATCTGCCCGGAATACATCGGCGAGCGGTGGACGTTCGCGCGGATGATGGCATGGGTAGCCGGCACGGTCCGGGTCATGCCACATTGGATCTGCGGCGTCGAAATCCGCTCGGTCAGGACCGAGAAAGGCTCCGGCGGATCGTCGCCGGGCTGCATTTGGAGCGCGGACCAGTCGATGGTGCTCCCGTCGAGGCGCGGAGGGGTGCCGGTCTTCAGCCGGCCAAGCGCGAAGCCCGCCACTTCCAGAGCTCGTCCCAAGCCCACGGCGGGGGCCTCGCCGACGCGCCCTGCCGGAATCTGCTTTTCGCCGATATGGATGAGCCCGCGCAGGAAGGTTCCCGTGGTCAGGACGACAGCCCCCGCCGAAATCCGGCGGCCGTCCGCCAGCACCACCCCGCAAACCCGGCCATCCTTGACGACAAGATCATCGGCCTCGCCCTCGACGACCTCGAGCTGCGGAATGGCCCGCAGCTCCGCCTGCATGGCGGCGGCATAGAGCTTACGGTCGGCCTGGGCTCGCGGCCCGCGCACCGCAGGACCTTTGCGGCGGTTGAGCACCCGAAACTGGATACCGGCGGCATCCGCCACGCGGCCCATCAGCCCATCCAAGGCGTCGATTTCCCGGACTAGGTGACCCTTACCGAGGCCGCCGATAGCAGGGTTGCAGGACATGGCGCCGACGGTCGCGAAACGATGGGTGACCAGCGCCGTACGGGCGCCCACGCGGGCACCGGCAGCCGCGGCCTCACAGCCGGCATGGCCGCCGCCGATCACGACGACATCGAATCGCAGGGTCATGGTTGGGCCTCAAGTGGCGTCGTTTTACCCGAGCGGAGCCGGTCGGTCAAAAATCCGTCACGAAACGTTTCACGTGCAACGAATTGTGATTACTTTCCTATACAGAAGTCGCGAAAGATGACGTCCAGCACGTCTTCCACATCCACCCTGCCGGTGAGGCGGCCCAAGGCCATGGCGGCGGCGCGCAATTCTTCCGCGAGCAAATCCTCCCGACCGCCGAGTTCCGGCGCCAGAACCCGGCGCAAAGCGCCGAGCGTCTCTTGCAGCGCCTTTCGGTGCCGCTCGCGCGTGACCAGCGCCGCTTCGCTGCTTGCCAGCAGCAATTCGGCTTTTTGAGACAACGCCTTTAGGAGCGGTTCAATGCCAGCGCCGCGCGCCGCGCTAGTGATGAATTGCAATTCATGTTGTATCTGCGATTCATTCTTTGGCTTGAGAGCGCTTTCGTCCAAGAGATCGGCCTTGTTGCGCACGAGCCATAAGGACGGTGGTGCACCGGCGCAGGGAAAGTCCGATTCCATTGCAGCCGTGTTTCCGGCTCCCGACTGCCCCCGCTGCACTCGCGCATCGATCACCCACAGCACCAGATCGGCCGCCGCCGCGCGTTCGCGCGCACGCCGCACGCCCTCCATCTCGATCGGATCGCCGGTTTCGCGAATGCCGGCGGTGTCGAGCAGCGTCACCGGCCAGCCGTCGAGGTCGAGATGCACCTCGATCACGTCGCGCGTGGTGCCGGCGTAAGGCGACACGATCGCGGCCTCGCGACGGGCGATGCGGTTGAGCAGCGTCGACTTGCCGGCGTTGGGCGGTCCGGCGATCGCCACCACGAGCCCGTCGCGCAGCCGCTCGCCCCGGCCGCCGTCGGCGAGTGCCGCTTCGATCTCGCTCGCCAGCTCGCGCGCGATCTCAAGCGCCGGCGCGACCAGATCCTCCGGCACGTCCGCTTCGTCGGAAAAATCGATGCGGGCCTCGACCAGCGCCAGCGCGCGGATGAGCCGCTGCCGCCAGTCCTCGGCGCGGTTGCCCAGCGCGCCCTTCATCTGGCGGAAAGCCTGCCGCCGCTGCGCTTCCGTCTCCGCCCCGACCAGGTCGGCAAGCCCTTCGACAGCGGTCAAGTCGAGCTTGCCGTTCTCGAAGCCGCGGCGGGTGAACTCGCCCGGCTCAGCCATGCGCAAGCCCTCGATTTTGGCCAGCGCGGCGAGGATCGCGGCGATCACCGCGCGGCCGCCGTGCGCCTGCAGCTCGGCCGTATCTTCGCCGGTCTCGCTGTTCGGGCCGGGAAACCACAGCACCAGCGCCTCGTCGATCAACTCGCCCGATTGCGGGTCCCGGATGCGCGCGAGCCCCGCCTTGCGCGGCGGCGGGATTTTCACGCCGAGCGCGGTGAGCGCATCGCCGGCGCGCGGCCCGGAAATGCGGATGACGGCGATAGCCGCCGGCGGCCGGCCGGAGGAGAGGGCGAAGATGGTGGCAGGGGAGGCAGACATGACGCACGTGTATATAGAGTCGCTTACGGCCTTGTAGCGCGAGCTAGATGCCAACGCTCATCTGCTCGCTAGCAAGCAACACGTGCTCGCCGCAACAGGCGGTCGCTCCTCAATTGCCGGCCGGCAAGCAAACCAAAGCGCCCGCCCAACGTTAGCACCCTGTTTAAACGAGAAATCGACTTCGGGTATCCCGGCCCGGTGTACCGCAGAGTATTAGCGATGTGGTTTGTCATCATCATCTTGCTCATCGCGCTTCTGTTCAGTGGCGGCGGCTATTACGGCTATCGCGGCAGTTATTACGGTTGGGGCGCCGTTTGGATCATTATCTTCCTGATCTGGATCTGGTTCATCGTGGTGATCGCGTTCGCCGGCCCTTATTGGGGCTATTACGGCTATTACTGGTGGTAAGCGCCGACGCCGTAACCGCCGTCTACAGCAGATGGCGGGTTACGACGCGCCCGCGAGCGGGCACGTCTAACTCACCCTACAGGTTGGCCTTTCGGAACGCTGCTTGCGAACGCCGTCATCGCGGCCTAGGTTACATGTAACCGTCAAGGATTGTACGCCATGAGCGCAAAGAGCAAGCGTCCGGCCGCTCCCGCCCGAGCGAAGGCCGCCGCACGCAAAGCGTCAAAGCCGAAGTCCGCGGCCAACAAGGCGTCGGCGGCGAAGAGCTCGCGCGAGAAAGTGCGTGCGCACCGTGCACGCATGCGCGACAAGGGTATGCGGTCGATCACCGTCTGGGTGCCCGATGTCCATTCACCCAAATTTGCCGCCGAAGCGCGCCGCCAGTCTCGACTCGCCAACAAGAGTCCATACGCCGCGGAGGATCAAGCCTGGGTCAATTCCATGATCGAGTGGGGTGACGATTGATCCGCGGCGAAATCTGGACGAGCGCAGGGGGCGCCGACTATGCCGAAAAGCCGCGGCCTGTGGTCATCGTCCAGCACCCGCATTTCGAGGCGCTCAAGTCCATTACCATCTGCGGGCTCACAACCGA
>DASTWX010000114.1:0-21688 GCA_035765795.1 Pseudolabrys sp. | reverse complement strand
GATGATACGCTCGACCTCGTCGCCGGTGCCGACCGGAACGGTGGACTTGGTGATCACCACCGTGAAGCCGTCGAGCGCCTCCGCAATCTCGCGGGCCGCGCCGAACACGTAAGAGAGATCGGCATGGCCGTCTCCGCGCCGCGACGGCGTGCCGACGGCGATGAACACGGCGTCCGCACCGGCGACGGCCTGGGCGAGATCACCGGAAAACCTCAGCCGCCCCGCCTTGACATTGCCTTCGACCAGATCGTCTAGCCCCGGCTCGTAGATCGGTATTTCGCCGCGTTCGAGCGCGGCGATCTTGCCCTCGTCCTTGTCGACGCAAACGACCTGATGGCCGAAATCGGCGAAGCAGGCGCCGGATACAAGCCCCACATAGCCGGTGCCGATCATGGCAACGCGCATGCACACTCCGTCATAAAAGCGTCAAACCGATCGCGGACGCCGGTTGGCAGGCCTCCATAGCAGAGCCGCCGCCCGTCTGGCGAGTGGGATGGAGAGGAGCGCAATTTCTGTATCTACCCGCCTGCCCGATTGATAAAGGGCACGCCGAGGTCCACATTCGAACGCTATGCCAGCCAGCACCAAATCCAGTGTCAAAGCAGCCAATAAACCGCCGAGCCGGCCGGCCGGCTCGGCCTCTGTGCCGTCAAGTCCGGCCGCTCGGCCGCTGAAGAAAGGCGACCATCTCTTCCTGGTCGACGGCTCGTCTTACATCTTCCGCGCCTATCACGCGCTGCCGCCGCTCACCCGCAAGTCGGACGGCCTGCAAGTGAATGCGGTGCTCGGCTTCTGCAACATGCTGTGGAAGCTGCTCGCGGAAATGAAGCCGGAAGAAAAGCCGACTCACCTTGCGGTCGTGTTCGACAAATCCGAGAAGACGTTCCGCACCGACTTTTATCCGGCTTACAAAGCGCACCGGCCGGAGGCGCCTGACGATCTCATTCCGCAATTCCCGTTCATTCGCGCCGCCGTCCGCGCTTTTGAGATTCCCTGCCTTGAGCAAGCGAGCTTCGAAGCGGACGATTTGATCGCGACATACGCGCGGCTTGCCTGCGAAGCCAAGGCGACGACCACGATCGTGTCGTCGGACAAAGACCTGATGCAGCTCATTGGCAACGGCGTCGTCATGTACGACACGATGAAAGACAAGCGCATCGGCCGCGAAGAAGTGATCGAGAAGTTCGGCGTTCCGCCCGACAAGGTGATCGAGGTGCAGGCGCTGATTGGGGATTCGACCGACAATGTGCCCGGCGTGCCCGGCATCGGCGTGAAGACCGCAGCGCAGCTTATCGCCGAGTATGGCGATCTTGAAACGCTGCTCGCACGCGCGAACGAGATCAAACAGGAGAAACGCCGGCAAACGCTGATCGACAATGCCGAACTCGCGCGCATTTCCAAGCGGCTGGTGACTCTGGATCAGAACGTACCGTTGGAGATAGCGCCCGACGCGCTCGCGGTGCATGAGCCGGACTACAGGCACTTGATCGCTTTCCTGAAGGCGATGGAGTTCTCAACCATCACGCGGCGGATTTGCGAGAAGACCGGCATTGACCCCGCCCAGATCGAGCCGGATGCGGCCGTGGCGGCGGGGCAGCCACCTTCGCTTCAACCTCAGCCCGTCATGGCCGGGCTTGACCCCGCCATCCATGAAGCAAAGCCGAGTACGACGCCTGACCGCATGGACCCCCGGGTCAAGCCCGGGGGTAACACTCAGAAAGTTGGGAAAGACAGCAGCAAGTTCACCCCCACCGCTCTCGCCACGGCGCGCGCAGAAGCCGCACGCGCGAGGCAATTCGACCGCGCGAAGTACGAAACAGTCGGCACGCTCGACCGACTCAATGAATGGATCGCCCGCGCCCGCGATGCCGGCGTGGTGGCGGTCGATACCGAGACCACCAGCCTCGATGCCATGCGCGCGCATCTCTGCGGGTTTTCGCTCGCCGTCGCGCCGAACGAAGCCTGCTACGTGCCGATCGGCCACCACGAGGGCGGCGGCGAAGGCGGTAGCGACCTGTTCGCGCCGGAAGCCAAGCTCTGCGCCGGACAAATACCGGAAGCCGACGCGCTCGACGCGCTCAAACTGCTGCTGGAGGACCGCTCCGTCCTCAAGATCGCGCACAACATGAAATACGATTGGCTGGTGTTCCGCCAACGTGGGATCGGCATCCAGAGCTACGACGATACGATGTTGATCTCCTACGTGCTCGACGCCGGCAAAGGCGGGCATGGCCTGAACGATCTCTCCGAGCGTTGGCTCGGGCACGCGACCATCCATTTTCACCACGTGGCCGGCTCCGGCAAAGCACAGGTGACGTTCGATTGCGTCTCGATCGAGAAGGCGACCGAATACGCTGCCGAGGACGCCGACGTGACGCTGCGCCTCTGGTACGCGCTGAAGCCCCGGCTCGCAGCCGAGCACGTCACCACGGTGTACGAGACTTTGGAGCGGCCAATGCCGGCGGTGCTCGCACGCATGGAGCGCCGCGGCATTTCCATTGACCGGCAGGTGCTGTCGCGCCTTTCCGGCGATTTTGCGCAAGAGCAGGCGCGCCTCGAGGACGAAATCAAAGCGCTCGCCGGCGAGCGACTCAACCCGGGCTCGCCCAAGCAGATCGGCGACATCCTGTTCGGCAAGCTCGGCCTGCCCGGCGGCACAAAGACCAAGACCGGGCAATGGTCGACCGGCGCACGCACGCTTGAAGATCTCGCCGAGCAGCATGAACTGCCGCGCAAGATCCTCGACTGGCGGCAGGTCTCCAAGCTGCGCTCCACCTATACCGAGGCGCTGCCGAATTTCGTGAACGCCAGCACCCAACGCGTGCACACGAGCTACGCGCTGGCGGCGACGTCAACCGGACGGCTGTCGTCGTCGGACCCGAATTTGCAGAACATTCCCATTCGCACCGAAGACGGCCGCAAGATTCGCCGCGCTTTCATCGCCGCGGCGGGCATGAGGCTGGTGTCGGCCGACTATTCGCAGATCGAGTTGCGGCTCTTGTCGGAAGTCGCCGACGTCCCCACGCTGCGCAAAGCGTTTCGAGACGGCGTCGATATTCACGCAATGACCGCTTCCGAGATGTTCGGCGTGCCGGTCAAGGATATGCTCGCCGAGGTACGCCGCCGTGCCAAGGCGATCAATTTCGGCATCATCTACGGCATCTCGGCCTTCGGTCTTGCAGCCCAGCTCGGCATCGAGCGCGACGAGGCCGGCGCCTATATCAGGAAGTATTTCGAGCGCTTCCCGGGTATTCGCGCCTACATGGACGAGACGAAGGAGTTTTGCCGCAAGCACGGTTACGTGCTTACGCTATTCGGCCGCAAGTGCCATTACCCGGACATCAAGAATGCAAACCCGTCGGTCCGCGCTTTCAACGAGCGTGCGGCGATCAATGCGCGGCTCCAGGGGTCGGCCGCCGACATCATCCGCCGCGCCATGATCCGCATCGAGCCCGAGCTCGCGAAGGCGAAGCTCAAGGCGCAGATGCTGCTTCAGGTGCACGACGAATTGATCTTCGAGGTACCGGAAGAGGAGGTCGCCGCCACGTTGCCGATCGTGAAGGCAATCATGGAAGATGCGCCGCATCCGGCGGTGGCGCTGAACGTCCCCCTTGAAGTCGAGGCACGTGCGGCGGACAATTGGGACGAGGCGCATTAGCGGCGCCGCCCCCATCGCATTCCTTTTGCATTCCCGCCCCCTCCATCTACTCGTTCGCAGTGTCGGCGTGTAGCCCGTGAGCCTCCAGATCGCCCACCATCACCTGGTGTCGGCGATCGCGCTATCAAGCCGGCCCAAACTTACAGCAAAGCCCGGAAAGGTCACTCATGCCCGTCATCGACATCCATACGCATATGTTGACGCTCGATTGGATCGAATTGCTGCGCCAGCACGGTGGCGGCAAATACAGCGTGAAGAGGACCAAAGCCGATCAGGAAGCGGTTCATCTCTACGATGCGCCGTTCATGACGCTGATGCCGGGCATGTGGGATTATGAGCTTCGCATCAAGAACATGGACAAGGCCGGGGTCGACGTCGCCATCGTCTCCCTCACTTGCCCCAACGTGTTCTGGGGTGGCCGCGAGGTCAGCCTGAAGGCTGCGCGCATGGTCAACGATTCAATGGCGGAACAGCAACGCGCCAAGCCAGACCGTATCCGCTGGTTCGCCTCGCTGCCCTGGCAATATCCGGACGAGGCGAAAGCCGAGCTCGAACGCTGCGTGAAAGAGGGTGCGGTCGGCGTGATGGTGCTCGCATCTATCGACGGCAAGGATCTGACCGAGCCGCAGTTTGCACCTGTGTGGGAGGCAATCGACAAACTCGGCCTGCCCGTGCTGGTCCATCCCACTGCGCCGCAGGGCGTCCGTGAGATGCACATGGAAGCGTTCAACCTCATTCCGCCGGTCGGCTTCATGTTCGACACGACGCTTGCGTTCGCGCACATGATCTTTTCCGGCTTTCTCGACCGGTATACCAACGTAAAGCTGATCGCGGCGCATGGCGGCGCGACACTGCCTTATCTCGCCGGCCGCTTCGATGTGTGCCACGAGAGGATCCCAGCCTGCTCCGCCGTCATCAAAGACAAACCGAGTACTTATTTACAACGCGTCTATTACGACACGGTCGTCTATGAACAATCAGCGCTCGACTTGTGCATCAAGGTCGCGGGCTCGCCGGATAACGTGCTCTACGGCTCCGACTATCCACACAACATCGGCGATATGATCGGCTGCCTCGCGCGGGTGAATGCCCTGCCGAAGGATCAAAGCAAACGCATCGCCGGCAAGAACGCCGAGCGGATTTTCAAGCTGTAGCAGCAACCTGCCCGCCGGCATTCCAAGCGCGGTCACGCTTCCGCGCTTCGCGCACTCGGATCCGCGGCCAATGCAAGCGATCGCCTTAACAAGACGTTAAATTTACGGATGCATCATCCGAGGCTTGGCGCGGCGGCCGAGGCCATGCATTTCTCGTGCGCGGAGTATGGTTGTGGAACGGATTATCAACGTCCCCCTCGTTTTCGTTTATCACATTTACGACATTTTGTTCTCGGCCGGCTCGGTGTTTTCGCTGACCTCGCTCGTCTGCGCGCTGATGATCGCGGCCGGCTTCGTTACCCTCCGCCATTTGAAAAGGCGTGGCCGCGTGCGCGTGCGCCTTCTTGTGCGGGCGCTATTTCCCAGCCACATCATAAGGCATCGCTCTACAAAAGCGGACGTCGGGTACTTTCTTTTCAATTGCTTCGTATACGGCGCGATCTTTGGCGTGGCCGCCGTATCGTACCAGTTCTTAACCAACGGCGTTTTGCGCGGCCTCATCGCCGTTGCCGGTCCCCCTACGCCTTCCACCCTGCCGACAGCAATGCAGCGTTCAATCGTCACGCTAATGCTCTTTCTTGCCTATGAATTGGGCTATTGGATCGATCATTATCTCAAGCACCGCGTGCCGGTGCTTTGGGAGTTGCACAAGGTGCACCACACCGCCGAGGTGCTTACACCGCTCACAAATGCGCGCGTGCATCCCCTCGATTCGCTCGTCTTTGGTCACATCCTGGCGGTGACGGCGGCCTTAACAAACGGAATCATCGCCTACATGTTTGGGGACACAACTTACCAATACGCGCTATCGGGCACGAACCTCATCCTGGTGGCATTCATCCACCTTTACGTACACCTCCAGCACACGCAGGTATGGATCGCGTTTCGCGGCAACTTAGGTCGCATTTTTCTCAGCCCTGCACACCACCAGATCCATCACTCGAGCAATCCCATCCACTTCAATAAGAATCTCGGTAGCTGCTTGGCGATCTGGGATTGGCTTTTCGGCACGCTGCATATACCGGCCAAAACTCGGGAGAATCTCGTGTTCGGCGTTAAGCCGGCTTATCCCGATGCCCACACGATAACGGGCGAATTCGTGGCGCCGTTCGGGCGCGCATTCGCGGTGTTATTCGGCTGGCTTCGGCGCCGCAGCACACAAGGAGAAGGTCGGGCGGCGGGCGACCCGGTATTCTAGCAGGACGCTGAAAAGGCGCTCCAACGCATCATTCCGGACAGCCGAAGGCGCGAACCCGGAATCCAGAAGCCAATTCTGCGCGTATTGCCGGATTCCGGATCGCCCGGAGCCTGTCATCGGGCCGCGCCATAGCGCGTCGAAGACACGCGTAAACGCGCTTATGGCGCGGACCCGTTGGCGGCGTCCGCAATGACGCCGGACAGAGCATTCAACCGCTCATTCGGAGGCGCCCCCAATACGTAAAGTGAGGACCGCCACGAGCCTTTCATCTCAGTCAACTACTGCACCATTTTAAAAGGCAGAGTTCCCGCATGGTGCTATCCTAGCCACGCGATTCCCTTGGACTAAGGAGGAATGAAAGATGCTCACGGGCTTCAAGAACTTCCTTATGCGCGGCGATGTCATCGTTGTTGCCGTCGGACTGGTCGTCGCTTTGGCATTCAGCAACCTTGTCAAGGCATTTACCGATAACATCATCAACCCGCTTATCGCGTCCGCCCAAGGCGGCAATAAGGGGTTCGGAGGATTAGGCTGGCAGTTGGTCAGCGGCGGCGGCAAGGGCACCTACCTCGACCTCGGTGCGTTCATCTCCGCGATTATTTATTTCGTCATCTTCATGGCAGTCATCTATTTCCTGATCATTCAACCTTATAAGTTTCTCATGGCGCGGCGGGGAAAGGTCGTCTTCGGCGATCCGCCGCCGACCAAAACCTGCCCGGCCTGCCTTTCCGACGACCTAAATCCGGCGGCAATCAAGTGCAAACACTGCGGCTCCGACGTGAGCCGAGCGACGGCTTGATCGGAGCACACCGGAGCAGTCACACCGGCAAACTCATTTCATCGGCCACCCGCGATCGCGGGTGGCGCATCCGCTGTTTCCGCCGAAGGAGGGGTTAGCGGCCGGTCACGTCCGATTGTTGGCAGAACCGCCAATCGAATTAGAAATCCCCGTCGCGTACGTAGGGCTGCGCTTAGAGGATGGCGTCAAGGGGACGGAAGTAGCGCGACCCATCGACGCAAATCGGCCGGTTGCTGCATCGGCGGGCTGCTGGTAGGCACCGCCCCATGATAGGCGGGCGGCGCATTCTCATTCTCTGTTTTGCACTTTGCTCCGGTATGCTGGCGCCGGGGGTCGCCTTTGCCGCGACCGGGCTGGACGGCGCGGCGATGAACTGGCCGTGGGCCTTGCCTTTCGCCGGCCTTCTGCTCTCGATCGCAACCGGGCCGCTGCTGATTCCGCGCTTTTGGCATCATCACTACGGCAAGGTGGCGACGCTGTGGGCGCTGCTCACGCTCGTGCCGCTCGCGCTCGTCTTCGGTACGTCGGCGGCCCTCGCCGGCTTCGTGCATGCGATGCTCGCCGAATACATGAGCTTCATCATCCTGCTGTTCACACTCTATACGGTCGCGGGCGGCCTACTGATCACCGGCAATCTCGGCGGCAGGCCGTGGAGCAATGCGCTGGTGCTGGCCTTCGGTACCGCCATCGCGAGCATCGTCGGCACCACCGGCGCCGCGATGATCCTGGTGAGGCCGCTGATCCGCGCTAATGCCGGACGCGTCCATAATGTCCACGTGGTCGTCTTTTTCATTTTCCTGGTCGCCAATATCGGCGGCGCGCTGTCGCCGCTCGGCGATCCGCCGCTGTTCGTCGGCTTCCTCCGCGGCATCGATTTCTTCTGGCCGGTGCAGCACCTTTGGAGACAAACCCTGATCGTGACCGTCCTCGTGCTGGCGATCTTCATTGCGCTGGACGTCATGTATACCCGCCGCGAGCAGCCGGGCCCGGGGCAGCGCGGGCCTATTCGTTTGCACGGCATCATCAATGTGCCGCTGCTGGCGGCCATCATCGCCGCCATCCTGCTGTCGGCCACGTGGAAGCCCGGAGCTGCGCTCACGATCCACGGCACGACATTGGAAGCCCAGAACCTCGCACGCGATGCCGTGCTTCTCTTCATCGCGCTGCTGTCGCTCTGGCTGACCCCGAACGAGCATCGCGCCGCCAACGATTTCACCTGGGAGCCGATCCGCGAGGTGGCCAAGCTTTTCGCCGCCATCTTCGTCTGCATCATCCCGGTGCTGGCCATGCTTGACGCCGGCCGTAACGGGGCTTTCGCCTTTCTCCTGGACGCGGTCACGGCGCAGGGCGAGCCGCACGAAGCGGCTTACTTCTGGTTCACCGGCAGCCTCTCCGCCTTCCTCGACAATGCGCCGACCTACCTTGTGTTCTTCGAACTCGCGGGCGGCAACGTGCAGGAATTGATGGGACCGCTCGCCGGCACCCTGGCCGCGATCTCGCTCGGGGCCGTGTACATGGGCGCCCTCACCTATATCGGCAACGCACCGAATCTGATGGTCTACGCGATCGCCACCGAACGCGGCGTGAAGATGCCGAGCTTCTTCGGCTATATCGCCTGGGCGGTGTGCGTGCTGATTCCGCTCTTCCTCATTCTCACGCTCTTGCCGATCCCGCCCATTCTCAAGCTGTCTTGACTTGACCTCGGCCTTGCCCGAGTTTCCCGGCCGCTACAATGGGTGCGGCAGGCGGAGCCGGTCACGAGCACCCGCACCACCTTTTTGGGGGAGCTCGGCATGCCCGCGCCAGCGGCGTCGCACATCCTTTTCGGCTGGAGCCCGATGTGGGTTTCCACCTGCATCCTGGCCATCACCTACGCCATCATCATGTCGGAAAAGGTCAACCGCGCCATCGTGGCGCTGGTCGGCGCCGGCGTGATGATACTGGTCGGGGTGCTCGACCAGGAAGAAGCCATCCGCGGCATCGATTTCAACACCATCGGCCTGCTCACCGGGATGATGATCCTGGTCTCGATCTCGCGCCGCTCCGGGATGTTTCAATATCTGGCGGTGTGGTCGGCGCAAGTGGCCAAGGCCCATCCGGCCCGCATGTTGTTCATCTTGCAGATCACCACCGCGGTGCTGTCGGCGTTTCTGGACAACGTCACCACCGTGCTGCTGATCGTCCCGGTGACGCTTGCGGTCTGCGCCACGTTGAAAGTACCGAGCTATCCGTACCTCTTCGCCGAGATTTTTGCCTCGAATATCGGCGGCACCGCCACGCTGATCGGCGACCCGCCCAATATCCTGATCGGCTCGCAGGCCGGTCTCACGTTCAACCAGTTCGTCTACAATCTCGCGCCCATCATCGTCGTGGTGATGCTGGTGCAAGCGCTCATCATCCATCTTCTTTGGGGCAAGGACCTCAGGGCCACGGCCGAGGCCGAGGCGGCGGTGATGCGCATGAAGGCCCCCGATTCGATCGAGGACTGGAAGCTGCTCAAGCAGTCGCTCGCGATCCTGGCGCTGGTGATCGTCGCTTTCGTGCTGGCGCGTCCGCTTCATCTCGAGCCGGCGACCATTGCGCTGTTCGGCGCCGCGATATTGATGCTGCTCGACAACTGGTCGCATCACGCCGAGAAGGCGGCGCACAACATCCACGCGACGTTCGGCGATGTGGAGTGGATCACCATCTTCTTCTTCATCGGCCTGTTCATCATCGTCCACGGCGTCGATGAGGGCGGTCTGCTGCGCCTGCTCGCCAACAAGCTGGCGGCCGCCACCGGCGGCGACATCGGCGAGGCCGGATACGCGATTCTGTGGGCGTCGGCCTTCCTTTCCGCGATCGTCGACAACATCCCCTTCGTCGCCACGATGATTCCGCTGATCAAGAACATGGCGCCGGCCTTCGGCGGCCCCGAGCACATCCAGCCACTGTGGTGGTGCTTGTCGCTCGGCGCCTGCCTCGGCGGTAACGGCACGTTGATCGGCGCTTCCGCCAACCTGACCGTCGCCGGCATCTCGGAGCGCAACGGCGTACCGTTCCGTTTCGTCACCTACACGCTTTACGCCTTTCCCATGATGGTCGTCTCGGTGGCGATCTGTAACGTCTACGTCTGGTGGCGCTACTTCTAACCTCCCCGTTTCACTCTTTCCTCTTCACGCGGCGCAAAGGCCAAGCGCAACTTTTCTTGCGCCGTGACGTTGAAGGCAGGCCCGGCAGCGTAAGCCGAAGCCGGAGCTTGGGATGAGGAATGGCGGTACCTCGACAACGCTTGCGCGCCGGCGCCGGCCTTTTGGCCGCCGTCTTGTTGCTCGTTCCGTTTGCGCCGGCTGCCGCCGCCGGCCTTTTTGAAAGTCTTTTCGGCGGTCTCGGCCGTGTTTTCAATCATCGGATCGAACCGCATCCCCGCGCGTATATCGACCCGCCGGGCAATTTCATGTCAGCCGTCCCACGGCAAGAGCGGGCGACCGGCAATGCGGTACCGGGGCCGCGCAAAGCCTTTTGCGTGCGCACCTGCGACGGCCGCTTTTTCCCGGTGCAAGCCCATGCCCAAATGAGCGCGGCGGACACCTGCCATTCCCTTTGCCCCGCTTGCGAGACGCGGCTCTATTATGGCAGCTCGATCGAGCGCGCGGCCGCGGGAGACGGCAGCCGCTACACCGATTTGCCCAACGCTTTTCGTTATCGCAAGCAGCTCGTCGCCAATTGCAGTTGCACCGGCCGCGGCGTGGCCGGCCTCGCCCATTTGGATGCGCGCGACGATCCGACTTTGCGCCGCGGCGATGTGCTGGCGACAGAGTCCGGACTGATGGTCTACAACGGCCGTGACACCACTGCCGATTTTACGCCGGTGCAGTCCTATCCGAGGCTGCCGGCGGGCGAGCGCGCCAAGCTGCTGGCCACCAAGGTAACGTCGCCCGACCGGCGGGCGGCGGAGACGCCGATCACACCCAACGAGTCAGCCGCCACGCGCAGAAGCGGCAGTCGCACCGCTCACCGGTAACGTGGCAAGCTACCAGGTACAGCCAGTGCGCCGGTATGCGCCACGAGCTTCCGCGCGATCGCACGGGAGGCTCAACACGATCACGCTGACGCAAATCATCAAGACCTGCATGCGACCATCTGTCCCGCGGGAATCGGACGGCATTCAATCATCAAAACAAAGCCGAATCGAACCACGATTTGCACAAAATGCCCCCTTAACGCATCGGCCTCCGGCCTTGACCCATCGCCGCCATTGGGCAGATTGGCAGTGCCTCGAATCGAACGGAGCGAGCGATGCGGACAGCGGCACTGATATGGACGGCAAGCACTATCGGCGTCCTTATGGCGGCTCCCGCAGCTGCCGCTACCTGTCACAACACCGGAAGCTTCGCGACATGGCTCGAGGGCTTCAAGCACGACGCGCTGGCGCAAGGCATCTCACCGCGGGTGTTGGCCGAAGCCGCTCCCGATCTGCACTATGATCCATCCGTGATTCGCCGCGACCGCGGCCAAGCGGTATTCCAACAAACCTTCCTCGAATTCTCCGATCGCCTGGTCGGTGGGTATCGTATTCCGAACGGCCGCGCGCAAATGAAGAAGCACGCCGCCACCTTCGCCAAGATCGAAAGGGACTATGGCGTGCCGGCGCCGGTGATCACGGCTTTCTGGGGACTGGAAAGTGATTTCGGCGCCATCTTCGGCAAGTTCAAAATTTTACCCTCGCTGGCGACGCTTGCCTACGACTGCCGGCGCGGCGAGCAATTCCGCCCCGAGTTGATGGATGCGCTGCGCATCGTCCAGCGCGGCGACCAGCGCGTCGACCAAATGGACGGCAACTGGGCCGGTGAGTTCGGCGGCATGCAGTTCACGCCCTCGCGGTATCTGAAATACGGCGTCGATTTCGATGGCGACGGCCGCGTCGATCTGATCAGGAGCGTACCCGACACGCTGGCTTCGGCCGCCAATTATCTGGTTCACCTCGGCTGGAAACGCGGCGAGCCTTGGCTGCAGGAAGTACGCGTGCCGGAGGATCTGCCGTGGCGCGAGGCCGACATAGATGTCCAGCACCCGGTTTCGCAATGGGTGAAATGGGGCGTGCGGGCGGCGCACGGTTCGCTCCCACGACGGGATTTGCCCGCCTCCCTCGTTCTGCCGATGGGCCACAAGGGACCGGCTTTCCTTGCTTATCCGAACTTCAAGGTCTTCCTCGGTTGGAATTCCGCTTTCGTTTATTCGACCACCGTCGCTTACTTCGCCACGCGGCTCGACGACGCGCCGGTGGTCGACCATTCCGGCGCCAAGGCAGTGAAGGCGCTGTCGAACTCACAGATGCGAGACTTGCAGCGGCTATTGAACGAGCACGGCTTCAACGCGGGCGAGGTCGACGGCAAGCTCGGCAACGGCACGCGCGAGGCGGTGAAGAAAGCACAGATAAAATATGGGCTGCCTGCCGACTCCTGGCCGACTGCGGAGTTGATCGCAAGCTTGCGCCGCGGCTGAGAGGCGCAGGCCGGAGGGTGGGCAAAATCGTCTGTCGCGAAACCGACAGCGTGGGCACTGCGCGCCACGATCCCCGCTTTCGCGGGGACAAGCTTTGCACACGCGGATAGGGCTGGTGAGCGCGCCTTGCCCACCCTACAATATTGCTATCACTCCGCCGCGAGGCGCACTTCCGGCGCCGCCGCCTTGATAGCGGGCGTGACGTGACTCTCGAATTGCGTGAAGTTTTTCTGGAACATGGCAACGAGCTCGCGCGCGGTCTTGTCGAACTCGGCCTTATTCTTCCACGTCTTGACGGGATTGAGCAGATGCGGCTCGACTCCCGGCACCGACGTCGGCACCGAGAATCCGAAATAAGGATCGGTGCGGAAATCGGCGCTCTTCAACGAGCCGTCGAGCGCCGCCGTCAGCAGCGTGCGTGTCGCCTTGATTGGCATACGGCGGCCTTCGCCGTATTTGCCGCCGGTCCAGCCTGAGTTCACCAGCCAGCAGTCGACCTTGTGCTTCTGGATGTATTCCTTCAGCAGGTCGGCATAGACGGATGGATGCCGTGGCAAAAACGGCGCGCCAAAGCAGGTGGAGAATTCCGGCTGCACACCGACCAGTCCCTTCTCGGTGCCGGCGACCTTCGCCGTGTAACCGGACAGGAAATGATAAATGGCCTGATCCGGCGTAAGCTTGGCGATCGGCGGCATCACGCCGTAAGCATCGGCGGTCAACAGAATGATGTTCTTGGGGTGACCGGCGCGGCTGGTGCGCGAGGCGTTCGGAATGAAGTCGAGCGGATAAGCCGAGCGGGTGTTCTCGGTCTTTGACGCATCGTTATAATCGGGAATGCGCGTAACGGGATCGAAGCTCACGTTCTCGAGCACGGTGCCGAAACGGTTGGTGGCGTCCCAAATCTCCGGCTCGGCCTCGCGCGAGAGCTTGATGGTCTTGGCGTAGCAGCCGCCCTCGAAGTTGAAGATGCCATCGGGGCCCCAGCCGTGCTCGTCATCGCCGAGCAGCGTGCGGTGCGGATCGGCCGAGAGCGTCGTCTTGCCGGTGCCGGAAAGCCCGAAGAACAGCGCGGAATCCCCATCCGGGCCGACATTGGCCGAGCAGTGCATCGACACGACATTCTGTGCCGGCAGATAGAAATTGAGCGTCGTGAACACCGACTTCTTCATCTCGCCTGCATAGGACGTGCCGCAGATCAGCACGATCTTACGGGTGAAATCGATGGCCACCATCGTATCGGAGCCCTCGCGTCCGCCGTGACGTTTGGCGTCGGGACGGAATGACGGCATGTCGACCACCGTCATGTCGGGCACGAAGCTGGCAAGCTCCGTTTGCTCGGGCCGGCGCAGCAACTGGCGGATGAAAAGCGAATGCCAAGCATATTCGGTGAACACGCGCGCCTTGATCTGGAATTTGGGATCGGCGCCACCAATGAGGTCCTGCGCGAACAGCTTGCGACCTTTGGCATGCTGTAAGAAATCGGCAAGGAGGTTATCGAAATTCTCCTTGCTCATCTTCCTGTTGCCATCCCACCAGACCGAATTTTCGGTGAGAGCGTCGACGACGGTGTGCTTATCCTTCGGTGAGCGGCCGGTGTGATGACCGGTCTCCGCGCAAAGCGCGCCGCTGGACACCAGTGAAGCCTCGCCGGCGCGGATCGCGTGCTCGTAGAGCGGGGCTTCGGTCAAATTCCAATGCAGTTCGGCGAGCCCTGAAAAACCGAATTTATCGGCGCCATAGGCGCCGTTCCGCACACCCGATTCTTGCACGCGTAGTCCTCCCAAACAGGGCCCAGTAACCCGGCCTGATAACCCTCAGGAACCCGAACGGGTCCGCACAGGCCGAAATGTTAGTATAGCGCCTTGCATGGCGCGCGCGAACCATAGTGAGCGGTATTTCGAAAGCCAAGGGTAAATGCCATGCAGCAAACGCGTGCGGCATTGCGCCATTGTCGCCGCACCAAGCTGCCGCTGTGGCAGGCCATTGCACGGGTATTGCGCGATTTTCCCGGTCAACGGGCGCGTGCCCGCTCGGCCAGCTCCCTTAACACCTGCCGTAGCGATGCCGGCGTTATGATGCGCTGCGGAAAAGCCAGCCAACGCGCCGCCTGGCCCTGCTGGAGCTCGATGCCCTCGGGATTGAGCCCGACACACCGCCAGGCGCCGTCGGCTGCTCCAAGCAGCTTCGTGGCATAAAGCCGTACCGCGCCGGCATGATCCGCATTCATATGCCTGATCGCATCTGCTTCGGCCTCGACCAGCGCGCCGGCACCCGTCAAGTCGGTCAGCACCTCGGCGGGTTCGAGATCGACGATGCGGCCGAAGCCTGCGACCAGATGCGCGCGCGCAATCGCCATGCGGTAGAAGCCGAAATCGGCAAAGCCCGCGAACATCTCGGCTTCGGGATGGCGGCGAAGGTAAGCGGCTTCAACGGCGTTGCGGTCACTCACCGCTGCCGCGGTGCCCATCAGCATTACCCTCGCACCCTCTAGCGGATCCCCCTCCTTGCGTTCGTCCAACATCAACGAGATTCTGCCGTCGTCCAGCAAATTCTTTGTGTGCAGTGCGAGCGTTGACAGGAGCAGAAGAGGCGCGCCGGCCGCGTCGGTGGCGACGTTCACCAGCGAGCAATAGGGATCCCCGGTGCCGCGGATGAGCGTGGCCAACGCGCCTGAGCGAGATTCGCGCAGCAGCTTCCGCGCGGCGAGCCTGGGATCGAAAGAGGCATCGGGTTTCATCGCGGGGTTCTCCGCCAGGTCAACGTCAGTTCAGACGCCCAAATTCTCATGGCCAATGAGCTTGTAATTGCTATGGAATCACATAGTTGTTGCAAAGAGGCCACATTTCAGACCCGGTTTGTAGGGTCAAACCGCACGGCACGTCAGCCAGGAGAGGCTCAGAAGAGGGGCTTTCATGCCAACAATCGCTCTCGTCGACGACGACCGCAATATCCTGACCTCGGTCTCCATGGCTTTGGAATCCGAGGGCTATCGCATCATGACATACACCGATGGGGCTTCTGCTCTCGACGGCTTCAAGACATCGCCACCGGACCTTGCCATTCTCGATATCAAGATGCCGCGCATGGATGGCATGGAGACGCTGCGGCGGCTGCGCCAGAAGAGCGATGTCCCTGTCATCTTCCTCACCTCCAAAGACGAGGAGATTGACGAGTTGTTCGGCCTCAAGATGGGTGCCGACGATTTCATTCGCAAACCTTTCTCGCAGCGGCTCTTGGTCGAACGCGTAAGGGCGGTGCTGCGCCGTGTCAGCGGCAACAAGGACGGCGCTCCGGTCAAAGAGATCGACAGCGCGAAAGTGCTCGAGCGCGGACAGCTGCGCATGGACCCCGAGCGGCATACCTGCACCTGGAAAAACGAACCGGTCACTCTCACGGTGACCGAGTTCCTCATCCTCCAGGCGCTGGCGGCCCGTCCCGGGGTGGTGAAGAGCCGCAACGCCTTGATGGACGCCGCCTACGACGACCAAGTTTACGTCGATGACCGCACCATCGACAGTCATATCAAGCGGCTGCGTAAGAAGTTCAAGGTGGTCGATCCGGAGTTCGAAATGATCGAAACTCTCTATGGTGTCGGCTACCGGTTCAAGGAATGATGACGCATTCTTAATGGTGCCGCCGCTCGAGAGTGGCTGACTGAGTGGCGGGGCTTGCGGTAAAAACCCTATACTCCGCTCACTCCCGCGAAAGCGGGAGTCCAGGACCGCGGACGTAAGGCGAGCGAGTTACGCTGGGTCCCCGCTTCCCGCCTTCGCGCTACGCGCTTCGGCGGACTCTAGCATCGGCCCGTCGAAGCCGGTTGGCGAAGACGGGTCGCGGGGACGAGCGGATCGGGTGCCGCTTCCGCGAAAGTGGGACTGAGTTGCCCGCGACAACCCGGCTGGCTTGCACGTGCTCGATCGAACTGTAGAAATCATTGCACCTAGCGATGCCGAACGGTCCGGCGAGGAAAAGCCGGCGAGGCATTGGCCGTTCCAGCGCGTTCGCGGCTTCGGCCGCTCGGCTTGGCACTTTCTCATCCGCATCAGCTTCTCCAGCCTCACCCGCCGCATCGTCATTCTCAATCTCGCCGGACTGGTCACGCTGGTCACAGGCGTGCTCTATCTTTCGCAGTTTCGCGCCGGTCTTATCGACGCGCGCGTGCAGAGCCTTCTGGTGCAGAGCGAGATCATCGCGGGCGCGATCGCAGCCTCGGCCACTGCCGATAACGATTCCATCACCATCGATCCGGACCGGCTGCTGCAATTACAGGCCGGCGAAAGCTCCGGACCGCCCGAGGACTCGCTGTCGAGCCTCGAATTCCCTATCAATCCGGAACGCGTTGCGCCGGTGCTGCGCCGGCTGGTATCGCCGACCAAGACGCGCGCTCGCATCTATGATCGTGACGGCGTGCTCATCCTCGACAGCCGCAATCTATACGGCCGCGGTGACGTATTACGCTTCGACCTGCCGCCGCCAAATGCCGAGAAGCCTGGCCTCATCGAGCGCGCGTTCATGGCTTTCCGGCGCTGGTTCGGCCGCGGTGACTTGCCTCTTTACCGCGAACTCGGGCCGGAGAACGGCAAGGGCTATCCGGAAGTCAGGCAAGCGCTGCGCGGGCTGCATGCAAGCATGGTTCAGGTCAACGAGCGCGGCGAGGTCATCGTTTCCGTAGCCGTACCCGTGCAGCGCTTCCGCGCCGTACGCGGCGCATTGATGCTGTCGACGCAGGGCGCCGATATCGATGATATGGTGGAGGCGGAGCGGCTCGCCATCGTCAAAGTCTTCCTGGTCGCCGCCGGCGTCATGGTGGTGCTGTCGATGCTGCTTGCAGGCACGATCGCAGGCCCGGTGCGCCGGTTGGCCGATGGCGCCGAGCGTGTCCGCCGGCGCATTCGCAGCCGCGTCGAAATTCCCGATTTCACCCTGCGGCGCGACGAGATCGGGCATTTGTCCGGCGCGTTGCGCGACATGACCAGCGCTCTTTATACCCGCATCGAGGCAATCGAGAGCTTCGCCGCCGACGTGGCGCACGAATTGCGTAACCCGCTCACCTCCCTGCGCTCGGCGGTGGAGACGCTGCCGCTCGCAAAAACCGACGAGAGCCGTAAGCGCCTACTCGACGTCATCCAACACGACGTGAAGCGGCTCGACCGGCTGATCTCCGATATCTCCGATGCGAGCCGCCTCGATGCGGAATTGCAACGGCAGGAAGCGAGTTGCGTCGATGTCACTCAACTACTCGAGGCGCTTGTCGCCACTGCCAATGAAATCCGCACCGGAGACGTCGGCGTCACTCTCGCGTTCGAGGGGGGCAAGCCGGGAGAATTCAAAGTACCGGGGCATGATTCCCGGCTCGGCCAGGTAATCAGCAATCTCATCGATAACGCGCGCTCTTTCTCGCCTGCCGGCAGCAAGGTAAGGGTCACTGCGCGCAAGCTGAAAGATCAGGTCGAGATCACCGTCGATGACGACGGTCCGGGCATTCCAGCCGATGCACTGGAGAAGATTTTCGAGCGTTTCTACACAGACCGCCCCGATCAGGGCTTCGGGCAGAATTCAGGACTTGGCCTGTCGATCTCAAAACAGATCGTGGAGGCGCACGGTGGCCGCATCTGGGCCGAGAACCGCACGAAGGCCGGCCCGGGCGGCGGAGCGCCGAAGGTACTCGGCGCGCGTTTCGTGGTGCGCCTGCCGGCGACGTGAGAAAGCGTCGATCAGGATCGGCGCATATTGCGTCCTCGGGTGGAGAGCAGCTTCAGCCAAGGCGCGGCGTGGAAGGCGCTCATCAGCAAGTACATCGCGACCATTCCGGTGAGCGGTGACGTATCTTGCATGACAGGACAGAGCATGTCCGGCGAGCCGCCGCCAAAAATGCCGGTAAGGAGTGCCATGATTGCGAAGGTCGGCGCCGCCGTGAGGCACAGCACATCTGCCGCGCCAAGGTTGGCCGCCGCTGTGCCGTTTGCAGCGGCGGCGCTGGCGGCTTCACACTGGCTTACAGTCATCGTCAACAGACCTTCATGCGAGGGTGCTCAGCGCTTGTCATAAGCATCGTGGTGGCGCCACCAGATGCCCTTCTCGTTGCGGCCCTTGGGGGCGCGGTCGAGCCACTGGTACATGCCCCAGAGGCCGTCCAGCCCGCGCGCATAGGTGGAATACGTGTGGTAGACGACGCCGTCCTCAAGCACGAAGGCGCTCATGCCCGGCCTCTCGCGCCGGTAGGCGGCCGGTTCGGCTCCGGCCCTCACCGCATTCTCGACGACGATCGGGGGAATCGTCGGCTGCGTCATCGGGTGACCACGGCTGTAATTGTATTCGTTGTTGCCGGTGCGCTGTTGCTCCTCGGTGATCGAGACGTCGAAATCATAGTTGAAGTCGCCGCCCAGCGAGGACGCCCAGGGAAAAGTCCATCCCATCCGCTGTCTGAACGCCTGCAGCTTCGGAAGCGGCGCGCGCGATACGGCCCAGAGCATCACGTCGTGGTTGGCGAGGTGCACGGCGAAGCCGTTGAAACCGTCGGCGATCGCAGAGCAGGAAGTGCAGCCTGCCTTGTAGTCCGGCCCAAACATGAAATGATAGACGAGAAGCTGCGAGCGCCCGCGGAACAAGTCTGCCAGCGAAGCGCTCCCTTCGTCGGTCTCGAATCGATACGCCTTGTCGATACTAACCCACGGCAGCTCTTGGCGGCGCTGCGCCAGCTCGTCGCCGCGCCGCGTCAGCTCCTTTTCCGCGGCAAGCAGATCGAGCCGCGCCTTGAGCCACTCTTCACGTGTCCCGGTCATGTGTGTCGTCATCACTTGTCTCCTTCGATGCGTTCGCCGCTCGTATCGCTCCGAATGCGGCGTACTGGTTCGTCGTCATGAGATAGATTAGGGGCCTGGCTTCGGACGCTGGGAGTGACAAGTGTGACGGGATTCCGATGGACTCGCTGATCACGGCCGCGGCGCGCGCGCTCGCGGCGGGTGATCTCCTGGGAGCCCTGAAACGGGTCGCGTTGCGCGACGATCCGGCTGCGCTGGCGCTACGCGGCATCGCGATGGCGCAACTCGGCGAGCTTGTTCGCGCCAAGGATCTCTTGCGGCGTGCGGCACGCGCCTTCGGTCCGAGAGAGGCGGTCGCCCGTGCCCGGTGTGTTGTCGCCGAATCCGAAATCGCGCTCGTTTCGCGCGATCTCACCTGGCCCGCGAAGGCGCTCGATGCAGCGCGGACAGTGTTGGAAAAGCACGGCGATTGGGTGAACGCCGCGCACGCACGGCATCTCGTGGCTCGACGCCTCCTCCTGATCGGTCGCCTCGATGAGGCCGAACATACGCTCGCCGAGCTCCACCCCGCGCCCTTGCCGCCCGCCTTGCGCGCGGCACGTGAACTGGTCGTTGCGGGGATCGCATTACGGCGCCTCCGGGCGAAGGCGGCGCGCGTCGCGCTCGCCCAAGCCGAACGCGCCGCGCGCGAGGCGAACGTCCCGGCGCTTTCAGCGGAGGTCAAAAGCGCATCAAAGGTGATGAACACGCCCGTGGCGCGCCTGATTGCGCGCGGCGAGGAACGGCTCCTCCTGCTCGAAGACGTCGAGGCGCTGCTGGCCTCTGGAGCACTCGTCGTAGACGCCTGCCGGCATGTCGTACGTGACGCGAGCTCTGTCGTCTCGCTCGCCAGGCGTCCCGTCCTGTTCGCGCTCGCCCGCGGCTTGGGCGAGGCCTGGCCCGCAGACGCGCCACGAAGCACCCTCCTCTCGCTCGCTTTCGGGGCAAGGCACGCCGATGAATCGCATCGTGCACGGTTGCGAGTCGAGGTCGGGCGGCTTCGCAGAGAGCTGCGCGTGCTGGCCGGCGTGAACGCGACCCAGCAGGGATTTGCGCTCGCGCCGCGCCGTGCACGCGAGGTCGCCGTGCTGGCGCCACCCGTCGAGGAGCAGCACGCGACGGTGCTCGCCTTCCTCGCCGACGGTGAATCATGGTCGAGTTCGGCGCTCGCGCTTGCGCTCGCAGCCAGTCCGCGCACCTTACAGCGGGCGCTCCGGGAGCTTGCGGCAGCAGGCAAGGTACGGTCGTTCGGCCGCGGGCGAGCGCGCCGCTGGATAATTCTGCCGGCGCCGGGATTCCCGACGACCTTGTTACTCCCCGCTCCGCTCCCGAGCGGCTAGGGTTTGAGCCGTAGGATGGGTTGAGCGCAGCGAACCCATCGAGGCGGCGCAGAAAGCGATGGGTTTCGCAAGAGCTCAACCCATTCTACGGCTAACGGGTGAAGACATGAAACGGTCAGCAGCCGAAATCCTCCGTGAGTACGGACCCTTTCCGGGTGTCGACGCGGTGCACGGGCTCACCTATGATGGTCAGAATGTCTGGTTCGCGTCCGGCGACAAGCTGAACGCTCTCGACCCCATGAGCGGCAAAACGATGCGCTCAATCGAGGTCGCCTCGCATGCCGGAACGGCTTTCGACGGACAGCACCTGTTTCAGATCGCCGAGGATCGCATCCAGAAGATCGATCCGAAAACCGGCCGCGTGATCGCGACGATCCCGGCGCCGGGCGGCGGCGGGGACTCAGGGCTCGCCTGGGCCGAAGGAACACTCTGGGTCGGGCAGCATCGGGGCCGGAAGATTCATCAAATCGATCCGCAAACCGGAGCGATTCTTCGCACCATCGAATCCAACCGCGTCGTCACCGGCGTCACTTGGGTGGACGGCGAACTCTGGCACGGCAGCTGGGAGGGTGACGAGAGCGACTTGAGACGAGTCGATCCTCAAACCGGAGAGGTCCTGGAGCGGCTGGAGATGCCAGCCGGCGTCGGCGTCTCAGGGCTCGAATCCGATGGCGCCGACCGGTTCTTCTGCGGAGGCGGAAAGAGCGGGAAACTGAGAGCTGTCCGCCGGCCGAAACGAAGCCGATCGGATCGGTGATCTCAAATCGCGGCGCAGCGGTGAACGGAGTAAGGTTGTATAGAAAGGCAGTACGCTCGCCCGTTCCATGACTCAGCCCACCATTCACGCCTCCGCTGTCCTCATCGGCGCCAAGGCCGCGCTGATCCGCGGCCCCTCAGGCGCGGGAAAATCACGGTTGGCATGGGAGCTGCTCGAAGTGGCGCGGACCGGCGGCCTGCCCTTCGCCCGCCTGGTCGCGGACGATCGCGCTTTTGTGGAAGGGCGCGCCGGACGTCTTTTGGTCCGTCCGGCAGAGGCCCTCGCGGGGCTGCTGGAGCTCCGCGGGCTGGGCATACGCCGCTTACCGCACGAGGCGCTGGCAGTGGTCGGCCTCGTCGTCGATTTGGCCGCGCCCGATGCTGCCCGTTATCCGCCGTCCGGCGCCGGCAGGACCGCCATTGAGGAGATCGTCCTGCCGCGGCTCGCGGTCGCACCAGGCATGCAATCCTTGCCCCTGGTGCTGGCCTGTGCGCACAC
>DASTWX010000113.1:0-8240 GCA_035765795.1 Pseudolabrys sp. | reverse complement strand
GGAGGCGTTGAAGGATTCCGGCACGATCACCGTGACCGGCACCTATTCGACGATTCCGGAATCGCACGGCGGCAAGAAGTACCGCGGCGCGGCCATCGGCGGCACCATGGGCTATTCCTATTCGGCGCAGGTCGTCGAAGTGACGGTGGACGAGGAGACCGGCGTCGTCACCGTCGACAAGGTGTGGGTCGCGCACGACTGCGGCAAGGCCCTCAACCGGCTGACCGTCGAGGGCCAAATACAAGGCTCGGTGTGGATGGGCATGGGCCAAGCGATGAGCGAGGAAGCCGCCTACCACGACGGACTGATGGTCACCGGCAACATGCTCGATTATCGCGTGCCGACGATTCAGGATTCTCCGCCGATCGAGGTCGGCATCGTCGAGAGCAACGATCCGCACGGGCCGTTCGGCGCCAAGGAAGCCGGCGAAGGCTCGCTTGCTTCTTTCCTGCCGGCGCTGACCAACGCCATCGCCGACGCCATCGGCATCCGCTTCAACGATCTGCCGGTGACGCCCGACCGGGTGTTCGAGGCGGTGGAGACACGGCGGCGGAAGGGCATCGCGCAATGAACGAGACCCGTCACCCTGAGGTGCGAGCGAAGCGAGCCTCGAAGGGTGACGACCGCGGCCGTGCATCCTTCGAGGCCCGCCTTCGGCGGGCACCTCAGGATGACGGACTTAGTCCGTGTACTTTGGAAAGGCCTTAATGGACGCCCTCCCCGAATTCCATGTGCTCCACCCGACCTCTCTCGACGAGGCGGTCGCGGCGCGCGTGGCGCATCCGGACAGTAAGTTGCTGGGCGGCGGCACCGACCTCGTCGTGAACATCCGCCGCGGCATCGTCGCGCCGCAGGTTCTCGTCGACATGAACCGTATCGCGGAGTTGCACGCGATCCGCGCCGACGCTGAAGGGGTCGAAATCGGAGCCTCGGTAAAGCTCAGCGAAGTCGCCGAAAACCCCGACGTTATCGAGCATTATCCCGTGCTGGCGCAGGCCGCCGCCCACATCGCGGGGCCGACCCACCGCCACATGGGCACGGTCGGCGGCAATCTCTGCCTCGACACGCGCTGCATCTATTACAACCAAAGCGAATGGTGGCGCTCGGCGAACCATCATTGTTTGAAGACCACCGGCAGCATCTGTCACGTGGCGCCGAAGAGCCGCGGCGTGTGCTTCGCCACCTTCTCCGGCGATCTTGCGGCCGCGCTGCTCACACTCGATGCGGAGGTCCACATCGCGGGTCCGCAAGGGCACCGCTCTGTCCCACTCGAAAAACTCTATATCGGCTTCGCACGCCAGGACGTGCCCGTCACCGAAACGCAAGGCGACGGCAAATATTATCTTTCGCTGCGGCCGGGCGAGATCGTCACGGCCGTGCGCGCGAAGAACACGCCCGGCTTGCGCTCGGCCTACGACAAAATCCGCGTCCGCCGCTCGATCGAATATCCGATCGCCGGTGTTGCCGTGGCGCTGAAAAAGGAAAACGGCAAGCTCGTCGACCTGCGCATCGGCTTCACCGGCACGAACCCCCGTCCGGTGCGGCTCGCCGGCACCCCCGCGCTCTGCGGCGGCGGGATAGATGCGCGGGTGATCGAGGGGCTCGACGCGCTGGTGCGCGACCAGATCATGCCGATGAAGACGACGTTTACGCCCGGCCACTATCGCCGCCGCGTCGCCGGCGTACTGGCGCGGCGATTGCTGATGCGGTTGTTCAACGCCTAAGAAACGGGGGCAGCGTGCTGGAAGAGTTCACCGAGCGCCGCCCTTACAATGCCGCCACCGACTTCGTCGATGCGCATATAGCGCAGGGACGCGCCGACAAGGTGGCCTTCATCGATCCCCAGCGTTCGCTCACCTATAGCGCGTTGCAAGAGCGCAGCATTCGACTCGCGCATGCTTTGCGTGGGCTCGGGTTGGCGCATGAGAGGCGCATCGCACTGCTCCTGAACGATACAGTCGATTTTCCGGTGGCGTTCTGGGGCGTGATCCGTGCGGGCGCGGTCGCCGTCCCGCTCAACACGTTTCTCAATCCCACACAACACGCCTACATGCTCGCGGATTCCCGCGCGGCGGCGCTGATTGCCGCGGTGCCGTTCGCGCAGATGCTTGCCCCCATTCTCGGCAAGCTGCCGCATCTGAAGACGCTCATTCTGACCGGCGACGGCAACGTCACGGATTCCGGCGATCGGGCGGTGCTTCGATTCGAAGACTTGATCGCGGGCGCGAACCCCGAGCCGTTCACCGCCGATACGGTCTCGGACGAGGTGGCCCTTTGGCTCTACACCTCCGGCTCGACCGGCGATCCCAAAGGCGTCAAGCACGTCCATTCCAATTTGATGGCGACGGCGAAGCTGTTCGGCCAGGGCGTGCTCGGCATCTGCGAGGACGACGTGGTGCATTCGGCAGCGAAGCTGTTCTTCGCCTACGGCCTCGGCAATGCCATGACTTTTCCGCTATCGGTCGGCGCCACCACCATCTTGTGGCCGCACCGGCCCACGCCGGAAGCGGTGTTCGCGACGATGCGGCGGCATCGGCCGAGCATCTTCTACGGCGTGCCGTCGCTCTACACGGCGCTTCTCTCCCATCCCGAAATTTCTCCGAGCGCCGGCTCCGACCGCCTGCGCCTCTGCGTGTCCGCCGGCGAGGCGCTGCCCGCGCATGTCGGCGAGCGCTGGCGCGATGCCGTCGGCGTCGATGTGCTGGACGGCCTCGGCTCCACCGAACTGTTGCAGACGTTCTTGAGCAACCGGCCGGGCGATATCCGCTACGGGTCGACCGGCAAGCCGGTGCCGGGCTACGAGGCGCGCATCGTGGACGAGCAGGGCCGCGAGTTGGACGCGGGTGAGATCGGCGAACTGGTCGTGCGCGGTCCTTCGGCCGCCGAGGGGCTATTGGAATCAGCGCGCCAAGAGCCGGCGCACCTTCGTCGGCGAGTGGACTTACACCGGCGACAAATACCGGCGCGACAACGATGGTTACTATTATTACTGCGGGCGTACCGACGACATGTTCAAGGTCTCGGGCATGTGGGTCTCGCCCTACGACGTCGAGGCGGCGCTCACCTCGCACGAAGCGGTGCTCGAAGCGGCCGTCATCGGCAAAGAGGATGGCGACGGGCTCGTCAAGCCGAAGGCCTTCATCGTCCTGAAGAACGGCTATACGGCCGATGATGGCTTGCTGGAAAAACTAAAGCTCCATGTCAAGCAAACCGCCGGAACATGGAAATATCCGCGCTGGATCGAGTTGCGTGAGACGTTGCCGCGCACGGCGACGGGGAAGATTCAGCGGTTCAAGTTGCGGGAGGAGGATTTGCGAGCTACGGGGCAACGGACTTCCCCGTCTTCCTGAGGTGCGAGCGCGCTGCTTCGCGTGCGAGCCTCGAAGGATGACAAGGCCCGGGCCGTCGCCCACCAATCTCGGGTTTACCGAGATTGGATTTCAGATGCGCAAGTCGGCAACAGCCGACTTGCGGTGGCTCGTCCTTCGGCCGAGCGCCTCAGGATGACGGTTTCAGTCACGCCTCCGTAATCTTCACATATTCGAAGTCGCCCGGCTTATTGTCGATGCCGACCTTCGGCGGCGCGATCCAGCTCGCGAATTTGGCCGGTTCGAACTGCGGCTGCATCAGGCTCTCGATGAAATCCTTGTCCTTGTCGTTGGGCAGATAATCGGTGCGGTGCGCCTCCCACTCCTCGTCCTTCATCACGTTTCCGTTCACATCCGCCTTGATGTTGGAGAACTCGCCGATGTGACGGTGGAAAGCGACGTGCGGCAGCTTGATCTCGAAGGGGATGCCGATCTCCGCAATGACCTTGTTCCAGCGCGCAACGCCGATGTTGCAATCGGCGACATAGTCGTCCCGCAGGCGCATGTTGAGCGCGGAGAGCGCCGGCGCGTCTTCGTTTTGGATTTTGCCATCGATGAGACGCAACACCGGATAGGTGCCGCTCTCGAGCCGATGGTCATCCTTCAACCGCTCTTCACGAAAGCGGCCCTTCAGTCCGGCATGGAAAGCATTCGCCGCGTTGGTGGAGACTTCGTTGCCGAAAAGATCGAGCGTCAGCGAGAAGTGCAGGTTCGCCTTCTTCTGAATCGTCGGCAGATCGATCACGCCGAGCTTGCGCACCTTTTCGATTTCGTGCGGATCGGTGATGCCGGCTTCCTTCATGGCCTCGCAGGTGCGCTGGATGACGCGCGTAACGCCGGTTTCGCCCACGAACATGTGGTGCGCTTCCTCGGTCAGCATGAAGCGGCAGGTGCGCGACAGCGGATCGAAACCGGACTGCGCCAGCGCCTCGAGTTGCATTTTGCCATCGCGATCGGTGAAATAGGTGAACATGAAGAAGGACAGCCAGTCCGGCGTCTTCTCGTTGAAGGCGCCGAGCATGCGCGGCGTGTCGGCGTCGCCGGAACGGCGCTCGAGCAAAGCTTCCGCTTCTTCGCGCCCGTCGGTGCCGAAATATTTCTGCAGGAGATAGACCATCGCCCACAGGTGGCGTCCTTCTTCGACGTTGACCTGGAACAGGTTGCGCATGTCGTAAAGCGACGGCGCGGTCTTGCCGAGATGGCGCTGCTGCTCGACCGAGGCTGGCTCGGTATCGCCCTGGATCACCACGAGACGGCGCAACATGGCGCGGTACTCGCCTGGCACCTCCTGCCAGGCGTCCTCGCCCTGGTGCATACCGAAAGCGATCTTGCGGCCCTCACGCGCCGGCGCGAGCAGGATGCCCCAGCGGTATTCCGGCATACGGACATAATCGAACTTGGCCCAGCCTTTGGGATCGACGCCGATCGCGGTCCGCAGATAGACCAGCGCCTCCTGGAAGCCCTCCGGCCCCATGTCGTTCCACCAGTTGATGTAGCCGGGGTGCCACTTCTCCAGCGCGCGCTTGACGCGCACGTCCTGGCCGAGGGCCACGTTATTGGGGATCAAACCGTCGTAATCGACTGCGGTCATCGTCATGGCTGCACCTTTTCTTTGTTCGACGTGCACAGCCTCTCCAGCGTCATTGCCGGGCTCGACCCGGCAATCCATGAGGCTATGCCGCAATACCTGCCGTAAGAATTCGTACGCGCCGCTTCATCATGGATGCGCGGATCAAGTCCGCGCATGACACCTGAGTGCATGGCACGCGGAGACCTCACACCCTCTCTTTGTTGAAAGTCGGCGACACGCCCGAGCCGTAGAGCTTGAGCGCGCCTTGCTCGCCGATGGCATTGGGCCGCTGGAAGATCCAGTTCTGCCAGGCTGTCAAACGGCCAAATATCTTAGTCTCCATCGTTTCGGGACCGGCGAAACGGAGATTGGCTTCCATGCCGGTCATCGCGTCGGGCGAGAAGCTCGTGCGCTCTTCCAGCATCACGCGGAGTTCGTCGTCCCAATCGAAGTCCTCGTACGCCATGGTCACTAGGCCAAGCTCCTGCGCCTCCTCGCCTTCAATCGGTTCGCCGATTTCGCCCTTGAGCGTGTCCAGCGTGTGCGGCTCGCCGAGGAAGCGCGTCTGCAGCCGCGTGAGCCCGTTTCCCATGGGGTAGAGGCCGAAATTCGCTGCGCCGAGCGTAATCGCGGCGGGGGCGCGGTTATCGCCTTCGCGCGTGCCGATCAGCATCAGCGAGCGGTCGGCGGCTAAGGAAAGCTCGGCCAACGTGCCCGCGAAGCACGACCCCGGCTCGATCAAGGCGATAAAACTTTTCGCGGTGACGTCGATGCGCTTCAAAACGCGCTTGAGGTAGAGCCGAATTTCGCGCATCAGCCAGTCACCATCGGCGTTGACGAGGAAATCGTCGTGCGCCAGCACCGCCGGCGCATCGCCCTCCGTACGGACGAGGACGACGCCGATCTCGCGCTCGTTGGAGCGCAAATGCAGAATCGCGTCTTCCAATTCGCGCGCGACGGCGAGCGGCCAAAACCTGTCACCCAGCGCGTGCGCCGCCTCGACTGAAGGCGGGGCGTCCTGCGAGGGCCCGCGCACGACAATGGCGGCGAGCCCGCGTTGACGGTCGATGTCGATATCGAGATGCGAATAGGAGACGCGGTCGGCCTCGATCTTGCGGTTCAGCGGGTTGAGCTTGATTCCTTTGGCATCGGCCGGGCGATCCGATCGCGCGGCGATCTCGTGCGCACGCGCAGCGACTGCATCCTTCCACTTCGAGTTCGGCACCACCTCATCGACCAGCCGCCAATCGACGGCCTTGCTGCCGCGGACGCCTTCTTCGATGGAGCAGAACATATCGGCGCGGTCGCGACGTACCTTGCGCTTGTCGGTGACGCGCGTCAGTCCGCCGGTGCCCGGCAGGACGGCGAGCAACGGCGTCTCCGGCAGCGCCACCGCCGAGCGGCGGTCATCGACCAGCATGATGTGGTCGGCGGCGAGCGCCAACTCGTATCCGCCGCCTGCGGCATTGCCGTTGATGGCGCAGATATAGATTTGCTTGGAATTCTCGCTGGCGTCCTCGATCGCGAGTCGCGTCTCGTTGGTGAACTTGCAGAAATTCACCTTCTGCTGATGCGTCGACTTGCCGAGCATACGGATATTGGCGCCGGCGCAGAAGACGTTATCCTTGCCCGACTTGATGACCACCGCGCGCACTTCAGGATGCTCAAAGCGAAGGCGCTGTACGGCATCGTTGAGTTCGATATCGACGCCGAGATCGTAAGAGTTGAGCTTGAGCTCATAATCGCCCAAGCCTCCCGCCTGATCGACGTCCATAATCAAGTAGGCGATCTCGCCGTCTTGTTCGACGCGCCAATGCCGATAGCGGGCCGGCCCAGTCTGGTAATCGATCGTCGCCATCGGTTCCGCCTTCTTCTCGCCGGCGGCACGAACCTCGCGCCAGTCCGGCCAACATGCACTATTGTGCATTAAATAGCATTGCGCGATCCGCCGCGCAACCGCTTCGCACGTTGGGTCCCCAGCTCTGTTTACGTCTTGATCTGGCACGCATATCGCGTTTTTACCGGAGTTCTCGATGGAAAGGCTATTGCAATCCGGCCTTGTCTCCCCCATAGTGACAAGCATTATAATTCAGATCGCCCCCCATGACCACGCGCCTCCTTAATCAAGCCACCGATACCGATATTTATTTGCGACGACTGGGCGTGCGCGTCCGTACGCTGCGCAACCAGCGCGGCATGTCGCGTCGGGTGTTGGCGCAACACGCAAAGGTTTCCGAGCGGTATCTGGCCCAGCTCGAAACAGGCAAAGGCAACGGCTCGATCGTGCTATTGCGACGCATTGCGCGCGCGCTCGGCCTCCCCGTCGTGCAATTGGTCGCCGAACGCGCCGAACCGCCGCTCGATATGGTCCTGCTCACCCAATTCCTGGAGCGGCTGCCCGCCCCTGCTTTGGCGCACGCGCGCGAACTGCTGTTGCGCACGTTCGGCGAACCGTCGGAAGACTTGCGCAGCCGGCGCATCGCCTTGATCGGGCTGCGCGGCGGCGGCAAATCCACATTAGGTCGGCTCCTGGCCGCGCAACTTGATCTGCCCTTTATCGAGCTCGACCGCGAAATCGAGCGCATGAGCGGCGCGTCCTTGAGCGAGATCTTCGACATGTTCGGCCAGGAGACCTTCCGCCGCGCCGAGCGCGAAGCGCTCGAAACCGCGCTGCGCGAGCATCGCTCGTTCGTGATGGCGACCGGCGGCAGCATCGTCACGGAGCCCGGCACGCTCGAGCTGCTGCTGTCCTCGTGCTTCACGGTATGGGTGCGTGCCGAGCCCAAAGAACACATGCATCGCGTCATGGAGCAAGGCGACATGCGGCCGATGGCCCATAGCGCGCGCGCCATGGAGGACCTGGTCGCCATTCTGAGGAGCCGGGAGCCGCTCTATGCCAAGGCGGCGGCAGAATTGACGACGACCGGCAAGACGCCCGAGCAGAACGTGGCGGAACTGTTGCGCACCATCCCGGTTTCCGCTAGCCGCATCGGACCCGACATCGCGGGGCAGACGGAAAAACCAGCAAAGAGGAGCCGGCCGGTGCCGGCGCGGGCAGGATGAGCGAGACGATCAAGACAGACGTATTGATTATCGGCGCGGGGCCGGTCGGCCTGTTCGCCGTGTTCGAACTCGGGCTGCTCGATATCAAGGCGCATCTCGTCGACATCCTCGACAAGGCCGGCGGCCAATGCGCCGAGCTTTATCCGGAAAAGCCGATCTACGATATTCCCGGCATTCCGCTGATTACCGGCAGCGGGCTGACCGAAGCCCTGATGGCGCAGATCAAGCCGTTCGGCCCC
>DASTWX010000112.1:0-4023 GCA_035765795.1 Pseudolabrys sp. | reverse complement strand
CGGCCCTTGTGGCCGCCCGCCGCCTTAGCGAGTGAGCCGAAGAGGTAATACCAAGCTTCGTAAGTCTTCTCCGTCACCCTGAGAGCGTGGGTGACGATCGCGGCTTCTTATCAGCCACTGGACCGACTGTGTGCGCTCGCGCGTCACGGACCGCTCTCGCTCATTTTCGCGCAGGACGAGGAGCACAACGATGCTCTCGCGCTGCGAGAAGTGATCCTGAAGGGTGAAGGAGCTCTCCGCCCGAAATGGCGAGGCATGCTTTGCCCCTACTCGCCCGCCGCTACCCGCGTGGGCTTGCGTGCCATGAGCTTGTCGAGTCGCTCGCGCTCCTGCTCGAACGCGGTAAGAAGCGGTCCGTGCAGCTCACGCCCGTGCGGCAGTTTGATGCGCATCGGATCGACGAAGCGGCCGTTGATGCGAATTTCGAAATGCAGATGCGAGCCGGTGGAAAGTCCGGTTGAGCCGACGAAACCGATCACTTGCCCTTGCCGCACATGCTCGCCTTCGTGCGTGCCGCGTGCGTAGGCGCTCATGTGGCCATAGGCGGTTTCGTAGCCATTGGTGTGCCGGACCAGAATGAATTTGCCGTAGCCGGATTCCCAGCCTTCCTTCTCGATCACGCCGTTGCCGGCGGCGTATACGGGCGTCCCTACCGGCGCGGCCCAATCGACGCCGGTATGCATCTTGACGTAATTGAGCAGCGGATGACGGCGCAGGCCGAAACCCGAGGTGATCCTGCCGGTGAGCACCGGCTTGCGCACCAGGAACTTGTTCGCGCTTTTGCCGGTCTCGTCGTAATAGTCTGTCAGACCGTCGTCGGGAGACTGGAAGCGATACATTTTCTTGGTCTCGCCGCCGACAGTGAGCGAGGCGTACAAGACATCGTTACGGCTGTCGGGCGCCGGGCCGTCCTCGTTACCCGCGTAGAGAACGTCGAACGAGTCGCCCGGTTGCGCTTTTCGCTGGAAGTCCACGTCGAACGAATAAATGCGGATGAGGTCGTCGATGATGGGCCGCGGCACGTTGTTGCGTAGCGCGGTTTCATAGACGCTCTGATACAGGCTGATGCTCGCCGTCGCGCCCTCGTCCGTGTGGCGGTCGTCGGTTTCGTCGGCCACGTCGTTGTCGACGTTTCTCGGGTCAACGGTGACGTATTTGCCGGTGTCGGACAGCGCGGCCACCGCGTCGATGGTTGCGTCGTCGGCGACGATTACTCGAACCGGTTGTTGCCGCGTGCCGTCGGGCGTCGGCGAGAGCAGGACGCGCAGCTTCTCGCCTCCGTGCAGGCCGTGACTTTCACCGTAGGGGCCGAGCGATTTGGTGATGGCAATCACTTCCTCGTCGGTGGCGCCGAGGTCGTGCAAGATGGCGCCGACGCTGTCGCCGCTTTTCGCGATAATGACCTTTTCGCCGAACGGATTGCCGCCGGTTGTCTTGTTCGTGGTCTTCGGCAGCAGCGTGATGTTCTCAGGGATGATGCGCGCCGCAAAGCCCGCGTAAGGATCGTTCGCGCCGATAGCGGCATAGGCAAGCTTGATGCCGGTGATGTCGCCGGCGCCGGCAAGGTGCTTGGCGGATTTCTCGCTCCAGGCCGCCGCCTCACGCACGCGCGCGATCACTTCATCGTTGGAAGTGGTGATTTTGATTTTCGCCTTTGCCAGGATCGGCGCCAGATCGCGCATCATGAAGGACACTTCGGCGTCGGGCTGGCCCGCGGCTTCTTCGAGCGCGGCTTTGCCCCCTGGCGCCGACTCGGCAAGGAGGCGCTGGGGGTTGAATGGAGGAATCTCCGCCAAAAGATTGGAGGCATTGAGGGCGAGATTGCCGCCCACCCGCACGAAGGGCCGCACCCTCACCACTTCATGATTTCCGACCCGGCTGATGGTCGAAACCCGAATGATCCGGCGGGTGAAGTTCGGCTCTTCCGCCGGCGGGAGCCGATCGCTTTTATGCGCGACCCCGATGCGTTCCCCACTGGCGCCGAAGGCGCCGCGCAGCGCCACCTCGACCCGTTCGGGCAGGGAGGCAAAGTTCGTCTCGCCGTCGAGAGACGTGAAGACGGCACCCCCCATGAGCGCGGCGCCGCAGAGGGCGGTCAGGATCGTGCCGGCAAACCACTGCACCGAAACGCGGCGTCGGTCGACAAAACCGCTGGCCTCGCCATCAACCGAAAGCGGTGGCTCGTTCCCGAGTTCCACAGCTTCCACCCGCCTTGATCGATGTGCGCCGTGCGGCCGTGATTGGATCAAGCTCGCCGTCCCCTGCCGCCTACGATCGAGGTTAGCATCCCGCAGGCTTGAGGGCGCCTGGGTGAAGCCGCTGAATCTGCGGTGGGCACGATGCCGGTTGGCCGCCAGCCCGTCAATCGTGGTTCGAACGACCCAATTGACCGGCTCGCGGGGATACGGCGGACGGACCCGATTGCGATTCATCCCCGACAATGGAACAGGCAGGACGGACCAGGAATATGGCTTCAGTACGGCGCAGACGACCCGTTCCCAAGGGCCGCGGTATTGATTGCACGAGGTTTTTTTGCCCCCAGAAGAGCGGGGATCGTGCAGCTACGGCCCGCAAATTGCCAAAGAGCGATGAAAAGCGAGCCGGAGAGGCGCGGGGCGGGAAGGCCGAAGCAGCCGCCAAATCATTGCGGAAAGTTTTGGCGTTTTCGGTTGACATTGTTCTAGGGCGCGGCCTATATACCAGCCGTCCGGCGTCGCCGTCCGCTCACGGTGCGATGGCGTGCCGCCAAAGCTCCTCACTGGAATAGTGAAAAAGCATCCGAATGTCATCGGATGTGCGGGGCTTCGATGACTTTCCGGTTCCGTCCGGAAGGTCGAGACCTTTGGGTCTCGGTTGTTTGACAAGTGAATAGGAAGAAAGGGAAACGTGGACGGCGGAGTCCTTGCGGGCCGCTTCCTTGCGGGGAGACATTCTCGCGGTGGGCGGCTTTGGAAGAGACTTCGGCGGTCTGACGTTTCAAGGTACATCGCTGATCGGGCGACCGATCAGTGGGTGGACCTCGTCAAACGTTGTGACTTAACGCCGAGATCAAATCTCATCCAACTTGAGAGTTTGATCCTGGCTCAGAGCGAACGCTGGCGGCAGGCTTAACACATGCAAGTCGAGCGGGCGTAGCAATACGTCAGCGGCAGACGGGAGAGTAACACGTGGGAACGCGCCCTTCGGTTCGGAATAACTCAGGGAAACTTGAGCTAATACCGGATACGCCCGGTCAGTAATGGCTGGGGAAAGATTTATCGCCGAAGGAACGGCCCGCGTCCGATTAGCTAGTTGGTGAGGTAATGGCTCACCAAGGCGACGATCGGTAGCTGGTCTAAGAGGATGATCAGCCTCACTGGGACTGAGACACGGCCCAGACTCCTACGGGAGGCAGCAGTGGGGAATATTGGACAATGGGCGCAAGCCTGATCCAGCCATGCCGCGTGGGTGATGAAGGCCCTAGGGTTGTAAAGCCCTTTCGGCGGGGAAGATAATGACGGTACCCGCAGAAGAAGCCCCGGCTAACTTCGTGCCAGCAGCCGCGGTAATACGAAGGGGGCTAGCGTTGCTCGGAATTACTGGGCGTAAAGCGCACGTAGGCGGATTGTTAAGTCGGGGGTGAAATCCCGGAGCTCAACTCCGGAACTGCCTTCGATACTGGCGATCTTGAGTCCGGGAGAGGTGAGTGGAACTGCGAGTGTAGAGGTGAAATTCGTAGATATTCGCAAGAACACCAGTGGCGAAGGCGGCTCACTGGCCCGGTACTGACGCTGAGGTGCGAAAGCGTGGGGAGCAAACAGGATTAGATACCCTGGTAGTCCACGCCGTAAACGATGAATGCTAGCCGTTGGCGAGCTTGCTCGTCAGTGGCGCAGCTAACGCTTTAAGCATTCCGCCTGGGGAGTACGGTCGCAAGATTAAAACTCAAAGGAATTGACGGGGGCCCGCACAAGCGGTGGAGCATGTGGTTCAATTCGAAGCAACGCGCAGAACCTTACCAGCCCTTGACATCCCGGTCGCGGA
>DASTWX010000111.1:0-3236 GCA_035765795.1 Pseudolabrys sp. | reverse complement strand
GCCGGTCAACGCCACGCAGCTCATGGCGACGTTGAGCTATCAGCGCGCCATCCTCGGCGGCCATCTGGGCGAAGGCGCGGCCATCTCGACCGCGATGATCCCGTTCCTGCTCGCCGCCATTCTGATCTCCTGGTTCGGCTTACAGCGGCGCAAATGGCAACAGGGCGAGGCCAATGACTGAAACGCTCGCGCGCCCAGCCGACGCCCGAAAGAAGATGCTGACACGGTCCGCCGCACCGGAGGACCCGCACGAGGGAATGAGCTACCTCGAGACTTTGCCGCGCCGGCTGGTGACGCTCTATCTGCCGCTGTCCATCATTCTGTTCGTGCTGCTGTTCCCGTTCTATTGGATGGGCTTGACCGCGATCAAGCCGGACAACCAATTGATCGACCTGAACACGTACAATCCGTTCTGGACCTGGAATCCGACCTTCCAGCACATCCACCGGCTGCTGTTCGACACCGAATATCCGCTGTGGCTGTGGAACACGATGTTCATCGCGATCTCGGCCACCGTCCTGTCGATCATCGCCAGCGTACTCGCCGCCTATGCCATCGTGCGCCTGCGTTACAAGGGAGCGCAATGGGTCGGCGGCGCGATCTTCCTGGCTTATCTGGTGCCGCCGTCGATCCTGTTCATTCCGCTTTCGACCGTGGTGTTCCAGTACGGGCTCTTCGACACGCCATTTGCTTTGATACTGACGTACCCCACGATCCTGATCCCGTTCACGACCTGGCTCCTGATGGGTTACTTCAAGACGATCCCCTACGAGCTCGAAGAATGCGCGCTGATCGATGGCGCCAGCCGCTGGCAGATTCTGATCAGGATCGTGCTGCCGCTCGCCGTGCCGGGCCTGATCTCCGCGTTCATTTTTTGCTTCACGTTGTGCTGGAACGAATTCATTTACGCCTTGACCTTTCTCTCGTCCGCTCCCAAGAAGACCGTTCCCGTCGCCATCGTCACCGCGCTGGAAGACGGCGACGTCTACCACTGGGGCTCTATAATGGCCGGCGCCCTCATCGGCTCGCTGCCGCTTGTCATCCTTTACGCCTTCTTCGTCGATCACTACGTCTCGGCGATGACCGGCGCGGTGAAGGAATAGCAACGGGCGAAGAATCGCGATCCGTCACCCTGAGGTGCTCGGCCGAAGGCCGAGCCTCGAAGGGCGACGGCAGGGGCTTGTCATCCTTCGAGGCTCGCGCGCGAAGACGCGCGCTCGCACCTCAGGATGACGGTCCAAGTTCGTGGCATGCGCCGCACTCGGAAAACGCCATGAGCTCCCGTCTCCGCATTGATCGCCTGCTGGTCGAGCGCGGCTTCTTCGACAGCCGCGCCAAAGCGCAGGCGGCTATCGCCGCCGGCCTTGTCCGCGCCAACGGGGCAACCGTGCGCAAAGCTTCCGATGAGGTCGCGCGCGACGCCGCAGTTGAAGCCGTGCCGGCGCATCCCTACGTCTCGCGTGGCGGGCTCAAGCTCACCGCCGCGCTCGACGCTTTCGGCTTTGATCCGAAGGAGCGCATCTGCCTCGATGTCGGCGCCTCCACCGGCGGTTTCACGCAAGTCCTGTTGGAGCGCGGTGCTCGCCGAATTTATGCGGTCGACGTCGGCCGTGGCCAGTTGCACGAAAGCTTGCGCGGCCGACCGGAGGTGGTCTCGCTGGAGCAGACCGACGCCCGGGCACTCTCGTCCGCCGACTTCGAGGAAACGCCGGATTTGGTAGTGATCGACGTTAGCTTCATCTCGCTCAGACACGTCCTGCCGGCTGCACTGGCGCTGGTGCTACCGCCCGCGCAACTCGTCGCGCTGATCAAGCCGCAATTCGAGGCCGGCCGCGAGGCTGTCAAGAAAGGCGTCGTTCGCGATCCGGCCGTTCACCGTGTCGTGTGCGACGACATCGCCAATTCGGTGACCTCCCTCGGGTGGCACTTAGCCGGAATTATTCCCTCCCCTATTGAAGGTGGCGACGGCAATCGCGAATTCCTGCTCGGCGCCACTCATGACTGAAGAACTCACGATCACCCGCCTGGGCCACCGTGGCGACGGCGTCGCCGACACGCCGGCCGGCCCGGTCTATGTGCCCTACGCGCTGCCGGGCGAGGTGGTAACGGCCAAGCCGGTTGCCGGCCATCCCGACCGGCGGCACCTCATCCGTGTCGACCAGCCCAGCCACGAGCGCATCACGCCGATCTGCAAGCATTTCGGCCAATGCGGCGGCTGCGCGATGCAGCATTGGTCGCCGGCAGAATATCGTTCGTGGAAACACGGATTGGTCGCGGACGCGCTGGCAGACCAGGGGCTAAAAGCGGCGCTCCAGCCGCTACTCGACGCGCATGGCGCGGGCCGCCGGCGCGCGGTGCTGCATGCACGCCGGGGCACGCACGATGTTCTGGAGGTGGGCTTTACGGCGCCGCGCGCCCATCACATCGTCGCTATCGACGCTTGCCCAATCCTGGCGCCGCAGCTCGACAGCGTTATCGAGACGGCATGGGCGATCGCCGAGAGCTTACGACCGGCCGGCAAACCCCTCGACATTCAAGCGACCGCGACCGACTCCGGCCTTGACATCGACGTGCGCGGCTCAGGTTCCCTCGATGCGGAGCGGATAGCGGCGCTGGCGCGCATCGCCGCGAAGCACAGACTCGCGCGTCTCACCCGTCACGGCGAATTGGTCTCACAAACCACGCAACCGCTGCTGACGACCGGCCGCGCCAGCGTGCCACTGCCGCCGGGCGCGTTTCTCCAGGCGACGGCGGAAGGCGAAGCGGCGCTGGCCCGGCTCGTCATCGCACATGTCGGGAGCGCCAAGCGCGTGGCCGATCTGTTTTGCGGCATCGGCACCTTTGCGCTGCGACTTGCCGAGCGCGCCCGCGTCCTTGCCGTTGATAGCGAAGCTGATGCGATTGAGGCGCTGAAGAAGGGCGCCGCCGGCGCCTCGGGATTGAAACCGATCGAGGCGACGACGCGCGACCTCTTCCGCCGGCCGTTGGCGGAAGGCGAATTGAAGAATTTCGACGCGGTGGTCTTCGATCCGCCACGTCAAGGCGCGGAGGCGCAGGCGCGCGAACTCGCACAGAGCAAAGTACGGACTGTCGTCGCCGTCTCGTGCGACGCCAAGACGTTCGCGCGCGACGTGAAAATTTTGGTTGCCGGCGGTTACAAGCTGGCCGAGGTCACCCCCGTCGATCAGTTCCGCTATTCGCATCACGTGGAGATCGTCGGAAAACTGGTGCGGTAG
>DASTWX010000110.1:0-4600 GCA_035765795.1 Pseudolabrys sp. | reverse complement strand
GTCGGCGCGAGCGGAACCGCCCGGCACGCATCGCGTTCACAATCCATTACACGACATTTCTGCCGGGGGATATGCCGGAGCAGAGCGGTTCTCAAGGGCGACGTGCACGTGACGGCCTTGGAGACATTGATGCGCGTGACTTTTCTCAGATTTCGCCGTCCGGCCGCGACTCGTTGGAGTCACATCCCCAGTCTCAATCACGCCGAGAGCCCTCCCCGACCCTTTGCCATACGGATTCGCCCCAGCGGCGCTCGTAGCCTGCCGGCGTGAGGCGGTTGAGCGCGCGGGACGCCGGAGACGAGCAAGACGACATCACCACCACCTCGTTCGCCGGCGGTCGGCGCACCGCCGGGGACGAACTGCTTCGCAACAATCTGACCGATCCCTTAGGGAGGTAATGACCATGATGGGAATGCAACGTAGCTCATGGCGCAGTCTAGCGCCGATCGGCGCCGCTTTATGCGCGCTATGTATGGCGGGGAGCGCCACCGCGGCGGGAACCGCCGGCGCTTCGCAGGGCGCAAAGGGAACGATCACCAATCCCAGCGGAAGCCCGCCGCCGGTTAAGTTTCCGGCCCAATTCGGATCGCTGAAACTTCCTCAAAAATTTCCAGACGGAACGCACATTTCCATCACGCAGTGGAGCCATTTCGTCCCCCGTTACGACAAGTGGTTCGACGCTTACGCCCAGCAATGGGGCAAAGCCAACAACGTGAAGATAACGGTACAGCACATCAGCTACGCCGATCTGAATTCGACATTGGCGGCGGCGATCGCCGCCAAAAAGGGACCGACGCTGATGCAGTTGAACGCCACTCCGGCCGCGTTCATCCAAGGTCTGCAGCCGCTGAACGACGTGAACGAGGCCGCCGAGGCGAAGTGGGGTCAAGGCGTCAAGCCGTGCACGCATCAAACGTATCTGCCGACCAAAAAAGAATGGTATGCTTATTGTGAAGGCTGGGTCGTCGATCCGGGCGACTATCGCATCTCGCTTTGGAAAGCGGCCGGATACCCGAACGGGCCGGTTACTTACGAAGACCTGCTCAAAGGCGGCCAGAAAATCTATCAGAAGACGGGCATTCCGGTGGGCGTCGGCATGTCACCGGAAATCGACTCGGAGTTCTACGCGCGCACGCTGATCTGGTCATTCGGCGGCCAAGTCCAGAATGCGTGCGGAAAAGTGACGCTCGATTCGAAGCCGGTCGTCGACGCGGTGAAGTATCAAAAGAAGCTGTTCCAGTCCGCGGAGACGCCGGAGGTCTTCTCTTGGAATGCGGCCTCGAACAACCAAGCGTTCGTCTCGGGACGGGCCTCTTACATCCAGAATTCGATCTCATTCTATCGGACCGCGCAACAGTCGAATCCGAAGGTCGCGGAGGACACCGGCTTCCGGCCCGGCCTGAAAGGCCCGACCGGCCAAGTGCACCAGACCGCCCACGTCTGGTTCATCTATGTCCTGCCAAAATATGTGACGAACAAGGAGCAGGTGCTGGCGGCGAAGAAGTTTCTGCTTGACCTCACGGCGAACTACGCCAGCGACACCTTCTACAGCAAGCTCTACGACTTCCCCGCCTATCCACCGACGGTTCCGCAGTTGAGCAAGTGGGTCGAACACGATCCGTGGGGCTCCAATCCGCCCGACAAGCTCGCCGTGTTGAACACCGCGCTCAAATGGACCGCATGGCCCGGCTATCCCGGCTACGCCAATCCGGCGATCAGCGAGGTTTACAATACTTTCCTGATCTCGACGATGATGGCGCAGGCGGCGCGCGGCGAAAAGTCGCCTGAGCAAGCGGTGAAGGACACCACCGCCCAGGTCGAACGGATCGCCGAGAAATGGAAGAAGATGGGTTACGTCGGCTGTAGCGGCAACGGCACGACGGCCGCTGCCGGCGGCAGTACCCACGGCAGCCGCAGCACCAGCGGCAGTAAAAGCAAATAAGAAACGGCGGGAGAGACGACGGAGCGAGGTTGTGGCGGTACTCGAGGTCAGAGGGCTCAAGAAGCACTTCGGTGACATCAAAGCCCTCGATGGCGTGGACTTGGCGACGCGGGACGGTGAGTTTCTAACCATTCTCGGCCCTTCCGGATGCGGCAAGTCCACGCTCATGCGGCTGATCGCCGGTCTCGAGACGCCCACCCTCGGCGACGTCGTGCTCGACGGCAAGATCATCACGCCATTGCCTCCGCGAGCGCGAAACATCGCCATGGTGTTTCAGAGCTACGCGCTTTATCCGCACATGTCGGTCGCCGACAACATCGCCTTTCCGCTCAAGGCGCGCGGCGTGGACAAGATAGAGCGCGAGAAATTGATCCATCGGGCGGCGGAGGCGCTCGGCATTGAGCCGCTGCTCCGCCGCCGCCCGGCGCGGCTCTCGGGCGGCGAGAAACAAAAAGTGGCGCTTGCCCGCGCACTCGTCCGCCAGCCATCCCTGTTCATCTTCGACGAACCGCTCAGCTCGCTCGACGCCCAAGTACGCGCCAAAGCGCGGGCGGAATTGCGTCAATTGCGCGACCGCACCGGCGTGACCACGGTCTACGTCACCCACGACCAGACCGAAGCGATGGGGCTCGGCGATCGCGTGGCGGTGATGCAGCGCGGCAGGCTGCGTCAGCTCGGGGCGCCGCAGGACTTGTATTACGACCCGGCCGATACGTTCGTCGCCGGCTTTATCGGCACGCCTCCGATGAATCTTCTCGAGCGCCGGGACATTATCATCGGCTTTCGTCCCGAACACGCGCTACCTCGCGCCGCGTTCTCTCGAACCGACGATGTCGAAAAATTTCAAATACTGGTTTCGCAAACCGAATTCCTCGGCTCCGAATGGCTCGCCTACGGCAGCGTCCACGGAGAATTCGGAAACGCGAAGGTCCTGTGCAAGCTGCAACCGCAAGCGATCGCAGCGGTCAAGGTCGGCGAAGCGCAGGAATTCGTCGTGCCGCGCGCGCAATTGCGCTTCTTCAGCAAAGAAACCGGGCTGCGCACGCCTCCGGTTCCTCTCCATTAGAGGAGGCAGCACGGATGGTTGACCACCTGGAGCAACGCAGCAAAGCACCGGACCGCGCGGACTTGCGCCGGCCTGGTGGCGGCAAAATCGGCGACGGCGTGCCACCGCCGCATATGCCGCGCCGCATTGGAATTGCAGACCGCGATGGTCTGGTCGGCACCATCATGCTGGCGCCGGCGGTCATTTATGTGTTCGCGCTGGTCGCCATCCCGTTTTTCCTGGCCATCGCACTGAGCCTCAGCAACGCGACCGTCGGCGACCCGACCATTCACCAGTTCGTAGGTCTCGCCAATTTCATCAGCGTCGTCCACGAAGCCGCCTTCATGTTCGCGTTACGCAATAGCATCATCATCACAGCCGCGACTCTGATCCTCCTGACGGTTCTGACGATCATCGAGGTCGAAATTCTGGCCCGCGACTTCCACGGCAAACGGATTGCGGAAATCCTGCTGATCCTGCCGTGGGCGATGCCGGTGGCGCTCGCCGCGGTCGGCTGGCTTTGGCTTCTCGATTCTGAATTCAGCCCCATCGACTGGTGCTTGCGCGCGGTCGGCCTGCTCGGCCCCGGAACGATCCTCGGGCCGGCCAACAATCTCTATTATCTCGGCCGGGAGTGGCTCGGGTTGGGCGCAATCGTCGTCATCGACGTATGGCGGATGTTGCCGTTGTCCACGATCATCGTCTTGGCCGGCCGTACCGCCATTCCGAACGAACTCTATGAGCAGGCCGCGCTCGACGGCGCCGGTTTCTTCCGCGTTCTGTTTCAGATCACAATACCGGGGCTCGCGATCTTGCTGACTGTCGCAGTGCTTTTCACCGTTCTGGTCATCTTCGGCGACATGACGGTCGTCGCGCTGACGACCCGCGGCGGGCCCGGCTACACGACCGAGATTCTCCCGTATTGGGCTTATCTGAAGGGCATCCAAGGCGGTGCATTGAGCCAAGGCGCGGCGGTGGCCCTTTTCCTCTTTCCGGTCCTGCTTGCTGCGTCCATTCTGGCGCTGCGCGCCGCCTACCGTGGTGAAGGCCGATGAAAACGAGAGCCGCATCCTATTTCGGCCGCTCGGTCGGCTTCTATATCGGCCTTGTTCTATTATGCATTTTCGCCGTCTTCCCAGCGGTTTGGATGCTCATAACCGCCTTCAAGCAAAACCAAGACCTGTACAATCCGAACAATAATCCCTTCATCTTCAACCTGCCGCCGACGCTGAAGCACTTCGGCTTTCTTTTCACGCAGACGAACTATCCGATCTTCCTTTGGAATTCCTTTTTCATCGGCATCATCGTCGTGGCGATTACGCTGGTGCTCGCCGTGCCTGCCGCCTACAGCCTGTCCCGGCTGATGGGTCACTGGGGAGAGCGGTCGAGTATCGCGATCTTTCTCGTCTATCTCATCCCGCCCACGCTGCTGTTCATTCCCCTCTACCAGATCGTCACCACATTGGGAGCGGCTAATACCAGCCTTTGGAATCATTGACCGATAGCGATCCAGTCGCGGGCAGCGATGGATGTGATGCGGCCGACCTCTGTGAGGAGTTTGCGCCAAGCATCCTCACAAGCATCGAGGATAGCGACGTAGCTGTCGAATACAC
>DASTWX010000109.1:0-5922 GCA_035765795.1 Pseudolabrys sp. | reverse complement strand
AGGAGCGAATTCAGCGGACAAGCAGCCATAAAATACGGAAATGGCCGGGACAAGCCCGGCCATGACAATGTGCGTGGATAGCGCGCAAGAAGACTATTTCTTCGCCGGCTCGGTCGCCTTCTCGTCCGGCTTCTTTTCGTCTTCGCTCTTGTACATCTTCTCGATTTTTGCGTCGGCGCGCAGCTTCGTCACCAGGTCGGCCTGCGCCTTGCGCTGGACGTATTCAACGAGTTGCGGCTTCACCTCTTCGAACGTCGGCGGCGGCTTGACGCGCTTGTCCTCGACCTTGATCACATGCCAGCCGAACTGCGTCTTCACCGGCCCGGATATTTCGCCTTTCTTCAGTTCGAAAGCGACCTTGGCGAATTCCGGCACCATCTGCTCCTTGGTGAAGTAGCCGAGATCGCCGCCATTTTTCTTGCCGGAGGGGTCCTCGGTCACTTCATCGGCGACCTTGGCGAAGTCCTCGCCTTTGTTCAGCCGTGCGATCACCGCCTCGATCTTCTTCTTGGCTTCCTCGCTCGCTTTCTCGTCGCCAGGCTTGACGCGGATGAGGATGTGACGCGCGTGCACTTCCTCCTGCTGACCCATCTGCTTCACGGCCTCGTCATAGACCTTGTGCAGCGCGTCATCGGTCACCGCCTCTTTACCGACCTGGTCGAGCAGGTCCGCCATCAAGAGTTTCTTGCGCTCGAAGGCGAGCCTGGCCTTGAATTCGGGTTTTTCGCCGATCTTTTTCGCTTCGGCGGCCTGGGACACCAGAAGCAAGTCGGACATGAACTGGACCAGGTAGTCCTTCTTGGCCGCTTCGGACATTGGCGGAAGCTTGCCGGCTTCCTGTTCGGCGATGACAAGATCGCTTTGGTGGATCTCGGTGCCATTGACCTTGGCCACCACTGGATCTTCGGAGGCGAGCGCATGGCTCGCCACGAGCGGCACGCCGGCTGCCAGCAGCAGCGCCAGGACGGCGGCAAGAAACCCGGCGCGGCGGCGCGGGGCCGGAGAACCGGCGAAGAACGGATTCGTCATAGGCTGTCCTTGGAAAGGGTGTCACTGCCCGCCGCGGCGGGCTCTTGCGCGCCCTTGTCACCCAACAACCGTGGCTTTGCAATGGCCGCCGAGGCGAGGCATGGCGCGCCCTGCATTATTTCTGCGGTTCCGCCTGCCGGCGCCGGCGGCACTGCCGATTGACAAGAATCCGACCCCCTCCTATCTCTCGCTTGATCCGGCTGGCTGCGGTTTGCCTCCCGCGTTTCGCGTCGATCTAGCCCGAAAAGTGCCGCATTTCGGAGCGCTGGAAGCAAAATCCGGCCGCGGCGGCGTGATAGAGAGCGCCAGCCAGTCTCAAGTGAGGAATTCCCGTATGATCGGCGCCGTCGCCCGCAAGCTGTTCGGCTCCGCCAACGAGCGGCGGGTTCGCAGCTATCGGCCGCGAGTCAGTGCCATCAACGCGCTGGAGCAAGAGGTCGCAGCCCTCTCCGACGAGGCGCTTAGAGGCCGCACCGAGGACTTCAAGAAGCAGATCGCCGACGGTACGTCGCTTGACGACATTTTGGTGCCGGCCTTCGCCACCGTGCGCGAGGCGGCCAAGCGCACCCTCGGCCAGCGTCATTTCGACGTCCAGCTCATCGGCGGCATGATCCTGCACGAAGGCAAGATCGCCGAGATGAAGACCGGCGAAGGCAAGACCCTGGTCGCGACTTTGCCGGTCTATCTCAACGCGCTCACCGGCCGCGGCGTGCATGTGGTGACCGTCAACGATTATCTCGCCAAGCGCGACGCCGAATGGATGGGGCAGGTCTACGGCTTCCTCGGCCTTACCGTCGGCAATATCGTGCACGGCATGGATGATGAGGAGCGCAAGGCGGCCTACGCTTGCGATATCACCTACGGTACCAACAACGAGCTCGGCTTCGATTACCTCCGCGACAATATGAAGTATCGCATGGAGGACATGGTCCAGCGCGGCCATATCTATGCCATCGTCGACGAAGTGGATTCGATCCTGATCGACGAGGCGCGTACGCCGCTGATCATCTCCGGCCCGCTCGACGACCGCTCCGAGTTCTACAACACCATCGACACCTTCATCCCGCGGCTCGACAAGAGCGACTACGAGATCGACGAGAAGCAGCGCACCGTCACCATGACCGAGGCCGGCATGGAGAAGATGGAAGTGGCCTTGCGCGAGGCCGATCTGCTCAAGGGCGGCAAACTCTACGACGTCGAGAACGTCTCCGTCGTGCATCACGTCAATCAGGCGCTGCGCGCGCACAAGCTGTTTCACCGCGACAAGGATTACATCGTGCGCAACGGCGAGGTCGTCATCATCGACGAGTTCACCGGCCGCATGATGCCGGGCCGCCGCTATTCGGAAGGGCTGCATCAGGCGCTGGAGGCAAAGGAGCACCAGCCGATCCAGCCGGAGAACCAGACGCTCGCCTCGATCACCTTCCAGAACTACTTCCGCATGTACGAGAAGCTCGCCGGCATGACCGGCACGGCCATGACGGAAGCCGACGAGTTCATGGACATCTACAAGCTCGAGTGTCTCGAAGTGCCGACCAACATGCCGTTGGCGCGGCTCGACGACGACGACGAGGTCTACCGCACCGCGACCGAGAAATATCGCGCCATCATCACGTTGATCGAGGACTGCAAGAAGCGCGGGCAGCCGGTGCTGGTCGGCACCACTTCCATCGAGAAATCGGAGCAACTGGCCGAGACCCTGCGCAAGCAAGGCTGGGAGCAGCACGATTTTTCCGATCCCAATGCTTTTGCGGCGCTTTATTCGGGCGACGAGGGGGATTCGACGAAGAAGGTTTTTGCCATCCTCAACGCCCGCTATCATGAGCAGGAAGCCTTCATCGTGTCGCAGGCCGGCGTTCCCGGCGCGATCACCATCGCCACCAACATGGCCGGCCGCGGCACCGATATCCAACTCGGCGGCAACGCCGACATGCGCATCCGCCAGGAACTCGCCGATATCGAGGATTGGGGCGAGCGCGACAAGCATCCACGCGCCGCTGAGATTCGCGCGCAAGTCGCGCAGCTAAAGGAAAGGGCGCTGAACGCCGGCGGGCTTTACGTGCTCGGCACCGAGCGCCACGAGAGCCGCCGTATCGACAATCAGTTGCGCGGACGTTCCGGCCGCCAGGGGGACCCCGGCCACTCCAAATTCTTCCTGTCGCTCGACGACGACCTGATGCGCATCTTCGGCTCCGACAAGCTCGACGGCATGTTGCAGAAGCTGGGACTGAAAGAGAACGAGGCAATCGTCCACCCCTGGATCAACAAGGCGCTGGAAAAAGCGCAGCAGAAGGTCGAGGGGCGCAACTTCGATATCCGCAAGAACCTGCTCAAATACGACGACGTGATGAATGACCAGCGCAAGGTCATCTTCGAGCAGCGGCTCGACCTCATGCGAGACGAGTCGGTCGACGAAACGATCGTCGATATGCGCCACGAAGTGATCGACGAGTTGGTGGCGAAGCACATTCCGGAGCAGGCTTACCCGGAGCAGTGGGATATCGACGGCCTCGATACGAGCTTGCGTGAAGTGCTGACCCTCGACCTGCCGGTCAAGGATTGGGCGAAGGAAGAGGGCATCGCCGACGAGGAAGTCAAAGAGCGCGTCACGCGGCGCGCCGACGAATGGATGGCGGCGAAGGTGGCCAAATGGGGCCCCGACGTCATGCGCTACGTCGAAAAATCGATCCTGTTGCAAACCCTCGACGCCCTCTGGCGCGAGCACATCATCATGCTCGAGCACTTACGTCAGGTGATCGGCCTGCGTGGCTACGGTCAGCGCGATCCGCTCAATGAATACCAGGCGGAAGCGTTTGCGCTATTCGAGACGATGATCGCGCGCCTGCGCGAGGTGGTGACCGCCCAGCTCATGCGCGTCGAGATCATGCAGCAGCCGCCGGAAGGCGAGGAGGGCGCGGACCTTCCCTTCATGGAGGCGCACCATGTCGATCCGTCGACCGGCGAGGACGAACTGGCGATGGCCGGCGCGCTCACCGCGACCGCCGTGGCGGCCGGCGGCAACGGCGCTCACATAGCGCAAGCCGAGCGCAACCCGAAAGATCCGACGAGCTGGGGCAAAGTCGGCCGCAACGAGCCGTGTCCCTGCGGCTCGGGCAAGAAGTACAAGCACTGCCACGGCAAGTACGCGTGAGCGCGTGCCCGCGCGGTCCCGTAGGGTGGGTTAGCGCCGGAGGCGCGTAACCCGCCGGCCGAGCTTGCAGCAACGGCCGAACGGTGGGTTACGGCGCTTCGCGCCTAACCCACCCTACAGTCCTGTGCTCCATGCCTGCCATCGCTCGGCCGCACCCAGGGCGTCCTCGGCGTACATCGGCGTGCATGCCGCGCCGAGAGTCAGACACCACGTCGCGGAGATGCGAGCCGGCGCGCTCATTGTGCCGACGGCCGGCGGTTTGTCGTTCCCTGACGCCGGTCGCCGCTCTGCCTTCCCGTGCCGCAGACATTGCCACAGCCGGAAAACGTTGATCGGAAATAGAAGCCCGTGAAGCACGATCACCGGCGTCAAGTGAAGCCACATCGCGTAAGTGAAGAAACCGACGTTGCTTGAAATGCCGATAAGGCGCAGCGGAATCATGCGCTTCATGGAGAACGTCGCGAGCACCAGTGCCGATGCGAGCCACGCGCAGGCATCGGGCGATAAGGCCCATCGCAGCACGGCGTTGAAATCGAATGCTTGAGCGGCAGACATCGGCGCCATCCGAATGGCGACTGTTCGGCGAACCGCGCCCGTTTCGCCCGTGAATATCTGAAAGCAAGTCGGGCGCCGGCTATCCTTGGGGGGTGCGCCGGTGCGCCCGCGGGCCTCTACTCAGAAAAAATTCGAAGGCCGGCGTGCGGCCAGGAGGGGAGGGTCGCCAAAATGCGATCCGCGTATTTTCAGAGTTTTGGTATTCCGCCGGCGGACTATGAGGTCGAGGCCCGGCTCGACACACGCGGTGCGTTGCGCCTGTGTTTCATCCGAAACGGCGCACTCGCCAGCCTCGATGAGACGGACGCGCGGCTTTTGGAGCTCACGTTGCGCCCTATCGATGGCGCCAAGGCCACGCTGTCGCTCTTCCCGTTCTCGCCGAAGATGCTACGGCCGCACCATTCTATGCGCGGGCTTGAGAAATACGACATCGCAAAAAGAGGTCTGCCCGCGTTGGGCCGTGGACATGGCGTCGCTGCTGAATGCCGCTCAGCGCGATGAGGCCGTAGACCAGCAGCCATAAAAGCGCGAGTGCGGCGATGTCCCGGAGCTGATAGTCGCTCGGCGTATGTTCGCCGAATCGATGCAAAGGTATCGGATTTTTCGGACCTTTCGGTAGTGGCTCAGCCCTTTGCGCCTCGACCGGCACGCGGCCCGCGCCATGTGCCCAAAGGTCTTCCCGTCGTGCTGGTCACGTCCATCCCCAAATGGGGAGGTCGTGAATGGGTTGAGCACTCCAATCGGCGCGGGTCACGTAGCCCGCATAAGCGTAGGGGCGGGCCTTGTGCCCGCCCTGGGTGACCACAAGGATCGCCTTAAAAATATTCCTATCGTCTCTTGACAACAATCCTACTGCGGACTATTCTCCCATGCATCCCGCCCCTGCTGCCGAGGGGTGTCTGATCAGCGTCTCCAGACGCTGGGGCGGGGAGCGGTGGCCGGTCGGGGGCGTCGGAGATGCGGCGCATGCTTTTCCCCGCCCGGCGGTCCAAGCCGCATTTGTCCCGATGCACCGATCGTGCATCGCCGGGCTTGTGCGTGACATCGGGATGAGCGCGAACCGGTCACGAGGTTCCAAATTGTCCCATCAGAAGGGCCCACAGCGGTGGATAAGCGGCCGTCCGATTCGGAAGGAGAGGCGAGCCGCCTGAAAGAGAGTAGTCCACCGGGGGCGGTGCGGAGCAAAC
>DASTWX010000108.1:0-20554 GCA_035765795.1 Pseudolabrys sp. | reverse complement strand
AAATTTCTGCGTCAGCACCGAGAATTCGCGCTTCGCGCCTTCCTCATGGCTGGATGAGATACGCAGCTTGAGCGGCCAGTTCGGCCAAGTGAGCATCTTGTTTTCGCGGAGAGGCGGCTCCGGCATGATCTCGAAATTGGTGACCGAGACCGCGCCTTGCCGGATCGAGGTGCCGATGCAGTCGGAGCCGGTGTCGCCGCCGCCGATCACCACGACTTTCTTGCCCGTGGCCAGGATCGTCTTTACATCGCCTTGTGGCTCATTGCTCACGCGCCGATTCTGCTGCGGCAGGAAATCCATGGCGAAATGGATGCCGTCGAGTTCGCGGCCGGGAATTGGCAGATCGCGCGGCTTCTCGGCGCCGCCCGCGAGCACGACAGCGTCGTGCTCGGCGAGCAGCTTGTCGACGGGGTAGTCGACTCCAACGTGAACGCCGCAATGGAAGTTCACGCCCTCCGCCATCATTTGCGTCACTCGACGGTCGACGTGCACCTTCTCCATCTTGAAATCGGGAATGCCGTAGCGAAGCAGGCCGCCGGCCTTGGCCCAGCGCTCGTACACGTGCACGTCGTGGCCGGCGCGTGCGAGCTGCTGCGCACAAGCTAAACCCGCCGGGCCTGAACCAATCACCGCGACTTTTTTGCCGGTCTTATGCGTCGCGATCTCCGGTTTGAGCCCCTGCGCGATGGCGCGGTCGGCGATCTCGCACTCGATCGTCTTGATGGTGACGGGATTCTCATCAATGTTGAGGGTGCAGGACGCCTCGCAGGGCGCCGGGCAGATGCGGCCGGTTACTTCGGGGAAATTGTTGGTCGAGTGCAGGTTGACGGCGGCCTCGGCCCAATAGCCGCGATACACGAGGTCGTTCCAGTCGGGGATCTGGTTATTGACCGGACAGCCCGTCGGCGCGCCGGTCACGCGGTTGGTGCCGTGGCAATACGGCACGCCGCAATCCATGCAGCGTGCAGCCTGTGCACGCGCGTCCTGCTCCGGTAGGGGCAGCACGAATTCGCGCCAGTGCTTGACGCGCTCGGCGATTGGCTCGTACTTGCGGTCGTGCCGTTCGATTTCGAGAAAGCCCGTGATCTTGCCCATGCCTATTCCGCGGCCTGCATCGCAGCAGCCTTCTCCTTTGCCATTTCAGCGAGCGCGCGGCGGTATTCGACCGGCATCACTTTCTTGAACTGCGGCCGATAACGTGGCCAATCGGCGAGAATGCCGGCTGCGCGCGTCGAGCCGGTGTAGCGGGCATGATTCGAGATCAACAGGCGCAGTCGCTCGGCATCCCGGACCGTCAGGTCCGACATGATGTCCACGCGGCCATGGCTTTCGAGGTCATGGTAGTGGCCGAACTCGGTCTCGGCGATCTGCTCTTCGTGTAGGACCGGCTCCAACTCGACCATGGCCATGTTGCAACGGCTCTCGAATGTGCCGTCCTCGTCCAGCACGTAGGCAATGCCGCCCGACATACCGGCTGCGAAATTGCGTCCGGTTTGGCCGAGCACGACGACGACGCCGCCGGTCATGTATTCGCAGCCGTGATCGCCGGTGCCTTCGACCACCACCGTCGCGCCGGAATTGCGAACGGCGAAACGTTCGCCCGCCACGCCACGGAAATAGCATTCGCCGGCGATCGCGCCATAGAGCACTGTGTTGCCGACAATGATCGATTCTTCGGGAACGATGCCGGAGGCGGCGGGTGGTCGGATGATCAGCCGGCCGCCGGAAAGGCCCTTGCCAACATAATCGTTGGCGTCGCCTTCGAGCTCGAACGTGACACCGCGCGCGAGCCAAGCGCCGAAGCTCTGGCCGGCCGTGCCGGCGAAGCGCACGTGAATGGTGTCGTCGGGAAGCCCTTCATGGCCGTACCGTTTGGCCACTTCTCCCGACAGCATGCCGCCTGTGGCGCGGTCGGTGTTGCGAATCGCTGCTTGCAGCCGCGCTGGTGCGCCACGGTCGAGCGCGGCCTGCGATTCGGCGATAAGCTTGCAGTCGATGACGTCGTGTATTTGGTGGTCCTGCGGCTCGCACTTATAGATGTTCGTGCCGGGCGCAGCTTCCGGCTTGAGGAACAGCTTGGAAAGGTCGAGGCCCTTGGCCTTCCAGTGTTCGACCAGCCGCCGCTGATCGAGCATCTGCACCTGGCCGACCATCTCGTCGAACTTTCGATAGCCGAGCATGGCCATCAGTTCGCGCACTTCTTCGGCGACAAAGAAAAAGTAGTTAATGACGTGTTCCGGCTGGCCCTTGAAGCGCTTGCGCAGCACCGGGTCTTGGGTTGCCACGCCGACCGGGCACGTATTGAGATGGCATTTGCGCATCATGATGCAGCCGGCGGCGATCAAGGGCGCGGTGGCGAAGCCGAACTCGTCGGCGCCGAGCAGGGCGCCGACGACGACGTCGCGGCCGGTGCGTATCCCTCCGTCGACTTGCACAGCGATGCGGCCGCGCAGACGATTGCCGACGAGCGTCTGATGCGTTTCGGCGAGACCGATCTCCCACGGGCTGCCGGCGTGCTTGATGGAGGTGAGAGGGCTCGCGCCGGTGCCGCCTTCGTAACCGGCGATGGTGACGTGATCCGCACGGGCTTTGGAGACGCCGGCCGCGACGGTGCCGACGCCGATCTCGGAGACGAGCTTCACCGATACTTCGCCCGTCGGATTGACGTTCTTCAGGTCGAAGATGAGTTGGGCCAGGTCTTCGATCGAATAGATGTCATGGTGCGGCGGCGGGGAGATCAGCCCGACGCCGGGCGTCGAGTGCCGCACTTTGGCGATCGTCTTGTCGACCTTATGGCCCGGCAGTTGTCCGCCTTCGCCGGGCTTGGCGCCTTGCGCCATCTTGATCTGCATCATGTCGGAATTGACGAGATATTCCGCCGTGACTCCAAAACGGCCGGAGGCCACCTGCTTGATGGCCGAACGCATCGAGTCGCCGTTCGGCAGCGGCTTGAAGCGGTCGGATTCTTCGCCACCTTCGCCGGTATTGGACTTGCCGCCGATGCGGTTCATGGCGATGGCGAGCGTGGTATGCGCCTCGCGCGAGATCGAGCCGAACGACATGGCGCCGGTCGAGAAGCGACGCACGATGTTCTTCGCCGGCTCGACCTCCTCGATCGGCAGCGGCTTGCGGTTGTCTTCCTCAGCCGATTTGATGCGGAAGAGGCCCCGGATGGTAAGCAACCGCTCGCTCTGCTCGTTCACCACCTGGGCGTAGCCGCGGTAGTGGTCTTGCGAATTGCCGCGTACGGCGTGCTGGAGCTGCGATACGGTGTCCGCCGTCCACACGTGGTCTTCGCCGCGCACACGCACGGCATAGTCGCCGCCGACGCCGAGCATTGTCCGGTAGATCGGCGCGTCGGAATAAGCGTCGCGGTGACGGCGCACCGTTTCTTCGGCGATCTCGGCAAGGCCGACACCCTCGATGCGGGTATGCGTGCCGGTGAAATAGCGCTCGACGAATTCCTGGCGCAGGCCCACGGCATCGAAAATCTGCGCACCGCAATACGACTCGAAAGTGGAGATGCCCATCTTGGACATCACCTTGAGCAGCCCTTTGTCGATAGCCTTGATATAGCGCTTGACGATCTCTTTCTCGTCGAGCTTCCGGGGCAGCTCGCCTTTGATGGCAACCAGCGTCTCGAAAGCGAGATAGGGGTTGATCGCTTCCGCGCCATAGCCTGCCAAGCAAGCGAAATGATGGACCTCGCGCGGCTCGCCCGTTTCCAGCACCAGACCGACCGAGGTGCGTAACCCCTGGCGAATCAAGTGGTGGTGGACGGCGGCGCAGGCGAGCAGCGCCGGGATCGGAATGCGGTCGGCGCCGGCGTTACGATCAGAGAGGATGAGAATGTTGCAGCCCTTGAGCACCTCATCTTCGGCGCGCTCGCACAACTCGTCGACCGCCCAGCCCATGCCCTCCTCGCCGTGTAGGGCCGGATAGGTCATGTCGAACGTGAGCGATTTGAAGTGATTGCCGCTCATCGCCGAGATCGAACGGATCTTCTCCAGGTCTTCGTTGGTGAGGATCGGCTGACGCACTTCCAGCCGCTTCGCCTTCGATGTGCCCTCCAGATCGAACAGGTTCGGCCGCGGCCCGATGATCGAGACAAGGCTCATCACCAGTTCCTCGCGGATCGGATCAATGGGCGGGTTGGTGACTTGGGCGAAATTCTGCTTGAAATAAGCGAACAGCGGCTTGGGCCGATCCGACATTGCCGCGATCGGTGTGTCGTTACCCATCGAGCCGACCGCCTCCTCGCCGGTAGTCGCCATCGGCGTCATCAGGAATTTGAGGTCTTCCTGCGTGTAGCCGAAGGCCTGCTGGCGATGGAGCAGCGGCAGGTTGGATATCGGGGCGCCGGTTTCGGCCGCGGGCAGTTCTTCCAAGACGATCTGGGTGCTGGCGAGCCACTCGCGATAGGGCTGGCTGCGGGCGAGATCGGTCTTGATCTCCTCGTCGGGAATGAGCCGGCCCTGATCGAGGTCGACGAGCAGCATCTTGCCCGGTTGGAGCCGCCACTTCTTGACGATGTTCTTCTCGTCGATCGGCAGCACGCCGGTTTCCGAGGCCATCACGATGCGGTCGTCGCGGGTAAGCAAATAGCGCGCCGGGCGCAAGCCATTGCGGTCGAGCGTCGCGCCGATCTGCCGCCCGTCGGTAAAGACGATCGCGGCGGGACCGTCCCACGGCTCCATCAATGCGGCATTGTATTCGTAGAAGGCGCGCCGCTCCTCGTCCATGAGAGGATTGCCCGTCCACGCTTCCGGGATCATCATCATCATGGCGTGGGCGAGGGAATAACCGCCCTGCACCAGAAACTCGAGCGCATTGTCGAAGCAGGCGGTATCGGACTGGCCCTCGTACGAAATCGGCCAAAGCTTTTTGATGTCCTCGCCGAACAGCGGTGAGGAAACGGAGGCCTGCCGCGCGGCCATCCAATTCACGTTGCCGCGCAACGTGTTGATCTCGCCGTTATGCGCGATATAGCGATACGGATGTGCCAGCGACCAGGTCGGAAATGTGTTGGTCGAAAACCGCTGGTGCACGAGCGCCAACGCGCTTTCGAAATCCGGATCGTGGAGATCGGGGTAATAAGTGCCGAGTTGGTCGGCGAGAAACATGCCCTTGTAGATCACCGTTCGGGAGGAGATCGAGACGGGATAATAGTCGGAGATACGCCGCGCGCGGCGCCGGTAGATGGCGTTCGAAATCACCTTGCGCACGATGTAGAGCCGGCGTTCGAATTCGGCCGCGCCGAGCTTCTGATTGCCGCATCCGATGAACACTTGCTGGTGGACCGGCTCCGTCGGCTTCACCGACTCGCCCAAGGTGGAATTGTCTTTGGGCACATCGCGCCACCCGAGCAGCGTGAGACCCTCACGCTCGATCTTCTCCGCATAGATGTCGCGGATGATTTGTCGCCAATGCGGATCGCGCGGCATGAACAGCTGACCGATCGCGTATTCGCCGGGATCGGGCAGAGCGAAGCCGAGCTCGGCGGTTTTCTTGGCGAAAAACTTATGTGGAATCTGCACCAGGATTCCAGCGCCGTCGCCCATTCGCGGATCGGCGCCCACGGCGCCGCGATGCTCGAGGTTGCAAAGAATCTGTAGACCGTCTGCGATGATCTGGTGCGATTTGCGGCCTTTGATATCGGCGATAAACCCGACCCCACACGCATCCTTGTCGAGCGCGGGGTCGTAAAGGCCGCGCGCCGGCGGCATGCCCGGATCGGCCGTGTCGACGAACGCTTTCGGCGCGCGGATGTTGCGCGCCGCGCGTTCGAACTTTCGCTGGCCGTTCTGTTGCTCACTCATCTCGTCCTGCCTCGCCACGTGCCGTCCGGCTCCGGCGCACCCGCCTTGTTCGCAGCGCCTCGGGGGGCGGCCACGATGAAAGCCCAACCTTTCTCTTGAAGGGCAGTCTTGCCGGCCTCAGCGACCGTGGGACTGCTCCCGTTGGGCGCCATCGGACCTGCTTCATCGCAGAGAGCTGCTGTCCGGGGCTGCCGCCATTAGGACAGCATTACTGTCCTAATGGACCATGGCAAATTTTGCCCTGCTAGACAAGGCAGGTCCACGGCTGAATCGCCAGAATTGAACGCTTTCTTGCGGCACAACGCCCTCTTCGGCAAGAACCGCGCGGGGCGGATTTGGTTCGGGCAATTCCGTTGCGTCCGGCGGCGGGGCGAGGTTCTCAACATGAAGGCAAAGCCGGAACGGAATTGATCCTCTTCGAAACAAGCGAATCGCGGTTAACCACGAAAGTAAACGAGCTGCTAACCAACTTGTCTCCCGCGCCGCCGGGCGTAAGCTCCGCGCTTAAAGAGGAAGACAAGCGCGTGAAACAGGGACTTGCGATCGGACTGCTCGCCGCGGCGTTGGCTGCGGCGGCGCCTTCCTTCGCCTCAGCCGGATCGCGGGACTGCAACGTCCTGCCGGCGGACGCAATTGCCACGTCGGTGCTTTCCGTGGGCCTTTTCCCAAGCACCCATCCGATCCGCCGCGGTCTCTTTTATGTGTTGAATGCGGTCGATCCGGTTGGCGGCGAGGTGCGCGTTGCCGCCGACGCGCAGCTGGGAGATGTCGTCTCGGTGCTGCCGATATATCGACTGGGCGCATACTATAGCGGCTTGAGCGCCTCGCCGCGCATCATCCACGTGCCGGAAGACGAGCAAGGTGGCGACGGCGGTCGCTAACGATTCCACTATAGCAAAGGCGCCCCGGAATCCGGGGCGCCCAGCAGTTCCAAACGGGGCGTGCCTTACGCCGCCGCCTTGGTGCCGATCACCTCGGGCTTGACTTGGCCGTTGCCGATCGGAATCTGGCGCGGTTTCTTGGCTTCGGGGATTTCGCGCACGAGGTCGACGTGCAGCAGCCCGTTCTCAAGGCGCGCATTCTTCACCTGGACGTAGTCCGCGAGCTGGAACACGCGCTCGAACGCGCGGGCGGCGATGCCCTGGTAGAGCACCTCGCCTTCGGGTTCCTCCTTGGCTTGCTTGGCGCCCTTGATCGTCAGCGTGTTCTCCTTCGCTTCGATCGAAAGATCGCCCTCGCCAAAGCCGGCTACGGCCACCGTGATGCGGTAGTCGTTCTCGCCGGTGCGCTCGATGTTGTAGGGCGGGTAGCCCGGCGCGCTGTCGAACGCGTCCATCATCGAGAAGAGCCGGTCGAAACCGACGGTCGAACGGTAAAGGGGAGAAAGGTCGAAAGTTCGCATAGCAAAGTCCTCCATTTGAGCGACAATGCGGGCGGTCCGCCCACTGGGCCGGACCGGATACCCGTGCGCAGCCGATACTGGCCTGCGCAAAATCGATATGGGAATGCTGGTTAGGCGCCGCAAGGGCTTACGGACTGCGCCCTCGCTTCTAAAACCGTAGCATTATTCGGGTTCATTGAGCGCTTACGAGGCCCTGCTATAAGACCTTTGTCGCCCACCTGTCCGCATCAGTTCGATGAAACTCGCCTCCGTCCCTGTCAACCCGGTACCGGACAATGCGGTGGCCGGCGCGGTAAAGACCTCTGACGGGGTGACGCTCCGCTTCGCCCGCTGGCCGCCGCCGCAGGGCCGCCGGGGCACCGTGGTGATCCTGCAAGGGCGCGCCGAATTCATCGAAAAGTACTTCGAGACGGTGCGCGACCTGCACGCGCGCGGCTTCGCGGTCGCAGCCTTCGACTGGCGCGGGCAGGGGCTATCAGACCGCGCGCTGGCCGACCGCCGCAAGGGATACGTGCGCAACTTCGTTGAATATGCGCTCGACCTGGAAGCCATTATGGGACAGGTGGTGCTGCCGGATTGTCCGCCGCCGATCTTCGCGCTCGGCCATTCGATGGGGGGCGCCGTCGCCATTCGCGCCTGCCACGACGGCAACCGCTGGTTCGACCGCGTGGTGCTGACCGCCCCGATGATCGCACTGCCGCCGAGCCGCTTTGTGGCCATGGGCGGACCCTTGGCACGCTGCCTCCGACTCATAGGCCGCGGCTCGGCTTACGTGCCGACCGGCTCCGCTGTGGCGAGAGCCAGCGAAGACTTCCTCGGCAATGTACTCACGTCCGATCCGGTGCGTTTCGCGCGCAACGCCGCGGTGTTGCACCAGCACCCCGATCTCGGCCTTGGCGCACCGACGGTTGCTTGGGCGGACTCGGCCTTTCGGGCCATGAACCAATTCAAGCGGCAAGGTTATGCGGCCCATCTCCGCCAGCCGATCTTGCTGGTGGCGGCTGGCGACGACAAAGTCGTCTCCACGGCGGCGATCGAGGATTTCGGCACGAATTTGTTGGCCGGGCGTCATCTTATCGTCGCCGGCAGCCGCCATGAGATCCTGCAAGAGCAGGACAATTATCGCGATCAGTTCTGGGCCGCATTCGACGCTTTCGTGCCCGGCACGCCGCTTTATTGAGGCGGATAGACTGTACCCGACGGACTTCGCAGAGGCCGGAAAGAGCCGATCACGGGAGGGCGAAAATGAGCTCCGACGTTTCCCGCGCCGCAGCCACACGCGCACGCTGGCTCGAAACGCTCGAACGCTACCGGGAGGATCGCGACGCGCCCGGCTCCGCGGAGTATTGGTCGCCGCACCTCGATACGGCTTCACGCGACGAACTCACCGCGATTCAGGATGCGAAGATCGCCGCGGTCGTCCCATTTCTCTATGAGAACAGCGCCTTCTATCGGCGCCGGTTCGAACGGTTGGGATTGATCCCCGGCGATATCAAGACGGCCGCTGACCTGATCGCAAAATGGCCGGTGGTCGACAAGTCCGAAATGACGGCCGACGCCGGCGAACATCCGCCCTACGGTACCTACACGGCGATGAACGATGCGATCTGGGCGGAGCGCGGCTGGATGATGTTTTCTTCCTCGGGCTCGACCGGCGCCCCGCGCGTCTTCCGCTATAGCCATGTCGATCGGGAGATGGGCGCCTGGGCCAACGCGCGCGCGCTCCACGCGATGGATTTTCGGAACGGCGACACCGTGTTCATGATCACCGGCTACGGGCCGCACGTCTGGGCCTGGGGCGTGCAATACGCGCTCGAGAAGATGCAATTGCCGGTCATTCCCGGCGGCGGCATGAATGCGCGCGCTCGCGCCAATATCATCCTGCGCTTTCAGCCGACAATCCTTCTGCTCACGCCCTCTTATGCCCTCCATCTCGGCCGCGTGATGGAGGGCCTTGGCGCCGATCCGCGCAAGACGGCCGTGCGCACCTTGTTCGTTGCCGGCGAACCGGGTCTGAGCGTTACCGCGACGCGTGAGCGCATCCAGGATCTATGGGGCGCGCGGATGGTCGAATTTTACGGTTGCACGGAAGCTTCGCCCCATGTCGGCGGCTTCTCCTGCCCCGCATCGCAAACGCCGGGGCAGCCCGTCTCGACGCATCTGATGGAGGACATCCAGATATGGGAAGTCATCGACCCTGAGACGCGGCAGCCGCTGCCCGATGGCGGGCGCGGTTTGACCGTGTGCACCAATCTGAATAGCGAGTCTTCACCGCAACTGCGTTTTCTTGTCGGCGACTATACAGTGCTGGATCGGGGGCGTTGCGCTTGCGGTCGAACGCATGTCCGAGCCGTCGGCTCGTTCGCCGGCCGCGCCGACGATCTGATCAATCTGCGCGGGATCAAGATGTTTCCCATGCAGATCGAACAGGCGGTGCGCGCAGTCGAGGGGACCGGTGATGAATTCGAGATTTTGCTGACGACCAATGCCGATGGGCTCGACATCATGACGGTCCGCTTGGAACACGAAAGCCATGAGCAGCCCGACGAGGTCGCTGGGCTCATTGCAGCCGAGGTGCGCACGCGATGCGAGATCCAAGTGGCGGTCGATGTGCTCGCGCGTGGCACGCTGCCGAAAACCGAATTCAAAGCCAAGCGGGTGCGCGATGAACGAAAGAAGTGAGCAAAACAGCCATTAAGCCTTCAGCATCTCAATTGCCGCCCGATGCACGCGTGCATCGCCGGCAACGACGATCCGGCCGCCGTCCTGCGCTGGGCCGTTCTCCCAGGTGGTCACGATACCGCCGGCACCGACGATGATCGGAATCAGCGGGACGATGTCGTGCGGCTTGATCTCGGTCTCGATGACGAGGTCGATCTGTCCCGCCGCCAGCATGCAATAGGCGTAGCAGTCGCCGCCATAGCGCGAGAGCCTGACCATACGTTCGACTCGGCGGAATCGGCTCCGATCGGACTCATTCATCAGTAGCGGGCTCGTCGTATAAAGCACCGCTTCGGCGAGCCCGGCGCATTGGCGCACGCGAAGATCGCGGTCGCCAGCGCGGCCTCGGTAGCGCGCCGCGGCCCCATCGCCGGTGAAGCGTTCGCCGATGAAGGGCTGGTGCATCATGCCGAACGCCGGCTCCCCGAAGCGCATCAGCCCGATCAGCGTGCCCCAGGCCGGCATGCCGGCAATGAACGATTTTGTGCCGTCGATCGGGTCCAACACCCAGACGTATTCCGCATCCATGCGCTCGGATCCATATTCTTCACCGAGGATGCCATGGTCCGGAAATGCCCGCTCTATGAGCGCGCGCATGGCCTGTTCAGCGGCCCGATCCGCGGCGGTGACCGGATCAAAGCCCCCCGTCTGCTTGTTGTCGATTGCGAGCGCGGTTCGGAAGAACGGCAAGATGGTTTCTCCCGATGCGCTGGCGAGCTGATCGACGAAGCTGGCAAAGTCGATAGCTGTCATCTCAAGATCCCATTGTTTGAAATTCCGCCGACCGGCTTATCCGTGCTGGCGCGGTGGCGGTGCAACAAAGTGTCGCCCTACGAAGACGCAGGGCTCAATTCACAGTCTCGCTGGCTCAGCCCCGTCCACTGCGTCTTTTCGATCACGCTCCGATGAATTCGTCGACCTCTGCTCGCCAGATGCGGTAATCAGCTATGCAAATTCGCATGAGAATTCGGCTCTAAGGCCTTGATTTTTGTGCGTCGCGATGTAAGTTATCGCAATGCGGTAGCGAGAGCTATCGCTGCCCTCCTTGGGCGCTTCCTCCCTAGACTTGGGCCGCTTGCATCCGCGAGCGGCCTTTTTTTTTGCGGGCTCCTGGGTCCTCCCGTACGCCTTTCGCAAGGCGCAGTTATTCGGCTGCCGCGGCCCGGTAGGGTCGCAATTCGTCCAGCGGGAGCTCGCCGAGCCTCAGCGCCACGGTCTCCAGGTCGGCAGCGAGCCGGCCGAAATTGGCCGAGCGTTCACAGCGTCGTTCATCCATGTAGAGGGCGCGGTTGATCTCGAGCTGGATGGCGTGCAATCCGGCAGCCGGATTGCCGTAATGCTCCGTAATGAAGCCGCCGGCGTAAGGCTTGTTCCGGCTCACCGTGTAACCGAGCGCCCGCAGGGCGCGCTCCAGTGTGTCGCCGACGACTGGAACGCAACTCGTGCCGTAACGGTCGCCGAGAACGAATTCCGGCCGGGGCCGCTCGTCGCGCTGGCCGGCGGTCGACGGCATGGAATGACAATCGACCAGCACCGCGGCACCAAAAAGCCCGTGAACGGCGGTAAACAGCCGCCTTAGGCCCCGATGATAGGGCTTATAGAGGCTCTCGATACGCTGGAGCGCATCATCGACCGGAATGCGCTGGTTGTAGATTTCCTGCGCGTCGCCAACGACCCGGGCGACGGTGCCCAGTCCGCCCGCCACCCGCATCGAGCGGGTATTGGCGAAAGAAGGCAGGCGACCCTCGAACATGCGCGGATCGAGTTCGTATGGCTCCCGGTTCACATCCACGAAGCAACGCGGGAAATGGGCCCGCATCATCGGGAAACCTTGCTTGACCACCCCTAGGATCAGCGCGTCGACGAAACTGTCCTCTGACCGGCGCAACGTTGCCGTGTCGAGCCGCGATACCGACAGGAAGGCGCGCGGATAGACCGAGCCGGAATGGGGCGAGTTGAAAAGAACTGGACCCGCACACGTCGCCGGTTCGATGATATCGAACGGAGGGTCGAGCTCGTCGCGGATGTCACCCATAAACGGTACTCGGTTTCGGTCTGGACGCCGGCGGCCGCCGGTATGCTGCAAGGGACCTTTAGCCCTCTGGCGCCCATTGTCTATGCACGTTACGACAAAGCCAAGCCATGCTTTCGGTTCACCCCTTATTTACCCGGCGCACGGCTTATGGGCGGCGGGACGCTTTTTGGCTGGTCGGACGGGACTTGGGGAATGTCAAAAATCCTTTTGGCTGAGGACGACTCCGATATGCGGCGCTTTTTGGTCAAGGCGCTGCAGAACGCGGGGTTCGAGGTCACGTCCTACGACAACGGTCTCTCGGCCTATCAACGGTTGCGCGAGGAGCCTTACGAGTTGCTGCTGACCGACATCGTGATGCCGGAAATGGATGGCATCGAGCTTGCCCGGCGCGCCGCGGAACTCGATCCTGACATCAAGATCATGTTCATCACCGGCTTTGCCGCGGTCGCCTTGAACCCGGATTCGACCGCACCCAGGCAGGCAAAGGTGCTGTCCAAGCCGGTCCACTTGCGCGAGTTGGTCAGCGAAGTGCAGAAGATGCTGGCGGCGGCCTGATCGGCAGGGCCGCTTCGGGACCACGCAGGCGTCTTGCCTCTCTGAGGGGGAGCCGATAAGACCAAAGCCATTGAGCGGCATTCGATCGGCTGACCGGCCGCTCGTCCCCGCGAAAGCGGGGACCCAGGGCATCTTTCTCGGTGTTGGGGATTGTTGTTCTGGATTCCCGCTTACATGGGAATGAGCGCAGGAGAGCTTGTTCGAAAGCAATTGGCTCGAAGGGCGCGTAGCTCAGCGGAAGAGCACTACCTTGACATGGTAGGGGTCACAGGTTCGATCCCTGTCGCGCCCACCACCCATTTGCGGTTTTTTGCGAGACGTGGAGACTTGCCGAATGTGCCCGCCAACAGCGGGCTTTTTTCATGCGGGCCGCCGGTCTCCGAGTCTCCGAAGCGGGCTGAGGGCGCATTTCGGGGGTCTGTCTCCGAGGCAAAAATTCCCGTTCCTCGCGCCGAAAAAATGTAGTGTTGAAAATTTCACCTGTAAGCTGTCGCTGACCTGGTCCAGCCGCCCTTTTGAAAAGACGTGGTGATCGTAGAGCTCAGGCGAGCGCGGACGCGTGCGCACATTCTCCGGCCGTATTGATGGCGAACCTGTGAGGAGCAGAAGCGCGGGAAGGAATACATAGGGCCATTGAAGCGGTCGCCGCCAAGCGGCATCGTTCGGCCCCCGCTGCAATTCGCCAACGCTCATATTCAGGATGAGATCCATGACTTCCACTCTGTCCCAAGCTGCCCTGCCGGTGTTCACCATCGGTCTAAACGCACTCTCCGGGGTGCTCGACAAGGCGGCTGCGTATGCGGCCGGCAAGAAATTCGATTCGGCTGTGCTGCTTGGATGGCGGCTTGCGCCCGATATGTTCGCGCTCACCCGGCAGATCCAAGTGGCCTGTGACCAAGCGAAGAATGGGGCCGCGCGTCTCGCCGGAGTCGAACCGCCACGTTACGAGGACAACGAGAGCTCTCTCGAGCAACTCAAGGAGCGAATCACGAAAACCCTTGCGTTCCTGCAAACGCTCGATACTGCGGCAATCGACGGGTCAACCGAGCGCACAATTACCTTTCCGCTCGGCGGCCAGAACAGGGGTCAAATGAGCGGAGCCGATTACCTCAATCATTTCGTGTTGCCGAATTTCTATTTCCATCTTACGGCCGCTTACGCCATCGTGCGTAACGTCGGGGCGGAAGTGGGCAAGCGTGATTTCCTCGGCGCGATCCCACTGACGCGGCTTTAACTATCGCGGCTGTGAAATAGATGCATCAATGACAGCAAAGCCGTTCGTCCTTTGAGGACGAAATGGCTTTTCATCGAGCGCCGGCAGGTTCGGCAGTTGCGATAGGAGATGCCGTAGCACGCTGTAGTAACAGTCGGCGGGCACAGCCATGGCCGAATGGTCTTGCGGCCAACGAGAATCAGTTCGGCGGCAGCCCAAGCCGCTGGTACTGCAGCGACCATTCGGCCGGAGGTTCGCGCAAGCTTGCAACGCCGATCCCGCGGGGCAGACGACCTTCGATGGCAGCCTTGACCAGACCCGGCGCGATGAAGGCCATCGAGATTGTCATATTGACGTGACGGACGCTGCATTTCTCCCGAGCGGCGATGCCCTCGACGGTTGCGGCCCCAGAGACGATTTCGTCGAGCCAAGCACGACCGCGAGCGATCGACTTGAGTAGCGCCGCGCGCCGCTCGAATTTGATTGGCCTGACGCTGCGCCGTTCAACATTGGCCGGCAACAGGATGTCCTTGCGGCGCTTGATCGGCGGCTTAGTCCAGGGAATCTGTAGCGATGCTGCTTGCTCGGTCACCGCAGGATGGTCTGCGTCAGCATCTTTCCCGGCATCACCTGAATTCTTCAGCCAAACTGCCAGCGCATTCTTGCGCACTTCGATGCGAGGGACATCTGCAAGCAAGCTGACTTGGTCCGACTGGAACTTGTCTTCGGGGTCGGCGTGTTGAGCGTGCTCGGCAAGGACCTTGGTGATTGCTGCCTCGATCTCCCGAGCTGGTACCCGGCTCACCGCTCCCGGTGCCGGCTGGGCGTGACCGCGGAGATAAGGCTGCGAGACGTAATAGCGATAACGGACGCCTTGCTTCGTCGCGTGAGTCGGGACCATGGGATGCCCGGCATCGTCGAACAGAATACCGCGGAGCGGGGCAGCATTCTTGGTTCTGGTTGTGACGTGATGAGAACGCTGCTCAGTCAGCCGGTTCTGGACGGCCTTGAAGAGCTCGCGCTCGATCAGAGGAGGCTGGGACCCAGGGCAGATCTCGCCTTTGTAGGCGACCTCGCCAATATAAAACCGGTTGCGTAGCATGTAAAAGAGGGGCCCTTGCGTGAACGGCACCCCGCCCCGCGTGCTGCCGTTCGAAAGTTTCCGGACCTTGGTGCGGAAGTTGTGCTCGCGCAGCTCGATGACGAGCCGGTTCACGCTTCCGAGCGCCAGATATCGCTTGAATATGGTGCGAACCTGCTCGGCCTCTTCTTCGACGATCAAGAGCTTGCCATCTTTCAGCTCATAGCCGAGCGGCACCATGCCACCGACCCACAGACCTTTGCGCTTCGAGGCGGCAACCTTGTCGCGGATGCGTTCGGCGGTGACCTCCCGCTCGAACTGCGCAAAGGAGAGCAGCACGTTGAGCGTGAGCCGACCCATCGAGGTGGTGGTATTGAACTGCTGAGTCACCGAGACAAAGGAGACGCCGTGCGCATCGAACAGCTCGACCAGCTTGGCGAAGTCGGCAAGCGACCGCGTCAGGCGGTCCACCTTGTAGACGACGATGACCTGGACCTTCCTGGCTCGGACATCTGCCAACAGGCGCTGCAGGGCAGGGCGGTCGGTCGAGCCGCCCGAAAAGCCGCCGTCATCGTATCGCGAATTCGATATAAAATGTCCGTCGCCAACTACGAGACATTGCGAACCGTCGTTGTCGAAATCAGCACCAGTGATGGACATAGCGGAGTCGGCCAAGCCAGTATCACTGCCCCGGCGTATTCACCCTATGGCGAAACGCTGGAAGGTGCGGTTCACGCCATAAACGCAGTTCTTCGTCCGCAGCTCATCGGTAAAGACCCCTTAGCGATCGAAGCTGTGCACCTGACCATGCACAAACACCTGCACGGCAACCCCAGCGCTAAGACCGCTATTGACCTGGCGCTTCACGATCTGAGCGGAAGGGCTCTTGGCGTCCCCGTGTATTCCCTCTTGGGCGGACCAATATCGAAAAAGCTACCGGTACTCGCATCGATAGGCTATTTCCCGACCGAGGAACTAGTCGAGCACGCACAACAAGCTATCGATCAAGGGTACGGCGCGTTAAAGATTCGTGTAGGCGAAAACCTCGAAACCGATGTTCAAAATTTGACCGCGTTGCGCAAGCGCCTTGGCGATAATTTCCCGATCTCGATAGATTTCAACCAAGCGATGACGGAGGTCCACGGACGGCCCGATCAGGCAATTCCATACATTCGGCGACTTGAAGCCTTCAACATTGATACTATTGAGCAACCGGTCGCCGGTTACGATTTCGAGAACATGGCCGCAATAACGGCCGCTGTCGATACGCCAATTGTGGCGGATGAATCGATCTGGACCTTGCAAGATGCCCGTCGTGCTATATCGATGCGGGCTTGCGACATTATCAAAATTAAGATCGTGAAGACTGGCGGATTGCTCTTTGCCCGCAAAATGGCGGCGCTTTGTGAGGCAGCTGGAATGGCATTGGTGGTCGGTCACGGCATCGCAGGGGTCGTACAAAATGCTGCGGAAGCGCATCTGGCTGCTTCGCTGCCGAATTGGAAACCGCCCGGCGAGATGAACGGATATTTGAAGATGGCTAGAGACCTCGGTTTGCCCATGAAGTTCGAGAGCGGTGCGATTGTCTTGGATGAGGCACCGGGATTTGGCATCCAGTTGCTTCGGGAGGATATCAAGGAACTATCGGTCGCCTGAGCCCGCAACAATCGACGCGATCTCATAGAATGACTTCGACGCCTCACCTGCGAGAATTGGCCAAGGGGGTGCATGTCTGGCTTGGAGAGAGTGGCGATTCCAATGCCGGATGCATTGAGACGACGGACGGACTCATCGTTATCGATGCTCAACAACATCGTGGTCTTGCACGGCAGTTTCGCGATGAGATCGAGAGCCGGCTCGGCGCAAGGCCGAGGGTCCTGATCAATACGCATTACCACCTGGACCACATCTCCGGGAACATCGTGTTCGACGATGTTCCTATTTTGGCTCACAGCCACACGTTGACCAAACTGAAGGCGGTCCTAGGCGAGCCACACGGTAGCCAGTGGTTGATCACCGATACGATGACTAAGATCGAACTATTCTTCGGCAGTAACATTCAGGAATTGGTATCTGAGGATGATCACGCCTGGACTTGGTTCAAGCAGCGCGTCGCCTCGCCGGAGTACAAAACCATTGTTGTTAAGCCGCCGTCGCAGACCTTCACTGAACAGTTCACATTTCATCTTGTTACTGAGACGATCAGATTGCCCTATTGGGGGCCTGCCCATTGTGTTGGGGACATTCCTGTTATCGTCGAGAAAGCGAAAGTCGCGTTCCTCGGCGATCTTTTGTTCTGTGAGCGCTTTCCTTGGCTGGGCGATTGCGATCTAGATGGCTGGATCGGGATACTTGATCGTATTCTGCAACTTGACCTTGACATTGTGGTGCCGGGGCATGGACCACCTGGTACACTGGCCGAGGTAGGCCATTTTCGGGATCTGCTCAGCGCTATCCGCAGCGAAGTCGGCGCGGCCATCAGAGCTGGAATGTCCGAGGAGGCTGCCACTCGCGCGGTTCATCTTCCAAATTGTGCCGCGATGCCACGATACCGCGAATGGATGCGCTTCAATGCCCGTTCGGCCTATCGATATCTGAAGGGTTGCACTTCTTCATAAGGCTAGCTCCTGAGCATTATCCGCCGGCACGGCCGGTTATTTGTTTCGCGAACAACCGACGGGGAAACGCATGGGTATCAATGTCAATAACCCTGACTATTATCACTATTATACAGCCGCCGTGGTGCAAGCCGATCAATGGGATTCTAGCAAGGACCGTTCGAATATCAGCCGCAATCTGGAGCGTGCCATCGTCTTGATTGATGCTGCCACACAGCTTGGCAGTACTGCGCGCGAAAATTACGGCGAAGGGTGGGCTCCGCTAAAGCTTGTCTGCTTTACAGAATTCTTTCTACAAGGTTCTTCAGGACGTTTATCGCTGGACGATTACTTACGTAATGTCGTCATCGAAATTCCTGGTCCAGAAACGCGCAGGCTCGGAGAGAAGGCAGCGCATCGTGGTATATGGATTGCTGGTCAAGCGCTAGAACTCGATCCAAACTGGTCAGACCGCTTTTTCAATACTGCTTTTATAATTGGACCGGACGGACAGATAGTTCACAAATATCGCAAAGTGCAGTCCGCGGTAAACTATGAGATCGCCATCAGTCCGCATGACATGCTGGATGAATACATGCGAGTGTATGGCAACGGTCGAAGCGTGCGCGAGACGCTCTTTCCGGTGTCTGACCTTCCGATTGGCAGGGTTGCGACGATGACTTGCAATGATGGCTTCTATCGCGAGATCGCGCGTGCACTCGCGTTAAATGGAGCCGAAATCATCACTCATCCGCAAATGCCTGATCCATTTGTGTCGACCGGCATGTGGCAAGCACAGAATCGTTCTCGCGCGTTGGAAAATCTTGCTTACGTGCTCGCCCCTAATCGTGCCGAGCTGTATTCGATGGAGCGCCCCAAGGGCCAATCGCCGGGGTGCTCTCATATTGTCGACTTCAACGGCGAGGTAGTGGCTCGTTGCGGACATGGTGGTGAGACCATCGTATCGACAACAATTTATCTGGATGCATTACGAAGGCGGCGTCAGGATCCTTCATGGAATTTCTTGTCACAATTGCGCACCGAAGCGTTTCGCTCTATTTATGACGATCCGATCTATCCGGCTAATATGTTCTCTCGAATGGGTCCGAGATCGCGGCTTGAGCGGGAGAGCACGAAAGCCATCGAAGACTTTAATCGCAAGCGCATCTTTATGGCTGCTAGTCCTCAGTCGTCCAAGGTACGCTAAGGAAACCTCATTCCCCAATCCGGCCAGAGTGCATGGACCATGTGTCGTGTCGGACCGGGCGTGCCCGCCACATTTGCGAGCCAATGCAGCCGTCCGTAAAATTACGAATCGAGCCGACCCAACAAGTGGTGGTTGGGCGGATGGAGCGCTCGACGATGCTGTCGTCGATGCTGCCATCGTCGACGAACTTGAGGAGACCGCCCCAGCGCATAGCGTAGCGGTGCCCGCCGGACCTGCCGTGCAGTAACATGGCGCGCGGGTCTGACTTGATTGCCTTGGGCAAGTCCGCGACAGATTTGGACGCGCTATCGGCCCCGCGTGAAATTCGTGCGCGGGACGGGCTGATCCCATTTGTAATGGCAGATCAGCTTAACTCCCGGGGTTCAGCGTTCCCACCTGTATAGTATACATTAGCATTGTGTACCCATCGGCCTTGGTATTCAGTGCCGACATAATGCTTCTCAAGATCGAGGGAAGGTCGCAGTTTGCACTATCGCGTACTTCCGACATTAGGCATGCTGTCCCCGAAATGATTTCCTGCACACGCAAGAGAGAGTACGGACGTCCAATTTAACTTGAGTTTTCTGCAATCCTTCGCGGCCCATGCAATCAAGAGTTCAGATGCGCAAAGCAAGCTCCTGGTAAGGGCGAGACGGTTTCGTCGAGACCGGGCAAGTCGCCGGAGAAAAACGGGTCGCCTATGCATCAGACCATCAGCATGCTTATCGCCGACGACTCACATATCATCCAGGAAATATTTGTCGAAGCCGCCCGGCTCTCAAAGCTGCCTCTCAGGCTGACTGCGACTGACAATGGGCGCGATTGCCTGACCATGCTCAGCGGCGGCAATGTCGATCTTGCACTCATCGATGTGAATATGCCGGAACTCCGGCACCGAGGCCTTCTGGGCGGCAAAGCGTCAGGGCGTACAAACATTTGTCACCTTGTGACCTGCCACCGAACTTTCATCCAGTAGCAATTAGAGTCTCGGCCGAAGTTACGCCTGCTGGCGCGGTGTGAGCAACCGGCCGACGCGCGGAGCCATCAACGCGCGGAGCGCGGAGGCCGGTTGCGGTGATCTGGGCCGCGTAAGCACGCGGTGTTTGGTAGGCGAGCGCCGAGTGCGGTCGTGCCGTGTTGTAGTCGGCCACCCAGGCATCGATCGCCTGTCGGGCGTGCGCAAGATCGGTGAAGAGCGTCTCATTGAGCAGCTCGTCTCGCATCCATCCCCGGCTTGCCGCGCCGCTGGATGAGCGCCGTCAGCTCGCGCGCGACCCGCCGGCCCGAGATCGAGGTGTCGGGGGTCGCGGCCAGGCATTCGCGGGTTACATCGTCCACCACGTTAAGGATGCGGAAGCGCCGCCCCTGGGCGAACTGGTCGTGCACAAGTCCAGAGACCATCGGGCGTTCACCTTCGCTTCGACCAGGATTGGGCAGCGCGTTCCAACAGCGCGCCAGCGGGCGCGACGCTTGCGGACGGTCAGGCCTTCCTGCCGATAGAGCCGATAGATGCGGTTGATCCCGGATCGCTCGCCCTCGCGCCGGAGCAGCACGAACAGCCGGCGATATCCAAACCGGCGACGCTCGTTCGCAAGCTCACGTAAGCGCGCCCGCAGGGCCGTGTCCGGCGGCCGGCGCGACCGATAGCGCACCATGGTGCGATCCGCGGCAACCAGGCTGCAGGCCCGACGCTCGCTCATCTCCAGGCTACTGCGAAGATGAGCGACCGCTTCTCGCTTCGCGGCGGGCCCTACCATTTTTTTCCCAGAAGCTCTTTCAGCGCCGCGTTGTCCAGCATCGACTCCGCCAGCAGCTTCTTCAGCTTCCGGTTCTCATCCTCCAGCGCCTTCAGCCGCTTGGCCTCGGACACGTCCATTCCACCGTACTTGGCCTTCCAATTGTACAGCGTCGCCTCCGAGACCCC
>DASTWX010000107.1:0-15520 GCA_035765795.1 Pseudolabrys sp. | reverse complement strand
CACGCCTATGGTGGCCGGCGCTGGCGATCGGCGATGCCTCATACAGTCTCTACCTGGTGCAGGAATTTATGCTAAGGTCGCTCCATCTCGTCTGGCTTAAAGGCATCGCCAGCATTTTTCCGCTTTGGACATTCATCCCGCTCGGCATTGCAATCGCGCTGCTGGTCGCATTCGCGAGTTACTGGCTTTTCGAACGCCCGATGACGCGCTGGCTCAACGGCGTGGGCCGACCGAGGCGCATCGGCTTTTCAGTGCCGCTTGCGGAAAGCCAGCCGAGCACCGCGCGGATCTAACCTAAGCCCGGCAATGAGGATAGATCATCAGGCATAATCGGCTCGCTTATCCCGCGCCGGTCATTTCGACATCAAGGCGCTGTCGCGTCTTCGACCGATTTGTCCGATTGCGCCGCCGAAGCCACGTCCCTATAGTCCGCGCCGTTCCGGTCGGGGCGTGGCGCAGCCCGGTTAGCGCACCAGTCTGGGGGACTGGGGGTCGTGGGTTCAAATCCCGCCGCCCCGACCAGAACTAAAAATTCCCGCGCAGCTAGACCTTGCCCCGTTTGCAACGGACGATAAACGGGTGGACAGCATCGTGGCCTTTCAGTCCGGCCGCATGTGCGCGGCGGCGGCATTCGGCCGTCTTGCGGTCATTGCGGCGGTTCCCTTTGTGAGCGTGTCGGCCGGCGCCGTGTTTTCTCCCGTATTTGAGTATATCGCTTGTCCCTCTTCCGTTGGCTTTGTAGCCGAAATTCGGGTTGAGCTTTGGGCCCGCTGCCATGGCCGTCTGCGGGGCCATAGCCATGCAGACGAGAGCCGCCGCTGCGACCATCCATATTTTCATTGAGCGTCCCTCAACCTCATCGTGCCATCGAAAGAATAAGGCAAGCCGCACGGGTGAGGTCAACCGCTCTTTCCGGAGGCCGGAAACAGCGGCCGCGCCAGAACCTCGTGGCAACGATCATCAAACGCCCATAATCTTCCGACACGAGAAAAGTCCGCTTTGCGGCGCGCCTATTGCCGTCCGCGCCGCCACCCGCCGAAGGAAGCCGAGAAATGCCGGGGATCGATCCCACGCTGTTGGCCAGGATCTGCTTGGGACTGGCGCTGTCTATCGCCATTACGCTTGCCATTTGCGAGTTGCTCGTCCCACGCAGCAAAAAAGAAGAATCGACGGAGTAGCAGCCGCAATTCGAGTTGGAGAGAGGCGCACCTTCTCTCTCTCTCTGCGGGCGGGCGCGAGGCCGTCCCTATCGACCGTAGGGGCGGACCTGGTGGCCGCCCACCGTCGACGCGACAGTTCAGCCTGCTTCGGGCCGCATCATGGCGCCCGCGATCAACTTGCGGCATTCACCGAGTTCCTGCAGCGCGGCTTGCAACCGGCCTATGTCCTCGGCTCCGAGCGAGGGCGCGATGGGCGCGATCGGCGCACGGGCCGGCGATATTGCCGCGGGGCCATCGGCATCCGCTGGTTCCGCTGCCACGCCGGCGTGAATCGCGCGGTCGACCGCGTCGATGCGCGGGGCAGGCGCGCTCTCGAGCGGCGGCTCGGCGCGCTCGGCAGCGTCATCCTGGCGATCCCCGAGATCGCGGCCGATCAGCGACGTGAGGCGGCCGCGCAGCCCGCGTCCTTGCTCCAAGATGGGCTCGGTGGTGATTTCATCCACCTCCTCGCTCGCCTCCTGCGCCCCGTGCCGGGGTTGCGGCGCGCCCTCCTGCCAAACCGCCTGTACGAACCGAACACCCTCCTCGCGCAGGATGCGTTGGACCCCGCGGATCGTGTAACCCTCGCCGTACAGCAGGTGCTTGATGCCCCTCAGGAGCTCGATGTCGTCCGGGCGGTAATAGCGGCGTCCGCCGCCGCGCTTCATCGGCTTGATGTCGCGGAATCGCGTTTCCCAAAACCGGAGCACGTGCTGGGGAAGGTCGAGCTCCTTCGCCGCTTCACTGATAGTACGAAATGCATCCGGCGATTTGTTGTCCAAAGTGCCCCCTCTCCTTTGGCTGAACGCATAACCGGAACTCTCGGCTCGTCATGCCATTTTGGCCCGCCTGCGGGCCGAAGCGCTTTCTGTGGGCCTGAAACCGTAAACCCTCCGGCGGACGAAGGCCCCACACCGAGCACACAACAAAATGTCCAACCCAGCGGGTGGTAAAGCCCAAGACACGAAAGTTATATCAAGTCGCTCCCATGCCCTCGGCGGGACCGTTAATGCGCTGCTTGAGGATAGCCGAAGGCTTGAACACCATGACCCGGCGCGGCGAAATCGGCACTTCCTTGCCGGTTTTGGGGTTACGGCCCACCCGTTGGCCCTTGTTACGCACGACGAAGGACCCGAACGAAGAAAGCTTCACGGTCTCGCCACGCTCCAGACAATCCGTGATTTCCTTGAGCACCAACTCGACAAGCGAAGCGGACTCGGTACGTGAGAGGCCCACCTTTTGGTAGACCGCCTCGCAGAGATCGGCCCGCGTTACAGTTTTACCGGTCATCGCCTGCCCTGCCCCCGGCGAGATATCCCGCTGAAAAGTCAACGATATTGGTATGCACGGGACGGGTCAACGCGCCCGCCTGCAAAATGTGCGCGGCTAAAGAAAGGCAGAAGCGAAGCGTGGCCATTTTGCAACGGCTGTGGCGGCGCGGTCTCAATCTGAAGGCGCGCGTCCGGGGCGCAGCACAGCGGGCGGGCACGAGGCCCGCCCCTATCGTCTGCGCGCCCCGGTTTGTAGCGGCAGCCCTTGTAGCCGCCGCCCACAGATGGTCCGGTGCGCATCGCTTCGGACCCGATGCGGAAATGCCTCCGGGCGTCACCAGCGCAGCAGCGCCGAGCCCCAGGTGAATCCGCCGCCCATAGCTTCCAGCAGGATGAGATGCCCGCGCTTGATCCGGCGGTCGGCGACGGCATCCGCCAGGGCTAGCGGAATCGAAGCGGCCGACGTGTTGCCATGGCGGTCCACCGTGATCACCACCTTGTCCGGGCTGATGCCGAGCTTATGGGCGGAGCCGTCGATGATGCGCTTGTTGGCCTGGTGCGGGACGAACCAGTCGATATCGGCCGCGCTGACGCCCGTCGCCTTGAACGCGTCGTCGATGACATCGGTGATCATGACGACCGCATGCTTGAACACCTCGCGTCCTTCCATGCGCAGGTGACCGACCGTCTGGGTGGCGGACACGCCGCCGTCCACATAAAGCTTGCTCTTATGGCGCCCATCGGAGCGCAAATGCGTGGTGAGTACGCCGCGGTCCTCGACCGTGCCGGTCTGTGCTTGCGCCTCCAGCACCACGGCGCCCGCGCCGTCGCCGAACAGCACGCAGGTGGTGCGGTCGTTCCAATCGAGAATGCGCGAGAAGGTTTCGGCGCCGATCACCAGCGCGCGCTTGTAGCCGCCGCTGCGCAGCATCGAGTCGGTGACCGATAGCGCATACACAAAGCCTGAGCACACGGCTTGCAGGTCGAAGGCGGCCCCCTTGATGATACCGAGCTTGGCCTGTACCGCCACGGCCGTGGCCGGAAAAGTGAGGTCGGGCGTCGAGGTCGCCACGACGACGAGATCGATCGTTTCCGGCTGGATATGCGCGTTGGCGAGGGCGGCGCGGGCCGCATGCGTCGCGAGATCCGACGTCAATTCTCCGGCGGCGGCGACGTGGCGCTCACGGATGCCGGTGCGCTGCACGATCCATTCATCGCTCGTGTCCACCGAGCGGGCCAATTCCTCGTTACTGAGAATGCGGCTGGGCAGATAACTGCCGCACCCGAGAACCACCGAACGCAAAACCGTCACGAAGCCGCTCCACTCGCCAACTCAGGGGCTGCGTGGGCCTGCCGGTCGCGCGCTACCGACTCGCCGATCTTGGCGAGCAACTCGTAGCGCACCATGTCGTACCCGATGTCGATGGCGGCGGCGAAGCCCTCGACATCGGCGCCTCCGTGGCTTTTGATCACGATTCCATTGAGGCCGAGAAACACGCCGCCATTGGAGCGGCGCGGGTCCATTTTCTCTCGAAGCGTACGGAAAGCTTGCCGCGCCAGCAAATAGCCGAGCCGAGCCGTCCAGGTCCGGTTCATCGCCGCGCGCAGATACTCGCCGAGTTGACGCGCAGTGCCCTCTGCCGTCTTGAGCGCGATATTGCCGGCAAAGCCCTCGGTGACCACCACGTCCACCGTTCCCTTGCCAATATCGTCACCTTCGACAAAGCCGCGATACTCGAAATGCGGAAAGTTGCCCTCGCGCAGGATACGGCCTGCCTCCCGCACCTGCTCGAGGCCCTTGATTTCTTCAACGCCCACGTTGAGGAGACCGACCGTCGGCCGCTCGATATCGAACAAAACGCGCGCCATGGCGCTGCCCATGGCGGCGAGATGAATCAGATGCTCCTCATCGGCGCCGATCGAGGCGCCGACATCGAGCACCACGGACTCGCCGCGCACCGTTGGCCAAAGGGCGGCAATCGCCGGCCGCTCGATGCCTTCGAGCATCCGTAATTCGAACCGGGCCATCGCCATCAGCGCGCCGGTATTGCCGGCGGACACCGCCACGTCGGCTTCGCCGTTGCGCACGCTATCGATGGCGAGCCACATCGAGGATTTCCATCGGCCGCGGCGTAGTGCTTGGCTCGGTTTGTCATCCATACGTATGGCGACATCCGTGTGGTGGATTTGCGACTTAGCCTTGAGCCGCGGCAGTTGTTCCAGCAGCGGCATCATCACAGTCTTGTCGCCAAACAGATGGAATTCGATATCCGGATGACGGGTCAACGAGAGGTCCGCCCCCGGCAGCACGACGGAAGGACCATGATCGCCGCCCATGGCGTCAAGCGCGATGCGGACCTTATCCGGCATGAAGCGACCTTGGCGTTGGACAAAGTGCCGCGGACCCGGCGTCTGGACGAGGCAGGGCCAGAACAAAGCCCGTTCGTGCTGATGCGCGACCGCACCCGCTCATTCGCGCGCGAGCGGGAGTCCGGAATGCCTTGTGATGAGTCTTCAACCTGGTGCCCCTGATTGCCCGCTCCTGCAAGGACGAACGGACATGAGGCGAGCGATTCCATGCGACCGGAACATGGCGGAGTACCATAACCCCTTGCACGCACGAGACAAGCCGGTTGCCCCCGCGTTCCACCGCTAGTGGTCCGATTCTAACATTCGCATCCTGTTTTCGGCACGCTCTCATGTGAATGTTAGAATCAAAGGACCACTGGCAAGCATATGTTTTCTAGGGGAGCTTTGGATTTGACATTCGCCTCGCGAGCTAGCGGCTAGGTGGGTAGCGAATGTCAAATCCGCTCCACTAGCACAACTCTCAGGCCGCACCTCCGCCGAGCCGCTTCTTGAGCACCTCAAGCCCGGCAAAGGGGTGATCGCCGCTCTCGTCTCCCTTCGGAGCGGCAAATTCGACCCCCGGCTTGCGGGGATAAGGATCAATGCCAAGCAAGAGAAACTCGACAGCAAGTGCGCCGAGGTCGACTTTCCCGCCGATCAGCGGCTCCGGTGGTTCCACACCCTCTTGCTCGGCTCCCGTATTCGGCGCCAGCGCTTCCGCACCCGGCATGAAAAGGACGTCGATCGGCTCTTTGACCTCGTTCTCGATCGGGTCGAGCGTTATCACGCAGGTCTGCCCGACCGTCGCGCCGACCTCGCCGGCGACGTGTAAGCCGGCGCCGCGCCGGGCGAGATCGAAGCTCGCCGCCAGCACGGGTAGATCGCGCAAACCGGCCAGCGCGGCGACGGCCGCGCGGGCCTCCGGCGGGGCGGTCAAGTCTACATGCAGCCCGGTGTCGGGAATATCGTCCACGGCCACCGACACGGTCCAAGGGCTCCCGGCTTTGTCCATCGTCAGGTCTCGGTCAGGCTCGGCATCTCGACGGCGGCGGGATCGGGAAAGCGCAAGTTACCGGCTCTCAAGGCCGCACTGTCTTGGACCGCCAAGTCGCCAGCCGCCCTTCGCATATAGGCGGCAAGCCGCGCCGGCGCAGCGCCTGCGTCAATGCCGCCGTAAACGTTACGTTGGAGCGCCAGGACAAGCGCTTGCGCCTTCTCGCCAGCCAGCGCTTCTCTATATGCCGCCGCGCGGCCGTAAAACGCCTCGCCGAAGGCGCGCATCTTTTTCGGCACCGCGAGGTCACCCACACCCATTTCGCGGAGGTTGTGGTCCATGTCCGCGCAAAAGAGATCGAAGAGCGCCTGTCCGAAATGGCGCAAGGCGGGATCGGCGGCCAGCCGGTCGAGAACCAGTGTCAGGTGCAGTACAATGACATCGAAACGGCCGTTTACGGTATCGGGAACCGAATAGTCTTGGTAAAAGCAGGGTAATCGCGCCTGCGTCACGATCGTGCCATACAGGGCCGAAATGGTGTCGGGCCGCGTGCCGCGGCGAAAGAGGGGTAGAATCATCGGTTTGGATATGGCTGCCGGCGGTCCTTTGGACGGCCGCGTACGTCAACGCCTACGCCGATGCAACACATAAGATGAATATGACGAGGCCGCGTTTGCCGTTCAAGCCGACCGATCAGCGTTTCTCCGCCCGCCGTCTCGTTCCCGTAGTGGCTCTGGCGTGCGGGCTGGCCCTGGCCGGCTGCGGGACTTTTTCCGAGAGCTTCCAACGCGGCTACGTGCTGCCGCAAGGCGCGCTCGAACAAATTCCGATCGGCGCCAGCCAAGAGCAGGTGCTGCTCGTGTTAGGCACCCCCTCGACCGTCGCCACCGTGAACGGCGATGCCTTCTATTATATTTCGCAGAAGACCCAGCGCGGCGCCGCATTCATGAAGGAAAAGGTCGTCGACCAACGGGTGATCGCGGTCTATTTCGACAAGGATCGGCGGGTGAGACGGATCGCCAATTACGGGCTGAAGGACGGTCATATCTTCGATTTCGTCTCGCAGACCACGCCGACCGGCGGGCAGGAATTGAGCTATCTGCGCAACATTTTCCAGGCCTTTACCGTGTTCTGATCGTTTGTCTCTCCAGAACGGAAAAGGGCCCGCAACCCGCGGGCCCTTTGCTTTGTGCGCGCAATGCGCCAATCAGTGTGAGAGCACGGCGAGCAGCAGCAGCGCCACGATGTTTGTGATCTTGATCATCGGGTTCACGGCGGGGCCCGCCGTGTCTTTATAGGGATCACCGACGGTATCGCCGGTCACCGCCGCCTTGTGGGCCTCCGAGCCCTTGCCGCCGAAGTGGCCGTCCTCGATGTACTTCTTGGCATTGTCCCAGGCGCCGCCGCCGGACGTCATCGAGATGGCGACGAATAGGCCGGTGACAATGACTCCGAGCAGCATCGCCCCAACCGCCGAGAAGGCCGCCGACTTGCCGGCCGGCCCGCCGCCCGCAATCCCGTAGATGACGAAGTAAACGAATATCGGGGACAATACCGGCAAGAGCGAAGGAACGATCATTTCCTTGATGGCCGCCTTGGTCAGCATGTCGACCGCCCGGCCGTAATCGGGCTTGTCTTTGTACTCCATGATGCCCGGTTTTTCGCGGAACTGGCGACGCACCTCTTCGACGATCGCCGAAGCGGCCCGGCCGACTGCGGTCATGCCCATCGCGCCGAACAGGTAAGGCAACAGGCCGCCGAACAACAGCCCGACCACGACGTACGGATTGTTGAGCGAGAAGTCGAGGTGGATGCCCTGGAAGTACGGGTGCGTCGCCGCGTTCTTGGTGAAGAACGCCAAGTCCTGGTTATAGGCCGCGAACAACACCAGCGCGCCCAGGCCCGCAGAACCGATGGCATAGCCCTTGGTGATGGCCTTGGTGGTGTTACCGACGGCGTCAAGTGCGTCGGTGGATTTGCGCACCTCCTTCGGCAGTCCGGCCATCTCGGCAATGCCGCCGGCATTGTCGGTGACCGGGCCGAAGGCATCGAGCGCGACCACCATGCCGGCGAGCGCCAGCATCGAGGTCACCGCGATGGCGATGCCGAAGAGACCGGCAAGGCCGAACGACACAAGGATGCCGCCGATGATCACCAGCGCCGGCAACGCAGTCGCTTCAAGAGAAACGGCGAGGCCCTGGATGATATTGGTGCCGTGGCCGGTGACCGAAGCCGTCGCGATCGACTTCACCGGCCGGTAGTCGGTACCGGTGTAGTATTCGGTGATCCAGATGATCAGCCCGGTGACGATAAGGCCGACGACCGCGCAGATGTAGAGCGAACTGCCGCTGAAGCCGACGGTGCCGAGCGGGCCCCAGCCGATCAGGCCCCAAGTGACCAACGCGATCGCCACCAGCGACAAAAGCGCGGTGGCGATGAACCCCCGGTAGAGTGCGCCCATGATCGATTGGTTCGACGGCAGACGGACGAAAAATGTGCCGATGATCGAGGTGATCACGCACACGCCGCCGATGGCCAGCGGATAGCTCATCATGTTGAAGAGATGCGGCGAGCCGGCAAAGAAAATCGAGGCGAGCACCATGGTGGCGACGGTCGTCACCGCGTAGGTCTCGAACAAATCGGCGGCCATGCCGGCGCAATCGCCGACGTTGTCGCCCACATTATCGGCGATCGTCGCCGGGTTGCGCGGATCGTCTTCTGGGATGCCGGCTTCCACCTTGCCGACGAGATCGCCGCCCACGTCCGCGCCCTTGGTGAAGATGCCGCCGCCGAGACGGGCGAAGATCGAGATCAAGGAGGCGCCGAAACCGAGCGCGACAAGCGCGTCGATGACGGTGCGCGCGTTGGGCGCGAAGCCGACGCCGCCAATGAGAATGGCGAAGTAGACGGTAACGCCGAGCAGCGCGAGGCCGGCCACCAGAAGCCCGGTCACCGCGCCGGATTTGAACGCGAGTTCGAGCCCGCCAGCCAACGACTTGGTCGCGGCCTGCGCGACACGAACGTTGGCGCGCACCGACACGTTCATGCCGATGAAGCCGGTCACGCCGGAGAGAATCGCGCCGACCGCGAAGCCGACGGCGACCAGCCAGCCCAACGTGAAGCCCAGGATGATGAAGATTACAATGCCGACGATGGCGATCGTCGTGTACTGCCGCTTCAGGTAAGCCTGCGCGCCTTCGCGCACGGCGGCGGAGATTTCCTGCATCTTGGCGGAGCCTTGGTCGGCGCCAAGCAGCGAAATGGTCGCCCAGATGCCATAGAGAATCGCGAGCACTCCACAGCCGACGATCCACCACAGTGTAGTCATATTGGCCTTGTCCTCGATTTTGACTGGAGCTGGCGGAAGCAACGCCCCCTGCCTTGCACCAGGGACGTCGAGGATGGCCGCCTATACCCGCGCTTCACCCCGACCGGAAAGCGCGCGGATATAGCCAAAAAGCCACAGCCGACGCAACCGCTGCCGAGACTTTCATCCCGCCGTCAAGCAGTTCCAAATCCGAAAAGACGTGGAAAATAAAACCTGCGACGAAATGTGCCGCAGTTCTTGTCGCCTTCATGACTCAGGCCAGGTCCCTCGCTATTGAGATACGACATCGGTGGTCCGCGCTTCATTTTCTACTGGTCAACGGGCGTTGATATCCATAACGTTATGCGTTATGTCCGCGCATGATCGTCAGTTTCGGTGACGCTGAAACGGAACGAATCTGGCGCGGCGAGCGTAGCCGCCAATTGTCGCCGGATATTCAGCCCGCGGCGTTACGCAAGCTCCGTCTTGTCGATGCCGCACGCCACGTCGACGATTTGCGCATTCCGCCGAGCAATAGGCTGGAGAAATTATCCGGTAAGCGCGCCAGCGAGTGGAGCATCCGCGTGAACGATCAATGGCGCATCGTATTCCGTTGGGCCCACGGAGGAGCAGAAGATGTCGCGATCGTCGATTACCACTGATCAACTGCCCAACCCACACCCCGGCGAAATCCTGCTGGAAGAATTCTTGAGGCCCATGAGCCTTTCGCAGACTGCGCTTGCTCGCGCCATCGGCGTCGCCCCAAGACGAATTAACGAGATCGTGCTCGGCAAGCGCGCGATCACGGCCGACACCGATCTGCGGCTTGCCCGCTACTTCGGCCTGAGCGAGGGCTTTTTCCTGCGGCTTCAAGCGACACACGACCTGATGGCGCGGCGGCGCCAACTCGGCGACAAGCTCGCGGCGATCAAACCGCGCGCGGCTTGAGCCTCATACCGCCTCAGCCGGCCGACTCATCGTGTGCCAAAACAAGAGCGCGCCGGCAATGGCGATGATCGGGAAGACGGCCGCATTGAGCGCCGCCCAGCCGAACGCGGCAAGCAATTGGCCCGACGAGAACGACCCCACTGCCATGCTGCCGAAGATCAGGAAGTCATTCAACGACTGCACCTTGGTGCGCTCCTCCGGCCGATGGCAGCCGGTCACCATCGTGGTGGCGCCAATGAACCCGAAATTCCAGCCGAACCCGAGCAGCACCAGCGCGGTCCAGAAGTGGGCGACCGAGAGGCCGGTGATACCCACCACAGCCGACACGCCAATCAAGACCAACCCCAACGCAGTGACGCGATTGACGCCGAAGCGTCCGATCACGCTGCCGGTGACAAAGCTCGGTCCGTACATCGCAAGCACGTGCCACTGAATGCCCAGCGTCGCCTGAGTGACGGAATGACCGCAGTCAACCATCGCAAGCGGCGCCGAAGTCATCACGAAGTTCATCATCGAATAGGCCGCGACACCGCAAGCTGCCGCCACGATGAAGCGCGGCGTGCGCACGATCTCGGACAGCGGCCGGCCGCTCTCATTTCGACTGAGCGGCTTCACCCGTGGGATGCGGACAAACTGCAGAACGCCGAGCGCCACCAGCGCGCAAACGGATTGAGCGAGATAGCTGGCGGCGAAGGCGAATGGCGAGAGCAAATCCTTGGTGAAGATCACGATCTGCGGGCCCAGCACGGCGGCAAACACGCCCCCGGCCAACACCCAGGACACGGCCTTGGCACGATAGCCCTCGCTCGCAGTATCGGCGGCTGCAAAGCGATAGGACTGGAAAGCGGCGGCGTAGAGTCCACCGCAAAAGGTCCCGAACAGTAGCAGCCAAAAATTCCCGCTGACCACCGCGAATGACGAGATCAGACCGGAGGCCATCCCGAAGAGCGTACCGATCTGCAGCGCCGGACGGCGCCCGAGACGGCGCGCGAGCATACCAACCGGCAGCGTGCCGACCCACAGGCCAAGCACCAAGGTGGTGATTGGCAGGGTGGCAAGGCCCTTGTCGGGCGCGATCACCGCACCGACGATGCTGGCGGTCGAGAAGATGATGGTGTTGTTCGCGCCCCCGAGCGCCTGCCCCACCGCAAGCACCATCGCATTGCGGCGCGCAAGATTATCGTCCACGACGTGGGATAGCGTTGCGGCGATTGCCGGCATACCGAAAACCCGGTGAAAAAGGCTGCTCGTTTTAGCGGCCATCGCAACATGGCGCTACTGCCGCAACCGCAGGGCTGGGTTGTTTCTAGCCTGTCATTCCGGGGCGTCCGCCGAGCCCGGAATCCAGGGCGACATAGGGGACTTCTGTTTGTGACTCTGGATTCCGGGTCCGGCGCTAACGCGCCGTCCCGGAATGACCGGCAGGAGGAAACTCCACCTTCCCCGGATGGCGCACGCAAGCTGCGCGCGCATCCGCCAGCGACAATGCACCGATCTGACCGAGCGAGGACCGCAGTTCGCCTATATACAGGTCGAGGAGGTAGCCGGGCCCCTCGTCGCCGAGCGCCCCGAGCGCCCAGAGGAACGACTTGCCGGCGAACGCGGCATCGGCGCCGAGCGCGAGCGCGCGCATCACATCCTGGCCGCTGCGCACGCCGCTGTCGAGGACGATGGTTGCGCGCGAGCCCACGGCAGCGACGATCGCGGGCAGCACGTCGATGGTCGGCATCAGCGCCTCGATCTGCCGGCCGCCGTGGTTCGACACCCAAATGCCGTCAATGCCGAGCGACACCGCCTTCTCAGCGTCGGCCGGATGAAGGATGCCCTTCAACGCCATCGCGCCTTTCCAGCGGTCGCGGTAGCGCGCGACTTCCTCCCAGGAAAACGCACCGCCCATCTCCCGGCGCGCGAAGCGGATCGTTTCGTTGGTGCTCGGATTCTTGCCGGCGTATTGGCCGACCGTGGCAAAGCGCGGATAGCCATGGCGCCACAGCGCCCACAGCCATTTCGGCCGGACAATCATTTCAGCGATCATGCGCGGCGTGGGCTTAAATTCGCCGCCGAGACCGGCGTAGCTCTCGCGCGAGCGCGTGGTGCGGACAGGCACATCCAACGTCAGCGTCAGAACCTTGACATCGGCTTCCTGGGCACGGCGGACGAGATCGAAGCCGATTTTGTGATCGTTGTGTGAGAAGCGATAAAGCTGAAGCCAGAAGACATCGGGCGCAATTTCCGCGATTTCTTCGATAGTTGCGCCGCCGGCAACGCCGAGCGTGTAGGGCACGCGTGCTCGTTGGGCGGCTTTCGCGAGCAGCAAATCGGCACCCGGCCACACCAGCGACGGCCCGCCCATCGGCGCAATGCCGATCGGCGCCGCATAGCGGCGGCCGAATAACTCCACATCGCACGGCGGCAGCATGTTGGTCACGCCGTAATGCGGCGCGATCTTCACCGCATCGAAGGCCGCCCAGTTGTCCGCAATTCCAATGTCATTGCCGGCGCCGGTGTCGCCATACTCAAACGCAAACCTCGGTACGTTGCGCGGCGCGCGGCGGCGCAGATAAGCCGAGGTCGGGAATAGCCGGTGCAGGGCTTGGAAATTGGCGCCGGGCGCAATCGGCACCAGCGCGTTCGACGCCGCTGTTACGTCGTGCATGGACTTCCTCATTCAATTGCCGGGCGAGTATAACGTCGCCCATCGCCGCCGCCCAGGCGTCTCTCATTGTCATTCCGGCCGAGCGAAGCGAGAGCCGGAATCCAGAAGCTATATGAAGGTCGCTCTGGATTCCGGGTTCGCCGCTTCGCGGCGACCCGGAATGACTTGGAGGGATGTCGGCCGCCAATTAGTTAGAAATGGCTGAACGAAGCGCGTGAAAAAGAGAACGGCACGCCGTCGCGGCCCAAGAAACGGGCGCCCTGCCCTGCTTCGATGGCGCCCAACTCGGTGACCGCAACGTTCGCCTCCTCGGCCGCCGTGCGGAATCCATCTGCTTTCGCCGGCGGCACCGTGCAGACAATCTCGTAGTCATCACCGCCGGTCAGTGCTGTATCCAAAAGTGATGGTTCGGCCGCGATGAGCGCACGCGCGGCGTCTGAAAGCGGGATGCGGGTAACCTCGACCGTTGCCGCGACGTGCGATACGCGGCAGAGCTTGGCGAGATCGCCGGCCAGCCCATCGGAAACGTCCATGGCGGCGGAGACGTGCGTGCGCACGGCCTCCGCCAAGGCCGTGCGCGGCTGCGGCAGCAGATAACGATCGCTGAGATGCTGCCGGTCGGCCGCGCTCAATTTCCAATCCTTGGCCGGGTCGCGGCGCAAGACGAGACCGAGCGCACTGTCGCCAATAGTGCCGCTGATAAAGATACGGTCGCCAACCTTTGCGCCGGCGCGGCGCACCATCGTGCCCTGCGGTAGGCTTCCGAACATGCTGACCGACACCATTATGGGCCCCGGCGTGCGAACGGTGTCGCCGCCGAAAAGCGGGCAGGCGTAACGATCCGCATCGCCGCGCAGGCCCTCGGCGAAGCCAATCAGCCAGTCCTCACCGATTTCCTTCGGCAGCGCCAGCGAAACGAGAAAGCCGAGCGGTATTGCGCCCTTGGCGGCCACATCCGACAGATTGACTCGCATTGCTTTGCCGGCGACCGCATGCGGCGGATCATCTTCGAAGAAATGAACGCCGCCGATGATGGTATCGGTCGTGAGCACGAGATCGTGTCCCGGCGGCGGCGTGATGAAGGCACAGTCATCGGTTAAGCCCAGCGCTCCCGCGTGCGTCGCAATCGGCGCGAACAGGTTTGCGATCAGCCGGTCTTCGCCGGAGAGTTGGTCGGCGTTAGAGTTCATGCACGACATCGCCTCACTGTACGCGCCTCTCCTTCGCACGTCATTGCCGGGCTTGTCCCGGCAATCCATGATGAACTGCCGAAGCGTATGCCGTTCGTAAGGCACTCATACTTAGCAACGCTTCATGGATGCGCGGGTCAAGCCCGCGCATGACAACGAGTGGGACCGGTGTAAGTACCTTACCCGGCAAACTCCTCCGGCCGCGCCTGCCGCGCCAATTGATCGAGCACCGCATTGACCATGCCGGTCTCCTCGCGTCCCACGAAAGCAGCGGTGACATCGGCGTATTCGGAGACAACAGCGCGCGCCGGCACGTCGCGCCGGTGAGCAAGCTCGTAGGCGCCGGCGCGCAACGCCGCCCGTAAGATCGTTTCGATGCGCTTGAGCGGCCAGGTCTTCTGCAAGGCGGCGTCGATCTGCGGATCAAGACTCCGCTGCTCGCGCAGAACACCGGCCACGATGTCGCGGAAAAAGGCGGCTTCCGCCGGCAGATATTGCTCGCCCTCGACCTCGCGGCCAAGCCAATGGCTCTCGAATTCGGCGAGGATGTCGTTCAAGCCCGTGCCGGCGACGTCCATCTGATAAAGCGCCTGCACGGCGGCAAGCCGCGCCGCCCCGCGCTGGTTTGCCTTGCGCGGGTCTTTGTCACCCCCGGGCGCGCTGCGGGCCATCAGCGCGCCTGCAGCGACTTCTTGAGCGCGACCAGCGCGAGCGCCGCGCGCGCCGCCTCGGCGCCTTTGTGGCCGCGATTGCCGCCGAGCCGCGCGTGCGCCTGCGCCTCATTATCGACGGTGAGAATGCCGTTGCCGATCGGCAGTTGGCGCTGCAGACCGAGATCCATAAGCCCACGCGCGGATTCGTTCGACACCAGATCGAAGTGATAGGTCTCGCCTTGGATGACGCAGCCGAGCGCGACGACACCGTCAAATGGTTTGCGCTTAGCCTTGGCGGTATCGACTGCCATAGCAATGGCCGGAGGAATTTCGAGCGCTCCGGGAACGGTGACACGCTCGACTTCGGCGCCCGCTTGTTGCAGGACTTCGGCGGCGCCGGCCAACAGCTTTTCGGCGATGGGTTCGTAATAGCGCGCCTCCACGATCAGCATGCGCAAGGTTTCGCGCTTTTTCGCGGCGCGGCGAGTCTTTGCCATTTTGTCTATTTTCCTTCGTTGCCGCGAGGTCGTAGCAAGCGGTTGCGCAGCGAACAAGGGGAGCTCTTCTTTCACCTCTCCCATAGGGAGGGGTCGGATCGCGGAACGCGATCCGGGTGAGGGGTTACAGCCTATCGAAAGATTTGATCCCCCTCACCCAACCCTCTCCCCGCAGGGGAGGGAGCGCACCTGCATATGCGTCCCTGTCAGCGCCTAGCGCTTCTCCATCAGCCGCGCCGCATAGCGCGCCATGGTATCAATCTCGAGATTGACCTCGTCGCCTTCGCCCAAATCCCCGAGCGTCGTCACTTCCAATGTATGTGGGATGATCAGCACCGAGAAAAGGTCCCTGTCGACCGTGTTCACCGTCAGCGAGACGCCGTCAAGCGCAACCGAGCCTTTCGGCGCGATGAAGCGGGCAAGCTCCGCCGGTGCGCGCAAGGCGATCCGCGCCAT
>DASTWX010000106.1:0-7776 GCA_035765795.1 Pseudolabrys sp. | reverse complement strand
GCGCAGGCGCGCGTTGCGGGCGAGGCCTTCTTGGTAGCGCGGAGTGCCCGGCGCGAAGGCGAGATCGGTGAGTTGATGAATGATTGCGTCCGGCCTCGCCCCTTGGACCGCCTTCGTAAGTTCGGCGGCATCGAATACATCGACCACGACCGGCTCGGCGCCAAGCTCGGCAATGGCGGCTCTTCGGTCGGGAGAGCGCGTGGTGCCGACGACCTGATGGCCGGCGCTGACCAGAATTGGCGTCAAACGGCGCCCGATCACACCACCCGCGCCGGCCAGGAATATCCGCATGCTTACCCTCCCCCGGTCAGCGCGCCGCTACTCTGCTCCCAGCAGCCGCTCCAGCGCTTCCGCGATCTTTGCCTTGCGCGCGGCCGCCTCTTCGCGCTTCTCTTTCTCGCCTTCCACCACTTCTTCAGGGGCGCGAGCAACAAAAGACTCATTCGCGAGCTTGGCATCGACGCGTTTGATATCGGCTTCCGCCTTGGCCAGATCCTTCGCAAGCCGCGCCCGCTCGGCAGCAAGATCGATGACGCCCTTGAGCGGCAGCGCGGCCACCTCGCCGCGCACCACGAGTTGGACCGAGCCCTGCGGCGCAATATCCGCCGACGAAATATCGGAAACGCGCGCCAGGCGCTCGATGAATTCGGCCCAGCGCTCGGCTCGCGCCTTCGTCTCCGCCGACGCGCCGGTGAGCATCAGCGGGATGTGCGCAGTGATGTTCATCTCGGCGCGCACGGACCGGATCGCGGTGACAAGATCGATGACCCAGCCAATCTCCGCTTCGGCGGCATTGTCCTCAAGCCCGTTAAGCACTGGCCAGGAACTAAGCGCGAGCAGGTCTTCTCGGGTCATTCCGGGACGCGGCGAAGTCGCGGTCCCGGAATCCATATTCCCGGTGATGATTATGGACTCCGGGCCCGGCCCTTCGGGCCGTCCCGGAATGACTGAGGGAGAGGCTGTCACCGCCCACAACTCTTCAGTGACGAACGGCATGAACGGATGCAGCAATTTCAAAATCTCGTCGCGCGCCCAGGCGACCATGGCGCGTGTCTCGTCTTTGGCGACGCCATCGGGACCGGTGAGCAAAGGCTTCGCCAGCTCGAGGTACCAGTCGCAATAGATATTCCAGACAAAACGATAGGCCGCGTTCGCCGCATCGTTGAAACGATAAGTGACGACCGCCTCGGTCACTTCACCAACGGCCTTCGCCGTCTCGTGCGCGATCCAGCGATTGAGCGTCTCTTTTGCCGAGTTTGGATCGAAGCCCACCATAGTGGCGCAGCCGTTCATCTCGGCGAAGCGCGCGGCATTCCAGAGCTTGGTCGCAAAATTTCGGTAACCTTCGACCCGCTGGGTCGAGAGCTTGATGTCGCGCCCTTGCGCCGCCATGGCGGCAAGCGTGAAGCGCAGCGCGTCAGCCCCGTACTGATCGATCAGCGCCAGCGGATCGATGACGTTGCCTTTCGACTTCGACATCTTGGCGCCGGAGGCGTCACGCACCAGCGCATGGATATAGACGTCATGAAAAGGGATATCTTTCATGAAATGGAGGCCCATGATCATCATGCGGGCGACCCAGAAGAAGATAATGTCGAAGCCGGTGACCAGCGCGCTGGTCGGGTAATAGCGTTTCAGTTCAGGTGTGTTATCCGGCCAGCCGAGCGTCGAGAACGGCCACAAGGCAGACGAAAACCAGGTGTCGAGGACATCTTCATCGCGCTTCAGCGACGTCGCCTTCCCGTAGTGCCGCTCGGCGTCTCCCTGCGCTTCGGCTTCACTGCCGGCGACGAAAACCTTGCCGTCCGGCCCATACCAAGCCGGAATCTGATGCCCCCACCACAACTGCCGCGAGATGCACCAGGGCTGGATGTTCTCCATCCAATCGAAATAGGTCTTCTCCCAGTTCTTCGGGACGAAGGTGGTCCTGCCCTCACGCACGGCGGCAATCGCCGGCTTCGCCAATTCCTCGGCGTTGACGTACCACTGATCGGTGAGGAACGGCTCGATCACGACGTTGGAGCGGTCGCCGTGCGGCACGACATGCGTGGTCGGTTCGATCCTTTCGACCAGTCCCCGCAGCTCCAGCCGCTCGACTATTTTCTTGCGGGCGGCAAAGCGATCGGCGCCATGCATCGCCAGCGTCTCGTCGAGATCGGCTGAACTCGGAACGCCGGCAAGAAAGTCGCCGTTGTCCTTCAGCGTGAGCTTTGCCTCCACGCTGAAAATATTGATCTGCGGCAATCCGTGCCGCTTGCCGACTTCGAAATCGTTGAAGTCGTGCGCCGGCGTGATCTTCACCGCGCCAGAGCCCTTCTCCGGATCGGAATATTCATCGGCGACGATCGGAATCCTCCGCCCGACCAACGGCAGGACCACGTTCTTGCCGATCAGCGCCTTATAACGCGCATCATCCGGGTGCACCGCGACCGCAGTGTCGCCGAGCATCGTCTCCGGCCGCGTGGTGGCGACTACGATGAAGGTGGACGGGTCTTCGGGATCGAATTTCTTGCCTTCGAGCGGGTAGCGCAGGTGCCAGAGATGACCCTTGGTCTCGACTTGCACCACCTCCAAGTCGGAGATGGCGGTGAGCAGCTTGGGATCCCAGTTAACCAGCCGCTTGTCCTTGTAGATGAGCCCTTCGCGATAGAGCTCTACAAAAACCTTAAGGACGGCCTTCGAGAGTCCCTCATCCATGGTGAAGCGCTCGCGCGACCAATCGCACGACGCGCCGAGCCGCTTGAGCTGATTGACGATGGTGCCGCCCGACTCCGCCTTCCAAGCCCAAACACGTTCAAGGAACTTCGCGCGGCCCATCTCGCGGCGGCTCGGCTCCTGCCGTTCCATGAGTTGGCGCTCGACAACCATCTGCGTGGCGATGCCGGCATGATCGGTTCCCGGCTGCCACAGCACGTCCTTTCCGCGCATGCGCTCGAAGCGGCAGAGCACGTCCTGCAGCGTGTTGTTGAGCGCATGGCCCATATGCAACGAGCCGGTGACGTTGGGCGGCGGAATAACGATAGAATAGGCTTCGGCCTGGGCGCGCTCGGGCCGGCCGGCCCGAAAAGCGCCCGCTTCTTCCCACGTGCGGTAGATGCGACCCTCGACCTCCGAGGGTTGATAGGTCTTTTCGATCATTGCCGTTTTGCTTGAATGCCGACGGGGCCGTACAAAGCCCGCCACGCGAGGAAGAGTCAACTTTGCACCAGCCAATCGCTCAGCCTCGCGGGAGCGCCATTCGCGCGATCGCGTTCCTCGCCGTCGCCGGTTTTGCCGCCCAGGCCATGGTCAGGGTGACGGACACGCTGCTGCCGCAGATCGCGGCGGATTTCCAAATATCCGTGGGGGCCGCCTCGATCGTGGTCACCGCCTACCTGCTGGCGCATGGCTCGGTGCAGCTCATCATCGGGCCCATCGGCGATCGCTTCGGCAAGTACCGCTCGGTGGCTGTAGCCGCCGCCTGCTCCGCCGTGATGGTGGCGCTGTGCGGCCTTGCCTCCTCGTTGCCTTTTTTAGTCGCGGCGCGGCTCGGGAGCGGGCTCGCGACCGGCTGGGTCATCCCGTTTGCAATGGCGTTTGTCGGCGACGTGATCCCGTACGACAAACGCCAGCAGGTGCTCGGCCGCTTCCTCTCCGGTCAAATCCTGGGCCAATTGTTCGGTCAGGCCGCAGGTGGCGTGCTGGGCGAATATTTTGGCTGGCGCAACGTGTTTTTCATCTTGGCTGGACTGCTCGGCATCGCCGCCGTCGCGTTGTTCATCGAGCTAGCTCGCAATCCGGTCACGCGAGCCAACCGTCCGCCGAGCGCGACCGAAACCGGGTTTGTCGCGGGCTACAGCGCCGTACTCCGCTCATCCTGGGCGCGCAGAGTGATCTTGGCCGTGTTTCTGGAAAGCGTGCTGATGTTCGGCGCCTTTACCTACGTCGGCGCGGATCTGCATCTACGGTTTGGGCTCGACTTTGCCGTGGTCGGCCTGCTCGTCGGCACGTTCGCCATTGGCGGCCTGATCTACAGCCTATCGGTCAAAAAGCTGGTGGGCCGATTCGGGCAAGTCGGTCTCGCAGGCGGCGGCGGCGCTCTGTTGGCCGCGGGCTTTCTTGCGCTCGCAGTCGAGTCGCATGCCTACGTCGCGCCCTTTGCCATCACGGTCGTTGGCCTGGGCTTCTACATGCTGCACAACACGTTGCAGACCAACGCCACGCAGATGACGCCAGAAGCGCGCGGAACCGCGCTCGCCCTGTTCTCGGCCGCGCTCTATCTTGGGCAGACTGTGGGCGTTGCTTCCGCTGCCATGCTGTTCGATCGATACAAAGGCATGCCGTTGTTTCTGCTCGCCGCGGTGGCGCTCTTGGTGCTCGGCATTTGGATCGCACGCCAACTCAGGCACCACCGGTCAGCGGCTTGAGTTAGCCGCGGCCGCGGGAGACACGTTCGATTTCGGCGCGTACGATTCGCTCGACCAAGCTGGGCAAATTGTCGTCGAGCCAAGTCTTCAGCATCGGCCGCAGCATCTCCTTCACCAAATCTTCCAGCGTGCGCGCGTTGTTGCCCAGCACCGTATGGGCGAGCGAGTTGAACGCGCTGTCCACCGCCGCTGCAGTCGCACTCGACATCAGCGCGCGGTCCGAGACGCCAGCTTGGCCGAATTGACGGCGCACCTCTTCCGTCGGACGCGCAGCTTGCTGCGGCGGTGGCCCCTCCGTTGCCCTTTCCGTGAACACGACATCCGACGATCCGTCAATCGTACGGAATTGGGCAGCCGACTTGGACGTCTCAGGCGAAGGTGGCGCCGTCATTGCTTCCGTCAGCACCAATACGTCGGGCACCGGCGAAACCGCGGGCGTGGGCGCGACGTTGCCAGCCTCCACCGGCGCTGCCTCGGCCGGGCTCTCTGTCTCGGCCAGCATGGCGTCGATGTCATCCTGGCTGTTGCGGTCGCGGGCCGATTCGGTACCCAGCAGGGCCGGACGGTTCGGCGGGGCGGCACCCGCTTTAGCTGGCGCCGGATCGGATACCTTGGTGGCCTTGCCGGCATCGTCTTCGGCGATGATCCGTCGAATGGAGGCCAAAATCTCCTCCATCGAGGGCTCTTGCGCCTTCGCCGCCTGACTCATGGGCTCCCGTCCCGGACACGGTGCTGCAATTTACGACCGCTGATAACCCCGTCGCGCTGGACGGAATCGAATCGAGCGTCCGTTCCCTTTATACGCCAAAGGAACACGGCTTTGGCAGGCGGAAAGCCGAAAACCGCGGATGATCTGTGGACACGCCATGCGTGGCAGAATTCGCGTGGACTTCGCCGAGCGCTTACCGTCCGTCCGGCGTTCGGACGCCGGCCCAGCTATCGCGGACTTGGTGGTAATGCACGCGCGGATCGTAGACCGGCACGCGCAGGCCAAGCACCTGCGGTGAGAGGCGGCCCACGGCCGCCAGCAGCGTGTATGACGCCACCACCCGATCCCGTTGCGCGGTAACCACCGCTACCCGTGCATTCACCAGGGTCTGCTGCGCGGTGAGCACATCGAATGTGGTCCGCTGTCCGACGCGGGCCTCCTCACGCACGCCGTTGAGCGCGATCTCGGCCGCTTGCGCCTGCGAGCGGGTGGCCTCGATGTTGGCCTTGGCCGCCTCGAGCTGGCCCCAGGCCTGCACAATGTTCTGCCGCACCTGATCGCGCGCGGTGTCGAGCTCGAGCCGCCGCTGCCCCAGCGTCTCCTTGGCTTGGCGGATGGTCGCATATTCGGCCCCGCCCTGGTAGATCGGGACACTGAGCTGGCCGATAACCGAGGCTGTAAAGGTTTGGAGCGACTGCAAACTGCTCTCGTAATTCTTCTGCACGTTGCCTTGCACCGACAGGGTCGGCGAGAGCGCGCCTTCGGCAACCTTCACCTGCGATTGGGCGACGTCCATGTTGTACTCTGCCGCGGTGACCGCCGGGTTTGTGGCGGTCCCCGAGCTGATCGCCGTCGCCAAGGTGTGCGGCGAAAAACGATCGACCGGCGTGCCGGGCGCCAGCTTGCCGGGCGTAGCGCCGATGACTTGGCGATAGGTGGCCGCCGAGGACGTGTAATTGGCCTCGGCGGTCAGCACCTGTGACCGCCCGGCGGCAAGACTCGATTCGGCCTGTGCGACGTCCGTGCGTGTCACCTCGCCGACATTGAAGCGGTCACGGGTCTGGCGCAACTGTTCTTGCAAGACTTCGACGTTGCGCCGCTGCAGATCGAGAATGGCGGTATCGCGCAACAGGTTCATATAGGCGATGACCGCATTGAGCAGCACGGTTTGCTCGCTGCTGCGAAGGGCGGCGCGTGCGGCTTTCACCTGGCTTTCGGCTGCGCGCGTGCGGTTGGCAGTCTGGAAACCATTGAACAAGGTCTGTGTTGCGGTGAGACCAGCGCCATGCGGCGTGACGAAGCCCGCGTCGCGCGCATAAGGGTTGGCCGCAACGCCGGTGCGCGTCAGCGTGTCGAAATATTCCGAACCGATGAAGGCATTGGCGGTAACGGTGGGCCGGTATCCGGAAAGTGCCTGCGGTACGTTCTCGTCCGTAGCACGCACCGCCGCCCGCTGCCCGTTGAGCGAAGGATTGTTACGATAGGCCAAGGCCAGCGCCGACGTGAGCGTATCGGCATGGGTCGCAGTTCCCGCAACCGCGCCGGCAATCACGCCGAGCGCCACCGTTTTGCGCCAATTCCGCCTTGGCTTTTCCGAATAACGCCCGCAACGGAACATCAGCGCCGCACCCCCACCCCTAAGTTGCCGCCTGAATCGCGGCTAGAGAAGCACCATAAGCGCCTCGCCAGCCAGTGAGAACCCCCGGCGGAACCATGCTAACAGAAAGTCTGCCGATGGGGTTTTTGGGCCACGGTCGGCGACGGCATCAAAATGCGAATTCAAGCGGCTTGACAAAGCCCGGCAGCACCGCCGCAGTTGCGTCGAAAACATGGCGCACACCGATGTCGTCGCCGGTCCGAGACAGGACGCTCGCTTTAGCCGCGGGGCCGGCGCCGAGGATGCAAAGCAATCGGCCGCGGTCGGCCAGCTGGCGGCAAAGCGGGGTCGGCTCGATCTCGGTTGCCCCTTCGACCAGGATGACGTCGTAGGGGGTCCCTACCGGCCAGCCGTCGGCGAGTTTCCCGTTCACCACACTGACATGCGGCTGGTCCGACAGGTTGGCCTTGGCCATCTCGGCCAAGGCCGCGTTCTCTTCGAGCGCAACCACCTCCGCGGCCATGCGGGCAAGAATCGCCGCGCCGTAACCAGTGGCGCAGCCAACGTCGAGGACGCGGTCGGTCGCCTTGATAGCACCGGCGTGGATCAGCTTGGACAGAACCATAGGCTTGAGCAGGCGGCGCCCGGGAGCAGCGGGGAGCGGCACATCGAAATCCAGATACGCGAGCCCCGCCACCGCCGCTGGCAGAAAGCGCTCGCGCGGAACTTCAAGCATCGCCGCAATGATGCGTAGATCGGTCACGTCGGCGGTGCGGACCTGCCCTTCCACCATGTTCCGGCGGGCAGCGGCGAAGTCGGTCATCGCATTCCTCGAACGTTCTCAAGACGGTGCGTTTTCTTGCGGCAGAGAGCGGCAAAACGCAAGCCATGCTCCTCCGAATCCCCACGGCGGCCTCGAGAGTTATGTCCGCGCCGTTGTGAAGCCCGAACGCCTCCTATATAGCCTTGGTCCGGTGGCCACGTGGCGGAGTGGTGACGCAGCGGACTGCAAATCCGTGCACGCCGGTTCGATTCCGGCCGTGGCCTCCACCCGCCTTCGCTAA
>DASTWX010000105.1:0-5481 GCA_035765795.1 Pseudolabrys sp. | reverse complement strand
CTTTGGGTGCGATACGGCATCTGCTCTTTCTTGATGAGGTTACGCTGGCGCAGTTCGAGCGGGTCGATACCGAGCCGCGCGGCAGCCTCGTCAACGAGGCGCTCCACAATCAAGTTGGCTTCCGGCCGCCCGGCGCCGCGATAAGCGTCGGTCGGCGCCGTGTTGGTCATGACCTGCCGGTGGCGCCCGTAGAGCGCCTCGACTTCGTAGACGCCCGCGCCAATTGCGCGGCCGTTGATCGAATTGGTGAGGACGCCGGCCGCGCCGAGATAAGCCCCGGAATCGCACAGCCATTCGGTCCGCAACGCGAGGAACCTGCCGTTCTTGTCATAAGCAAGCTCGCCGCGCAGCACCACAGCCCGCCCATGATGGTCGGTGAGGAAGTCTTCCGAGCGCGTGGACAGCCATTTCACCGGCCGGCCTAATTTCCTTGCCGCGTACATCAGCACCGGATATTCCGGAAACGGCGACGTGCGCGCGCCGAAGGCGCCGCCGGTATCGATCATCCGCACGCGGATACGTTTGGGCGCAATGCCCGCCATGATGGCGAGATCGTCGCGAAAGGCGAGCGCGCCTTGGTTGGCGCAGTAGACATCGAAGACCTCCGCTGCGGCATCGTAGGCGACGAGCGCGCCGCGCACCTCCATGGGTGTCGGCGCCACACGCGGGCTTTCCACGCGCAAGGCGACCATCCCGTCCGCGCGGGCAAAAGCCTCGGCCGTCCTCCGCTCGTCGCCGTATTCGAACTCGAAGCAGATATTGCCCGGGATGTTGTCGTGAATGGCGAACGCATCCGCCGCCAGCGCGCGCTCGACGCCGATCACGACGGGCAGATCTTCGTACTCGACCTCGATGAGATCGGCCGCGTCCCGAGCCGCCGCCGCGGTCTCGGCAATCACCACCGCGATTTCCTCGCCGACGAAGCGCACGCGGTCGCGCGCGAGCACCGGCCGCTCCGGCACGATCACCTTTTGGCCGCCGCGGCCCGGCGGCGGCGAGATGGGCGGCACCGTGCGAAATCCGGCATCCGCCACATCGCGCCCGCTGATGACAGCAAGGACGCCGGAACTGTTCGCGGCCGTGCTCGTATCGACTGACTTGATGATGGCGTGGGCGCGGTCGGCGCGGCGGAAACAGGCATGCACCTGGCCTGGCAGATTCCAATCGTTGCTGTAGTGACCGCGGCCGGTAATGAAGCGCCTGTCCTCGCGCCGTCCTTTGAAATCAGTTCGGGTCATAATTAAAGGTCAGAGGGCGGTTCTGCGCATACGGTAATCATTAGCAAGCATGTCCTCATTTTCAGGAATACCTAATCGACCAAGCTCCGCGTCAAGGGTGTGCCATCGCTTGCAGGTATCGCAGCGTGTCGTCCAACGAAACGACATCCGCGTATTTCGCCCGAAGGTCAAATAAACTTTGATCATGCGCTGCAACGGAACGATCGCCTACCGCTTCCCGCACGACCATTGGACGGAACCCGCCTTGAATTGCGTCGATTGCAGTTGCCCTTACGCACCCGCTGGTCGAACATCCGGTAATGATGACTGTGTCGATCTGACGAGACGTCAGCCGGGAAGACAGGTCAGTTCCGAAAAAGCAAGAGGCATATTTCTTGACCAATAGCATATCAGATCGATCGCGGTGGATTTTAGGATCGACTTCCACCAACTCGGTCCCCGCTCTAAGAGTTGCCGATCCCTTGTGCTTCAAAGGCCAAAGGCCGCCATCCTCCAGATCGTCGCCGTCATAGGCAACGGTTGAAAAAATAATGGGAACCCGCACTTGATGTGCGGCGTCGAGCAACTTGTTCGTACTCTCGATTTGCGTCTCGAGCTCGCAACCCAATGGAAGGTCCGGTTTCGTGAACGCATTGATCAGATCGACCACGATAACCGCCGGTCTTTTGCCAAAACCCAGAGTAAGCCCGAACCCTCTTTCGCGAAAGAACTCTTCATCTTCCAATCCACTGGTCATGTCGCATACATCCCCGATGTTCATATGATCTGGAGCGGACGATTATTCTCGTTCATTCATGTAACGGCAATTACCGAATGGTGCGCTGCTCCACGGGGGCTGCGTCGTCGATCGGCATGTTCAGGACTCGCGATACCACGGTAAAAGCAGTCGGCGGAACCGCATAAAGATGGCGTCGAACAACAGTCCCAGTAGGCTGATGACGACGATGCCAACGTAGACAACGTCGATCTCGAATATCTGTTGGGCATCCATTATCCGGTACCCCAGCCCGCTCTTTGCCGCGATCATCTCGGCTGCGATCAGGACGATAAAGCTAATGCCGAGACTCACCCGCAGGCCGGAAAAAATATGTGGCAGAGCGGATGGGATGACGATTTCGCGCAACATGTCGCGCCGTCTGGTTGCACCCAACGTCCTCGCCGCCATGAGAACAACCCGGTCGACGCCGCGCACTCCAAAATAAGTGTTGATGAACACGGGGAAGAAGGTCGAATACGCAATGAGAATGATCTTCTCAAAATCCCCGACGCCGAGATAAACCATCGCCAAGGGCATCAGCGCGATCGGGGAAACCGGTCGCAGCGCCTGAATCACCCCATCGAAAAGATCAAAAACGAGCAAGCTGCGACCGGTGAGAACACCGATCGCAATTCCCGCAACCGCGCCGATAGCGTAGCCGGCGAAAAGCCGATAAAGGCTTACGCTAATATCGGTGACGAGCTGGCCTGAAAGCAAGCGCGACCAAGCAGTTCCGATTACGACGTGGAGCGGCGGAAGATAGTAGGAATCGACCAGTCCGGTGTCGCTTGCCACCTCCCAAAGCACCAGCAGCAGGATCGGAACTATTGAGCGCCGCAATAGGCGCGGGTGCAGCCGCGCCCGAAAGGACCATCGAGCGCTATTTGCCGCGGCGCTACTTGCCAAGGACTGCGCGGCGGGCATCCTGCACCAACTTCATGTGCGTCAGGTATTTGTTGAGGTCGATCGGATGGTCTATCCCCCGACCCATCATCATCTCGTTGTCGAGCTTTACCGATTCCGGGTCCGGAGTGAGCGTGGGGTCCCACTTCTCGAGGTAGAATCCCTTAACCACCACAGGATCAGTGATATGCAACTCCTTTGCGGTCACTTCCTTCGCTTTCGCCGGATTATCATTGATCCATTTGATGGCCGCGATGTACGTCTTGAGAAATTTTTCGACCGTCTCCGCGTTGCGGCTGGCGAAGTCACTGTTAACGACCAGAAAACCCGGGCTGTAATTGTCGAATGGAGGAGCGCCGAGAGTCCAGTCCAGGAGATGTCCAATCTTGTCATGGATGGCGCGCGCGGCGAAGTCGGTGCCGACGCAAATTGCATCAACACGGCGGGCCTTCAGCGCCGTCACCTGCTGAGGGAGAGGAATCTGCACAAAATCGATCTTGCTCACATCCACCTTTTCGCGGTTAAGCCGGGTCGTGACCGACAAGTAGAACAAGCTGTGCAAACTCAGCACGGCCACCTTTTTGCCCTCGAGATCCTTCCACGTCTTGATTTCGTCATTCACCACAACTCCTTGGAATGGGTGTTGGGGATCTGCCGAGGAGCCAAGCGGGCACAATAGTTCTATCTTGTTCGGTACGAGACCCCGCTTCACCGCGAGCAGCGCGAGCACGCCCGCCACAGTGGCGATATCGCAATTGCCCGATGCCGCGAAATTCGCCGTCTGGGTTCCGCCGACAATCGGTACGGGCTTAAGCTCAATGCCGTAGTGCTTATCCAACCCATGTTGCTGCGCGACCCAGAACGGCAGCCAGTCCTGCAGCGGAACGTTGACGAAACGCACGACCGGCAACGCCGGTTGGGCGCGTACGCGCGAAGTGAGCGCGGCCGCCGCGAGCATGGAGAGTACGGTGCGGCGGGGCAGACCACGGCCGGCGCGGCGCGATTCAATCGGCGGCTCGCGGGGCGTCGATTTCTGTATAGACGGCATTCTGCATCTCCCTGATGATTTGTTGCATTTGTTCATTAGGATTCTCGACATCGCGCGGGCGCGGCAAATCGATCGCAAGCTCTTTTTTTATACGGCCTGGGCGCCGCGTCATGCAGAGGACCCGGTCGCCCAAAAACAACGCTTCCTGCAGATTGTGAGTAACGAAAATGATCGTCATCTTCGTTACCTGCCAGATTCGTATAAGCTCCTGCTGCAGCGCCCCTCGCGTCAAGGCGTCGAGCGCCCCGAAAGGCTCATCCATCAGCAAGACTCGCGGCTTGACGGCGAGCGCACGCGCGATCGCCACGCGCTGACGCATGCCGCCGCTCAGCTGGTGCGGCCAATAATCGGCGAACTCTGTGAGCCCGACGAGAGCCAACTGCTCCTCCACTCGTCGCCGGTACTCGGCACGGCTCAGGCTGTGCATCATACGAAGCCCGAAGCCGACGTTGTCGAAAACATTCATCCATAAAAAGAGCGCGTATTCTTGAAACACGACGCCGCGCTCAACACTCGGACCGAGCACGGGCGCCCCGTCAAAAAGCATGTTGCCCTCGGTAGGCTGATTGTGCCCCGCGATGGACATAAGCAAGCTCGATTTGCCGCAGCCGCTCGGTCCTATGATGCACAGAAACTCGCCCTCGCGCACCGAGAGTTCAATTCCCTCGAAGGCGCGTAGCGCACCGTAGTGCTGACCGAGATTTGTTACAGTCAGAATGTCGCCCGCAGCACGCGCTGTGGTGGAATCGTGCACAGCAGTCACGTGCTCTCGAACGAGCGGCGCATTTCTCGCTCTGAGCGATTCTATAAACCGCATCCGGCCTCCAGCCTGCTTCGACGAACCCGCACCACGGCGGTAAGTCTCTGACTTTAAGACTGCGCCACCTTAGCTGCCAACTCAGCTATCGCTCGTCCCGCCGCAGCCTCGCATCATGGGATGCTCTGAATAATCAGATCATTGTGGAGGCGACCAAGAAAAAAGTCAAATAGCTGTACTATTGCTCTTTTAGCAACACTGTGCCTTTGCGTCGCGCCATCGATCAGTTCAATGCCGACGTGCGGGCGATGACGCAGAACGCCAGCTATCGGGCGAAGATGGAACAGTTGATGATCGACCCGGTCAGCACCACGCCGGCGGAATTCGCCGAACTCATCAAGTCCGATTCCGCCCGGATGGGCGACATCATCAAGCGCGCGCGCACATCCGGTGCCGCGCCGCACGCGCGGCGCCGCCGGTCAGCGCAACTCGATCTCCATCGCGATGGCGTCGCCGCGATAGATCCCGTGCCCGATGTAGAGAATCTTGCCGCCGCGATCGAGCGCCGTACGTGAAACCAAGGCGACCGGAGCGCTCAGCGGAATTTTCAACAGCGCCGCTGTCTCCAGATCGGCCATGCCGATGGTCAGGTTCTGCCATGCTTTCCCGATCCGCCCTCCCGCGATTCGGTGCAGGATCGGCAGCGTCGGCAGCCGTCGGAACTGCAGCGGCGGACCTTGCCTGAATATCTCGTATTCAAGATAAAAGCGCGCGAGCA
>DASTWX010000104.1:0-2266 GCA_035765795.1 Pseudolabrys sp. | reverse complement strand
CGCCGTCACGCTCGACGAAGAAACGATCGGCCGCTCCAATCCGGATGTCGAGCACGAACGGCGCGTGGCGATTTACGATTTACTTGAACTCAACTCGTTCGCGCCTGTCGGGCACGATAAGGGCCCCTATGCGTTGCGCCTCAGCATCACGGGCAACCGGCTGGTATTCGACATCCGCACCGAGGATGGCGAGCAGGTCGTCGCCCATTTGTTGTCTCTCACCCCGCTGCGCCGGATCGTGAAGGACTACTACATGATCTGCGACAGCTATTATCAGGCGATCCGCAGCGCCACTTCCGACAAGATCGAGGCGATCGACATGGGCCGGCGCGGCATCCACAATGAGGGCTCCCGCGTTTTGATGGAGCGGCTGAAAGGCAAGGTCAGCATCGATATCGACACCGCCCGCCGGCTCTTTACGCTGTTATGCGTGCTGCATTGGAAGGGGTAGGGAAAATCCGCTGAGATGGAATCGGGTGATCGGTTGCTCAACCCCTCCACTGTCATGCCCTGCGAAAGCGGGGCATCCAGCGAATTACGAAATAGCTCGTGGTTAATGGATCGCCCGCCTTCGCGGACAATGACAGAAGGAGGGTTGGTCAAGCGGTCGGTCAGATCCGATTGTGCCGTGGCTTCCTGATGCCTGCGCAGGAGCGCACGTCACGCCCTCAGGCAGTGTTGTTTGCCTGCGGCCAGAATGCGGTGCGCTCGCCGATGGCTGCCGCTATGTTTCAGCAGATGTTCGGCCGCACCGTTTATGTTGGCTCCTGCGGCGTACTCAAAGGCGAGCTCGACCCGTTTGCGGTGGCAGTGATGGAGGAGATCGGCATCGATGTCGGGCGCCACCGGCCGATCACTTTCGAGGAGCTGGACGAACTGGAAGGCCTCAACTTCGATCTTATCGTCACGTTGTCTCCGCCGGCCCATCACAAAGCGCTGGAGCTCACCCGAACGTCGGCCGCCGATGTCGAATACTGGCCGACGCCCGACCCTACCGCGGCGGATGGCAACCGCGAGCAGCGGCTCAATGCCTACCGCGAGGTGCGCGACCAATTGCTTCGACGGATTCGCGAACGTTTCGGCCGACCGGTTTCGGGGAATGAATGAGATTGCCTATGCGTGGGAATTCGGCGTTAATACCAGCCGTGAAAATTGCCGACCCATCCTTCGTGTCATGGCCGGGCTTGTCCCGGCCATCCACGTCTTTGCCCCCACCCTGCCCTCCCCCGCAAGCGGTTACAAACTCATGACCGGCCGGCCCAAATTCGTGCTCGCCTCCGGCTCGCCGCGCCGCTTGGCGTTGCTCAACCAGGCCGGCATCGAGCCGGACGCGCTCAAGCCCGCGGACATCGATGAGAGCCCGCGGCGGGGTGAAATCCCACGGTCCCATGCCAACCGCTTGGCGCGCGAAAAAGCGCAAGTGGCACTGGAGAATATTAAGCTCGATGCCGAATTGCGCGGCGCCTACATTCTCGCCGCCGATACGGTGGTGGCGGTGGGCCGCCGCATCCTGCCGAAGGCCGAGCTGCTCGACGAGGCGGCGCAGTGCCTGCGCTTGCTCTCAGGGCGTAATCATCGCGTCTACACCTCCATCTGCCTGGTGACGCCGAAAGAAAGCGTTCGCCAGCGGCTGGTTGAAACGCGGGTCCGCTTCAAGCGTCTGTCTTCGGAGGATATGGAAGGATATCTCGCGTCCGGCGAATGGCGCGGCAAGGCCGGCGGCTACGCCGCGCAGGGAATCGCCGGCACATTCATCGTCAAAATGGTCGGCTCCTACAGCAACATTGTCGGCTTGCCTCTCTATGAGACCATGGCGCTGCTCGGCGGCGAGGGTTACCCGATCCGTTTCGGCTGGCTCAACGCGGTGTGACAAGTGTTTGTCATTCCGGGACGGCGCGTTAGTGCCGGACCCGGAATCCATGGCACTATGCTAAGGCCTCGTGTAGCTATGGATTCCGGGTTCGCTCGCTTCGTTCGCGCCCCGGAATGACGTAAAAGGAAGCATGAACCTCGCTCTTTGGCTTCAGCGCTCGGCCGCAAGTCATCCGGCGCTGCCGGCGGTGGCGCTCGGCACGAAGATCGTAGCGACTTACGAGCAATTGGCCATACGCGCCGCCAGGCTTGCCGGCGCCTTGCGCTGCCGCCTTCGCCTTCAGCCCGGCGACCGGGTGGCGATCGTCGCCAAGAACACGCCGGAATATCTCACGCTGCTCTACGGCATTTGGCATGCCGGGCTCGCCGCGGTGCCGGCGAACGCCAAGCTGCA
>DASTWX010000103.1:0-14037 GCA_035765795.1 Pseudolabrys sp. | reverse complement strand
GCCGAACGTCATTCTCATTACAAAAGAAGAAGCGAGCGCACGACAATGAAACGCAGTACCGACCGCATCCTCACCACCCATGTCGGCAGTTTGATCCGGCCTCAGGCCTTGCAGCAGTTCTTACGTGCGAAGCAGGCCGGCCAGCCTTACGACGAAGACGCCTACCGGAAGTGCCTCGGCTCTTCGGTGGCCGAGGTGGTGCGCCAGCAGGCCGCGGCCGGCATCGACGTGGTGAGCGACGGTGAGTTCGGAAAGTCGATCAGCTGGGCGCAATACGCGCTGGAGCGCCTGTCCGGATTCGAGCGTCGTCCCATCGCTGCCGAGAGCGCCAATCCGTTCAAGCGCGGAGCGGATCGCACAAAGTTCGCCGAATTCTATGCCGAGCTGGATGCGCGCGAGGCGGTAGCGACTACCAACGAGGCGATCTGCGTCGGGCCGATCAGCTACACGGGGCAGGCGGAACTCCAACGCGATATCGACAACTTCAAAGCGGCGCTGAAGGGCGTAGAGATCGAGGAGGCGTTCCTGCCGGTCGCCGCGCCGGCAAGCGTCATCCCGGACCGTAAGAACGAATATTACAAGAGTGACGACGAGCTACAGCAGGCCATCGCCGAGGCGATGCGCATCGAGTACAGGATGATCGTCGACGCCGGATTCCTCGTGCAGCTTGACGACGCGCGTAGTGCGGTCACCTACGACCGCATGGTGCCGCCGGCCACGCCCGACGACTACAAGCGGTGGCTTGCCAAGCAAATGGACCTCCTCAACCACGCGATCGAGGGACTGCCACGCGAGCGCATCCGCTACCACGTCTGTTGGGGAAGCTGGCCAGGCCCGCACACCAGTGACGTGCCGCTCAGGGAGATTGTCGACATCCTGCTCAGAGCGAAGGTCGGTGCTTTCGTAATCGAGGGCGCCAATCCGCGTCACGAGCACGAATGGAAGGTGTGGCGGCATGTGAAGCTCGGCGAGGGACAAGTGCTGATCCCCGGCGTCATCAGCCACGCCACCAACGTGGTCGAACACCCGGAGCTGGTCGCCGAGCGTATCGTGCGGCTCGCCAATATTGTCGGCCGCGAAAATGTCATCGGCGGCACCGACTGCGGCTTTGCCCAAGGGCCGTTCTATCGCCGCGTTCACCCCTCGGTGATGTGGGCGAAGCTCGAGGCACTGTCGGAGGGCGCGCGCCTTGCCAGCAAGGAACTCTGGGGGCGCGCCGCAGCTTGACCGCCGGCGCGCCGTTTCCTCCGTATCGCATCATGCGCTAGGCTCGACCACATGAACGGCAGGGCGCTCGAGGAGCGCCCGCTCAAAACGCCCCAGGCGAGCAGTTGGGAGCCGCACCATGAACGCCAGTGCAGTGCCGGCCAGCGGATTGGCCATCCCTTTCGATCACAACCGCCTCGACCGCCTGATGGACGAGGCGGGCATCGACGTGGTGCTGGCGACGTCGAAGCACAACGTGCAGTACTTGCTTGGCGGGCACCGTGCGAATTTTTTCGCCTATATGGATGCTACCGGAATCACGCGCTATCTGCCGGTCTTCATCTATCCGAAAGGCGCGCCGGAAAAAGCGGCCTATATCGGTCACCGGCTGGAGAAGTTTCAGCATCAGGCGAACCCGCTGTGGACCCCGGAGACGCAAACCACATCGAATGGCTCGGTTGATGCGATGCAAAAGGCGGTCGATTACATGCGCAAGGCGGCTATGGCGCCACATCGCATCGCTGTCGAATTCGGCTTTCTGCCTTTCGACGCGTCGAGGGTGCTGCGCGCGGCATACGCCGACTCCGTCTGGGTCGATGCACTTTATGTTCTGGAGCGGCAACGCGCCAAGAAGTCACCCGAGGAGTTGAAGAAGCTGCATTATGCCTCGGATGCCGTCATTGCGGCTATGCAGGCGGTGATTTCGAGCCATGGCCCCGGTCACAGCAAGGCCGACATCGCCGAGGCGCTACGGCGCGAGGAGACCAACCGCGGCTTGACCTTCGAGTATTGCCTGATCACCGCCGGCACCAGCATGAACCGCGCGCCCACCGGACAAGTGTGGGGGGCGGGTGAAATCATGTCGCTCGACTCCGGCGGCAATTATCACGGCTATATCGGCGATGTCTGCCGCATGGCCATCCAAGGCGAGCCCGACGCGGAGCTCGAGGACCTGCTTGCCGAGATCGAAACCATTCAGCGCGCTGCGATGAAGCCGATACGGGCCGGCGCGATGGGCCGAGAAATCTACGCCGCTGCCGAGCCGCTGGTGGCGCAGTCGAAACATCACAATCATCTTGATTTTCTCGCCCACGGCATGGGTCTCGTCAGTCACGAGGCGCCAAGGCTGACCAATCACGGACCGGTGCCGTATCCGGCCGATGACGCCGACCGGCCCTTGGAAACGGGCACGGTGATTTCAGTCGAGACCACGCTGATGCATCCGGGCCGCGGCTTCATCAAGCTCGAAGATACGATCGTCGTCACCGATGATGGCCACGAGATTTATGGCGAAGGCGCACGCGGATGGAATAGGGCGGGATAACTCCCCGTAAGTTCTGTTCATGCGCGGGCGGTGACCCGCACATTCACCGAAAGAGCAAATTGCCGGGCTAAGCCCGGCAATTGCCTGGCGCCGCCCCGGGGACGGTGCATTTTTTACCGGACGCTAAGCCGCTGTCTTGTCGAGCGACTCTGCCGCTGTGCGCCGCCCGCTCTCTTGCCGCTAGGCTCGCCACGGCCGTGATGCTAGCATTGGGCATCGAGCGCGGGCGCTCGACAATGCGCCGGCAGCGGCTCGATCAAGCCAAGCATATCACCTGGTTCGCACTGGGAGGCGACGATGGCGGGAATCGATTGGCGACTGAAAGGCGAATGGCTGAAGAGTTGTTCTTGCGACTATGGTTGTCCCTGCGACTTCAACGCGCGGCCGACGCAGGGTTGGTGCAAAGGTCTGCTGGCGATGAATGTCAGCGAAGGCCGCTTCGGACAAGTCAATCTCGACGGCGTGAAGTTCGTGGTGACCGTCGATTTCCCCGGTGCTCTGCACGAGGGGAACGGGACAATTCAACCGATTATCGACGAACGCACCACACCTGAGCAGCGGGATGCGTTGTTCCAGATCATGTCCGGCAAACATTCGGCTGATGGTACGCTGTTCCATATCGTCAGCTTGATCGTGGCCAAGATCCTCGATCCCGTGTTCGCACCGATCGAGATGAAGTTCGACTATGGCAGTCGGCGGGCGAAACTATCGATACCGGGCGTGCTGGAATGCAATGTCGAGCCGATCAAAAATCCGGTCACCGGTGCAGAACATCGTATCCGGGTTCTTATGCCGGATGGATTCGAACATCGCGAAGGAGAAGTGGCGCACGCCACGATCAGCAGCACAGGTGGCATTCGCTTCGATGTACCGAAAGGCCATGCGACGCTTGCCAACGTGGAGCAGACGCCCGCGGGTATTGCTGCCTAAGCTCGCGCTGATCCGCGTGAGAGCGACATGGGCCAGCCGACGCAAACCTCTGCGCTGGAACGCGTATTGCGGCGAGATCGTGCGGTAGCGTTAGCCGCGCTGCTGGGCGTTTCCTTGCTGGCCTGGACCTATCTCGCGGCCGGCATTGGCATGGATATGAAATCTATGTCGATGCCGGACATGGCGATGCCGCTCGATTGGACACCGGCGCGCTTCGGGCTGATGTTCGTGATGTGGGCCATCATGATGGTGGCAATGATGCTGCCGAGCGCCGCACCGATGGTACTCCTGTTCGCGACCATCGAAAGGCGCCGACGTGCTGCATCGCCATTTCGCGCTACGGCATCATTCGCGTCGGCCTACGTGGCGGTCTGGATGTCTTTCAGCGTCGCGGCAACGGTGTTGCAGTGGCAACTCGATCGTTTGGCCTTGCTGACCCCGATGATCGCAACGGCGAATTCGGTCATAGCATCCATCGCCCTGATCGCGGCCGGCGGCTACCAGTTCACGCCGCTGAAGCAGGCATGTCTGCGGGGCTGCCGCTCGCCGATCGAGTTCGTCTGCCGCTATTGGAATCGCGGACCTTTCGGCATCGGCCTGTTGCACGGACTGTATTGCCTTGGCTGCTGCTGGATGTTGATGCTCGTCCTCTTCGTCGGCGGAGTGGCGAATCTTGTTTGTGTGGCGCTGATCGCAAGCGTGGTGCTGGTAGAAAAAGCCGTGCCGCAGGGAAAACGGGTCAGCTATGCGGTCGGCCTGGTGTTGATCGGCGGCGGCGCCTGGCTGCTGCTCGACCGATCGTTGACAATATTCCTTTTATGATTATATTCAGGCGCGGTCTGCTTCGGTCGCGCGGCGCTCTCTAGAGGCGCCTTCCGAGGGAGCGGGGAGCGGTGCCCGACAACGGCGCCGCGGTGGAGCGTCGGGAGGTGCCGGGCCCTGCGCCAAGGGCTCGCGCGTCTCGCCAGACGCGCGGCGGGTCTCGCCAGACCCGCCAAGGGCGCCTCGCCAGCGCCCTGGCGCCTCCCGGCGCTCCATCCTCCCGTGGGAGGGAAGGAAAAAGGGGAACGGCCTACCCGGGGCTGGTAGAATACGGGCGAGGGCGCATGGGCTTAAAGCAGGCCTTCGCCTTGCTTCCCCCGGGTCGCCCCTATATAAGCCGCGGCATCACTCACGCGGACGTATGGCTTGCGCCCCGACAACGGGCGGGTCAGGCCATCCGGTGGCCCAGGATCGGGCTCACAACCGTCCGCGGCGGATCAACCGGAGAAGACTATGGCGCTTCCTGACTACTCGATGCGTCAGCTTTTGGAAGCTGGCGTGCATTTCGGCCATCAGGCCCACCGCTGGAACCCGAAGATGGGGCAGTACATCTTCGGCACCCGCAACAACATCCATATCGTCGATCTCGCCCAAACGGTGCCGATGCTGCACCAGGCGCTGCAGGCGGTGAGCGATACCGTGGCCAAAGGCGGGCGCATTCTGTTCGTCGGCACCAAGCGGCAGGCGCAGGACGCGATCGCTGACGCCGCGAAGCGCTGCGCGCAGTATTACGTGAATTCGCGCTGGCTCGGCGGCACGCTGACCAATTGGAAAACGATCTCGGGCTCGATTTCGCGTCTGCGCAAGCTCGATGAGATGCTCAACTCCAACGAGGCTGCCGGCTACACCAAGAAAGAGCGGCTGACCATGCAGCGCGAGCGCGACAAGCTCGACCGCTCGCTCGGCGGCATCAAGGACATGGGCGGCGTGCCCGACCTTCTGTTCGTCATCGATACGAACAAAGAGGACATCGCGATTCAAGAAGCCCGGCGACTCAATATCCCGGTCGCGGCTATCGTCGATACCAATTGTGATCCGGCCGGCATCACTTACGTTGTGCCGGGCAACGACGACGCGAGCCGCGCGGTGTCGCTCTATTGCGATTTGATCGCCAAGGCAGCGATCGACGGCATCTCTCGCGCGCAAGGCGGGCTCGGTATCGATATCGGCGCGCAGGAAAAGCCGATCATTGCCGAAGAGGTGCCGTCGCAGCCCGCGGTCGGCGATCTCGGGTTCGAGCAACTGCCCGGGCCGCGCGGCGTCGCCGACGATCTCAAGAAGCTGCCCGGCGTGTCGGGCGCGATCGAAAAGCAGCTCAACGACCTCGGCATTTTCCACTACCAGCAGCTTGCCGAGCTCTCGCCTACTGCCGCCCATAACGTCGGCGAGGAGGTGGGTCTCCCGGGCCGCGTCGACAGCTGGGTGGCGAAGGCGAAAGAACTGACGGCGGAGTAATCATCGCCCTCGTGATGCCCGGGCTTGGCCCGGACATCACGACTTAACCACGTCGCAGCCACGAAAGACGTGGATGGCCGGGACAGGCCCGGCCATGACGGATCGAGGAAATAGTCATATGGCCAATATCACCGCTTCAATGGTGAAGGAACTGCGTGAGGCGACCGGCGCCGGCATGATGGATTGCAAGGCTGCGCTCACCGAAAACAACGGCGACATGGAAGCCGCCATCGATTGGCTGCGCAAGAAAGGCTTGTCGAAAGCCGCCAAGAAGGCGGGACGCGTCGCGGCCGAGGGTCTGATCGGCGTCAAGGCGGAGGGCCAGAAGGGTGTCATCGTCGAGGTCAATTCGGAGACAGACTTCGTCGCCCGCAATGACCTGTTCCAGGGCCTGGTGAAGATGATCTGCGATGTGGCGCTTACGGTCGGCACCGATCTGGAAGCCATCACCGCCGCGAAGGTCGGCGAGATCACCGTGGGCGAAGCTATCACGGAAACAATTGCCAAGGTCGGCGAGAACATGACGCTGCGCCGCGCGGCTTCGCTCGAAGTTTCGCAAGGGGCGGTCGGCCAATACGTGCACAATTCGGTCAGCGACGGTCTCGGCAAGATCGGCGTGCTCGTGGCGCTGGAGTCTCCCGGGAAGGCGGACGAACTCACCACGCTCGGCCGTATGGTTGCCATGCACATCGCCGCCTCCAATCCGCAGGCGGTCGATGCGTCGGGTCTCGACCCGGCGGTGGTCGCGCGCGAGAAGAATGTGCTCGCCGACAAGTTCAGGCAGCAGGGCAAGCCCGAGAACGTGATCGAGAAGATCGTCGGATCGGGGCTCAAGACTTTCTACAAAGAGGTCTGTCTGCTCGACCAGGTCTACGTGCACGATACCGCGAAGACCGTTGCACAGGCATTGAAGGAAGCGGAGAAAACGGTCGGCGGCCCGATCGCGGTTACGAGCTTCGTGCGCTACGCGCTGGGTGAGGGCATCGAGAAGCAGGATAATGACTTCGCCGCCGAAGTAGCCGCCGCCGCAGGACAGAGCTGAGCGGGGTCTTGCGCCTTGATGGGTCAGGGCAGGATAGGGCAACGGGGAGCATGACCGAGCCGGTGCATCGGCGCGTCGTCGTCAAGCTGTCCGGCGAGGCGCTCGCCGGCACGCAAAGTTTCGGCATCAACCAGCCGATGGTCGAACGGATCGCCGCGGACCTTGCGGCCGCTGCCCGGCTTGGAGTCGAGCTCGGCGTGGTCGTCGGCGGCGGAAACATATTTCGCGGTATCGAAGTATCTGAACGCGGGGTGCCGCGCCCGGTCGGCGATACGATGGGCATGCTGGCAACAGTCATGAACTGCCTCACCCTCGAGGCCGCCATCGAGCGCGCCGGCTGCGAAGCGCGCACGCTGTCGGCGCTCGCTATGCCGGAGGTCTGCGAAACCTATAACCGCAAGCGTGCGCTGAAAAATTTGGCCAAGGGAAGGGTGGTGTTGCTGGCCGCCGGCACCGGCAATCCTTACTTTACCACCGACACGACGGCGGTGCTGCGGGCGGTCGAACTCGATTGCCAAGCTGTCTTGAAGGCCACTAACGTCGACGGCGTCTACACCGCTGATCCGAAGAAAGATCCCAAGGCCACGCGTTACGAACGCCTCTCCCATCAGGAGGCGATCGAAAAGAATTTGCGGGTCATGGACGGCACCGCCTTCGCGCTTGCCCGCGAAAACCGGATGCCTATCATCGTATTTTCCATTGCCGCGCCGGGGGTGATCGAAGAGGTGCTGCGGGGTCGTGCCCGGGCAACCGTTGTCGGTTAACGCGATTTGACGAGTGTGGCGGGTGGGCTCCGGTTCCGTCCGCAAGGAGCGCCGACATCATGTAAGCTCAACAGCGATTCCGGCTGTAAATTGTTAGATAATGACGACACCGTGTTTTGGGGATCGCCATGGCAAACACAAGTCACGACCTTGAAGAACTCAAGCGCCGTATGCACGGCGCCACAAGCACGCTGAAGACCGAATTGTCAGGTTTACGCACCGGGCGTGCCTCGGCCCATTTGCTGGATCCGGTGCAGGTCGAGGCCTACGGGTCTCATATGCCGCTCAATCAGGTCGCCACCGTCACGGTGCCGGAACCGCGGCTGATTTCGGTGAACGTCTGGGATCGCTCGCTGACGCATGCGGTGGAAAAAGCGATCGTGAATTCCAATCTCGGGCTTTCGCCGGCGACCGAAGGGCAGACCATTCGTCTGCGTATTCCCGAACTGAACGAAGAGCGCCGCAAGGAACTGGTCAAGGTCGCCCACAAATACGCCGAGAGCGCCCGCGTGGCCATTCGGCACGTGCGCCGCGATGGCCTCGACGTGCTCAAAAAGCTCGAAAAAGACCACGGCCTCAGCAAGGACGATCACGATCGCTTTTCCGCAGACATCCAGAAGGCGACCGACGCCGTCATCGCCGAAGTCGATCGGATGCTATCCGACAAGGAAAAGGAAATCCTCACCGTTTGAGGTCGATGAACCCATGGCCGAGGCCGAAGTCTCCATGAATGTGGCGTCCGAGTTTCAAGTACCGCGGCATGTGGCCATTATCATGGACGGCAACGGCCGTTGGGCGGCAGCGCGCGGGTTGCCGCGCGTCGAGGGCCATCGGCGCGGCGTGGAGGCGGTGCGGCGCACCGTCCGCGCCGCCGGCGAGATCGGCATTTCCTACATCACCATCTTTTCGTTCAGCGCGGAGAACTGGTCGCGTCCCGTCAGCGAAGTCAGCGAGCTGATGGGGCTGTTGCGCCGGTTCATCCGCAACGATCTTGCCGAGCTCCACCACAGCAATGTCCGCGTGCGCGTCATTGGGGAGCGCAGCAATCTCGAACCGGACATCGGCCGGCTGCTGTCCGAGGCGGAAGAACTCACGAAAAACAATGATGGGCTCAGTCTGGTCGTCGCCTTCAATTATGGCGCCCGCCAGGAAATCGCGCGCGCGGTGCGACGTGCGGCCGAACAGATTGTGAGCGGCGCGCTGGATCCGGCGGCGATCGACGCCGATAGTGTGGCCGGATTCCTCGACGCGCCGGACATTCCGGATCCCGATCTCATTATCCGGACCAGCGGCGAGCAGCGCCTGTCCAATTTCCTGCTTTGGCAGGCAGCCTACAGCGAACTGGTGTTCGTGCCGACCTACTGGCCCGACTTCGACCGTGCCGCGCTGGATGGCGCGATCCGCGAATACCAGCAGCGCGAGCGCCGGTTCGGCGGTCTGGCCGCCAAGACTGGATCCTGACGCCGTGCCCGGCAACGAGCCCCAGCCTAGTTCCGGCGATAGCGGGGCCGGCCAGCCGGCGCGTAGGAACAATCTGCTGCTGCGCGTCGTTTCCGCCATTGTGCTGGCGCCATTGGCGTTGGTCGCCGCGTGGCTGGGCGGCTGGCCCTTTGCGGTGTTTTGGGGCGTCGCGGCGATCGTCGTGTTGTGGGAGTGGCTATTGCTGGTTGCAGGGCCGGACCACCGGCTGATGTTTTTCTCCAGCGCCAGTACGCTGGCGGCTGCTGTGCTAGTGGCGCGGCTGGTCCGGCCGGCCATGGCTATCCCGGTAGTGGGAGCGGGTGTGCTGGCCGCAGCGGTTTTCGCGCCGCCCGAGCGGCGGCTCTGGAGCGCCGGCGGTGTTCTCTGTGCCGGCGTTTTGCTGGTGGCTCCTCTTTTGCTGCGCTATGACGGCAATTTTGGATTCGCCGCCATCATTTTCGTATTCGCCGTCGTTTGGACGACCGACATTCTGGGATATTTCGGAGGCCGTACCTTCGGTGGGCCGAAGCTTGCGCCGGCGGTCAGCCCCAACAAGACCTGGTCGGGCGCAGTTTCCGGCGCGGTCGGCGCCATGGCGGTCGGGACCGGCGTGGCCGCCGGACTCGGACTCAGTGATGTAGCGGCTCTCGCACTCATAGCCTTGCTATTGTCCGCTGCTGGGCAAGGCGGTGACCTCATGGAATCGGCGATCAAGCGCCACTTCGGCGTCAAGGACGCCAGCCACCTCATTCCCGGGCACGGCGGAGTAATGGATCGGCTCGATGGCTTTTGGGCGGCTGCTTTGGTCGGCTGCCTGATCGGGCTCGCGCGTGGCGGGTTTGACGGCGCGGCGCGCGGTCTGCTGGTATGGTGACGCCATGAGCTTATCTGACCTCGCCCGTCCTCAGTCCCGGCCCGCGGTCCGGTTGCGCAGCGTGACGATCCTTGGCGCCACCGGCTCGATCGGCGCGAGCACCGTCGACCTGATCAAACGTCATCCGGAGAAATATCGGGTCGAGGCGGTCGCCTCGGGACGCAATGCGCGCGCATTGGCCGAGGTTGCTCGTGGCGTGCGCGCCCGCCTCGCGGTGATCGCCGATCCGGCGGCTTACCGTGATTTGAAGGACGCGCTCTCCGGCTCCGGAATCGAAGCCGCCGCCGGCGAAACGGCTTTGGTCGAAGCGGCGGAACGGGACGCCGACTGGGTCATGGGCGCGATCAGCGGCGCGGTCGGGCTCAAGCCGACGCTTGCCGCGATCGAGCGCGGCGCCACCGTGGCGCTCGCCAATAAAGAGTGCCTTGTTTGCGCCGGCGGCCTTTTCATGCGCCGTGCCGCCGCGGTGGGCGCGACCGTCTTGCCCGTCGATTCAGAACACAATGCAATATTTCAAGCGCTCGGCGCCGGGCCCCGCGAAGATCTCAAACGGGTGATCCTCACCGCTTCCGGCGGCCCTTTCCGCACCTGGACAGGCGAGGCGATCGCGGCCGCCACGCCTGAGCAGGCGCTGAAACATCCCAATTGGTCGATGGGCCCGAAAATCACCGTCGACTCCGCGACGATGATGAACAAGGGCCTCGAACTGATCGAAGCCCAGCATCTCTTCGCGCTCGACCCTGACGAACTCGACGTTCTGGTGCATCCCCAGTCGGTGGTGCATGGACTTGTCGAATTCCGCGACGGTTCGGTGGTGGCCCAACTCGGCACGCCCGATATGCGCACGCCGATTGCCCATTGCCTCGCCTGGCCGCAGCGCATCGACGGCGCCGCTATGCGGCTCGATCTGGCGCGCGTGAGTCAACTAACTTTCGAGGACCCGGATCCCGGCCGCTTTCCCGCGCTGACCGTCGCCCGCCGCGCCATGCGCACCGGCGGCGCAGCGCCGACTGTGATGAACGCCGCCGACGAGGTTGCGGTAGCCGAATTCATCGCCGGGCGCATTGCCTTCCCGGGTATCGTCGCCGCGGTGGAAGCGACGCTGGAGGCGGCGGAGCGGCGCGACCTTCTTGCCGACCCGGCGACGGTGGAGGAGGCCCTTGCCGTTGACCATATTGCAAGAAGTTTAGCCAAGGAGGCTTTGCTCGAAATCGCCGCAAAGGCATTTTAGTAAGGTTTCAGTAACACACGCCGCCGGTCCGAGCGGAGATAAGGGTGTTTCGATGGGTGCCGAGATCATGGCCGGGCTCTCCGCTTTCGGTGGCGGTGTCGCGGGCTACATCGTTCCCTTCCTGTTCGTTCTTACCATCGTCGTTTTCTTTCATGAGCTAGGCCACTTCCTGGTGGCGCGCTGGTGCGGCATCAAGGTGGTCAGCTTCTCGCTCGGCTTTGGCCCCGAATTGTTCGGCTTTAATGATCGCCACGGCACCCGCTGGAAAGTCTCGGCCATTCCGCTCGGCGGTTATGTGAAATTCTTCGGCGATGATAACGCGGCGAGCACCCCCGATCGGGAAGCGGCAACGGCCATGACCGAAGATGAAAGAAAGGTCAGCTTCTTTCATCAGCCGGTCGCCTCGCGGGCCGCTGTGGTCGTGGCAGGCCCGCTCGCCAATTTCGTGCTGGCGATCGTCATCTTTGCGCTGATCTTCATGACCGTCGGCAAGCAATTCACCAGCGCACGCGTCGATACAGTGCAGCCGAACAGCGCGGCTGCTGCCGCCGGGTTCGAGCCGGGTGATCTTGTTGTCTCCATCAACGGCGACAAGATCGGCAGCTTTTCCGACATGCAGCGCATTGTCAGCGTGAGCGCGGGCGTGCCTCTCACCGTGGGCGTCGAGCGCGGGGGTCACGTGATCACGCTCCATGCCACCCCGCAATTGCGCCAATTGAAGGACAACTTCGGCAATGAGCATACCTTAGGCGTGCTCGGGATTAGCCGCTCGATGTCGCCTGGCGACATCAAGACCGAGAAGATGGGGCCGCTCGAAGCAGTCGCGGCGGGCGCCAGCGAAACCTGGTTCGTGGTCGACCGCACTTTGTCCTATATCGGCGGCGTTTTCGCCGGCCGGGAAGCGGCCGATCAACTCGGGGGACCGATTCGTATCGCCCAGGTCTCCGGCGAGGTCGCCAGCGTCGGCTTCACCGCCCTCATCCATTTGGCAGCGGTTCTGTCGATCTCGATCGGGCTGCTTAACCTGTTCCCGATTCCCTTGCTCGATGGCGGTCACCTTCTGTTCTATGGAATCGAAGCGGCGCGCGGGCGACCGCTCTCCGACCGCGCCCAGGAAGTGGGCTTCCGCATCGGGCTTGCGATCGTCGTCATGTTGATGATTTTCGCAACCTTTAACGACATATTGCATCTCGCCACCTCATAACCGTTGCGCACGGGCAACTTTTTGAGGGGAAAGGGAAAGTCGCGTGGGTGACTCCGTTTGCACCGCGCCGGAAACGCTGTAAAAAAGCGGTCGATGCCAGCCCGGCTGTTTGCCGATTCTCGATTCTGCGGTGGGGCGGCGCACGAGGATAATAAAAGGGCGCGGTGCGCATGCGACTTTGTCTGCGGTTGCTACGGGGACTGGCCCTTTGCGGTGTCGTCCTTGGGGGCCTTGCTTTGGGGAGCGGGACCGCGGCTGTCCTGTCCTCACGGGCGGCGGTCGCGCAAACGGCCAATTCGATCGTCGTCGAGGGCAACCGGCGGATCGAAGCGGCTACCATCCGGTCCTATTTCCACCCCGGCCCGAACGGCCGTCTCAGCCCGGTCGAAATCGACCAAGGCTTGAAAGCGCTCTACGCAACCGGCTTGTTCTCCGACGTCCAAATCAGCCACCGCGGCGGGCGTCTGGTCGTTTCCGTGGTCGAGAACCCGGTGATCAATCAGGTCGCCTTCGAGGGTAACAAGAAGGCGAAAGACGCGCAGCTCCAGGCCGAGATTCAGTCAAAAGCGCGTGGCACCCTGTCGAAACCGACCGTGCAGGCGGACGTGCAGCGGATCATCGAGATTTACCATCGGAGCGGCCGCTTCGATGTAAGCGTGGTACCGGAAATCATCGAACTGCCGAACAACCGGGTGAACCTGGTGTTCGAGATCAACGAAGGGCCGAAGACCGGCATCAAGGAAATCCGGTTCGTCGGCGCTCATGCTTTCTCGGACAGCCGCCTGCGCCGCGTGATCAAGACTTCGGTCAGCAACTGGTTCAGCTTCTTGCAGACCACCGATATCTACGACCCTGACCGGGTCGAGGCGGATCGCGATCTGCTGCGCCGCTTCTATCTCCAGCACGGCTACGCCGATGTCCGTATCGTTTCGGCGACGGGTGTCTACGATCCGGCGCAGAAGGGTTTCGTCGTCACCTACACGATCGACGAGGGTCCGAAATATCACGTCGGCACCGTGAACGTGGTGTCGAATGTGCACGCGATTAATCCGTCGATCCTTAGGGGCGAGCTCAGGATCGGGCATGGCGATGTCTACAACGCCGACCTCGTGCAGAAAACGGTCGAGGCGATGACGATCGAGGCGGCCAAGCGCGGTTACGCCTTTGCCACCGTGCATCCGCGGGGCGACCGCGACGTCCAGGGACACCTCATCAATCTCGCTTTTGTCGTCGACGAGGGACAGCGCGCCTACATCGAGCGCATCAACATCACCGGCAACACGCACACGCGCGATTACGTCATCCGCCGCGAGTTCGACATCGGCGAAGGCGATCCCTACAATCGCGCGCTGATCGACCGTGCCGAACGGCGGCTGAAGAATCTCGATTTCTTCAAGACGGTGAGGATCACCACAGAGCCGGGATCGGCGCCGGACCGTGTCATCGTCAACGTTGCCGTTGAAGAAAAGCCCACCGGCCAGTTCTCCGTCTCCGGCGGTTATTCCACGGCCGACGGCCTCATCGCAGAGGTGAGCGTGGCTGAGCGCAACCTCGGCGGCCGCGGCCAATTCGGCAAGGCTTCTGTGAGCTATGGACAGTACACACGCGGCTTCGGGTTGTCGTTTGTCGAGCCTTATTTGTTCGGCTACCGCATGGCCGGCGGCATCGATGTCTATGCCCGGCAGAACTTCGCCACCGATTACGTCTCTTACGACACGACGACG
>DASTWX010000102.1:0-10368 GCA_035765795.1 Pseudolabrys sp. | reverse complement strand
GGCGAGGAGATCCTCGTTCTCGACGGCGTCTTCCAGGACGAGCGCGGCGACTATCCGGCCGGGAGCTACGTCCGCAATCCGCCCGGCACGTCGCACGTTCCCGCCTCACGCGAGGGCTGCACCATTTTTGTGCGCCTCTGGCAGTTTCGAGAAGGCGACGACGTGCAGGTGGTTTGCCGAGCCGGCGAAGGTCGCAAGGTCCAGCCACGAACTGGTGCGACTGCGGCAACCGTCCTGTTTGACGACGGCCACGAGGAAGTCCGCATTGAAGACTGGACGGCTGGCGCGCGTGTGGTGGCGGCTAATCAGCGCGGGCTCGAATTCCTCGTCCTGGCCGGTGGACTGAGGATAGGCGACGAGCAACTCGAATCGCAAAGCTGGGGCCGTCTGCCTGCAGGCACACACCTCGTCGCCGATGTCGGACCGAGCGGCGCAAGGATCTGGATGAAGGATGCGCCTTTGTTGCATGCGGACGTCCGCCAAATACCGGGACCGTGAGCGGTCCGGATGCGGCGCGCGCGTTAAAGGAACGATCCCGCTCATCCGGATGTTGAGGGCGCGGGGCCTGCATAGGGAGTTTTAATATGCGACAGCATGTTCTGGTCCTTACGGCTTCTGCATTGATTTTGGCCGGCACCACAGCCGCCACTGCGCAGCAAAGCGGCGGGAGTCCGATGGCGCAGCAGCCTGTTCAGGGCCCAATGCAGCAGCAGGGCTCCGGTCATGAGAGTATAGCCGGGCAACGCGGCATGATGAGCCGCGGCATGATGGGGCAGCGGGGAATGGGACGTGGCATGCCGGGGCCAAGAGGCATGATGGGCAGCCCTCTCATGATGCGCATCGTGTTCATTCTGATGGATAGCAATGGTGACGGGACCATCTCATTGCAGGAGTTTCAGTCGGCCCACGAACGAATTTTCAAGGCAATGGATGCCAACCACGATGGCCGTCTCACGTTGGAAGAGATGCAGGCCTTTATGCAGGGAAGCAGCAAATCCATGCCCCGACAGTGAGCTTCGGGACAGGGAAACGGCTGATAGCGTCGCTATTGCTTTTGGTCAGGTCTGTCTCTCGCTGACATTCTGTATTGAACAGATTCGGCGGCATCAAGCCTGAGATATCGGCTCCGGCCTCAGATATCCGTCGCGCGTCTGCGGTAGCTTGCGGCCGAGCAGCTTGCTCGCGACGAGCGTCCTTAGAACCTGTGCCGTGCCGCCGCCGATCGTGAACATACGGACATCTCGCGCCATGCGCTCAAGCGGGAGATCGCGTGAGTATCCGCGCGCGCCAAAAAGCTGCAAGGCATCATTGACGATCTTGATAGCGGTTTCGGAGGCGAAAATCTTCGCCTGGGCCGCCAGAGCGGGATCCGGAAAGGCGCTGCCGTTCGAGCCTCGCGAAGTGGCTGCTGCATGGAGCATGAGCCGCGATGCCGTGAGTTGCGTTTGCATGTCCGCGAGCATCCACTGCAGGCCTTGAAACTCGCCGATCGGACGGCCGAACTGCTCGCGCTCCTTGACCCAGGTGAGGGCGTGCTCCAGCGCGCCAGCGGCGATTCCCATCGCGACGGTACCGGCCCCGACGCGCTGGCTGTTATAAGCGTTGATCAAATCGACAAAGCCACGTTTGAATCCGGACGGTGGCAGCAGGGCCATATCCGGCGTTACCTCGAGATCCTCAAAGGCGAGTTCGCCTTCCGGCATCCCACAGAGGCCCATTGTTCGCTCGCGCCTGGTCGCACGGAGACCCTCAGCCTCTCCACGAACCGCCAGGAAGCCACCCATCCCAAGCGGCTCGCCCGACTCGTCGAATACACGCGCAAAGATGAGGTGCAGGCGCGAAACGCCGGCGCCCGTAATCCAGTGTTTCTTGCCGTTGATGACGTAACGGTTACCTCGCTTGTCCGCCCTGGTCACCATGCGGCCTGCATCGCTGCCGGCCTCCGGCTCAGTGATGCAAATCGCGGGCTTGTCGCCGGAGAGAACGAGATCGGCTGCGCGTTTCTTCTGCGCGTCGGTCCCGTAGGCCATGATCGTCGAGATGGCGCCCATATTGGCTTCGACGACGATGCGCGCTGTGACGGAGCACGATCGGGCCATTTCCTCGATCACCAGCACCGCATCGAGGAAACCCAAGCCCTGTCCTCCGAGCGCGCTTGGGATCGTCATTCCCATGAAGCGCTCCTTCTTCAGCACTTCCACGATGTCCCAGGGATATTCGCCCGACCTGTCTATTTCCTGCGCCCGGCTCCGAACGAGACCATTCGACAACTCGGCCGCCCGGGCTTTCAGGACGTTCTGCTCTCTCGTGAGATGCATGACGCCTCCGCTGCGAGAATTTTGGCTGCCAATCGCGCAACCGCGTGAGTTCTCCGTGGAGAGTCGCAGGCGCTCTATCGGCGCGCAATTTCGAAATGCTCACGAGAAATGTGAGGAAATCTTAAGCCGCAGATATGGGTCGTTCTCGGCAGCGACGGTCCGGAGGCTGAATATCAGTTCATCAAGCGCCCGCGGCATCGTGCGGACGGTGCGTGTGATGACCCCCACCGAGCGTTTCACCGGCGGACTGCCGAACGGTACGATCGTCAACGGTACCGGAAACGGCTCTGCGACCGTTCGGTACGGCACCACGGCCACACCGAGGCCGCGGCCGACCATCAACGCGATGCTTTCGATTGAATCCAGCTCCATCAAGTCCTGGGTCTCGATCTTACGTCGCCTCAGCTCGTCCTCGATCAGACGCCCCGCCCAGGCATTTTTGTTGAAACGAATGACGGGGAAGCCCCGAAGCAGGTCCTCATCGCTCATTTCTGCGCACGTGTCAGGAGCTATAACGACGAGCGGCTCGCCCGCGAATCCGTGCCATGTAAGATCCAACGGCAGTTCCCCCGGCGGGCTGCTGACCAAGGCTGCATCGATCTCACCCTTGTCAACCATCGCCATGAGCTCGGCCGAGAGAGCGTGCACCACGCGAAGCTTGAGCTTGGGATGAGCAGCGGCCAAATGCGCCAAGGCGTCCGGCAGAACTCCAGTGGCAATGGTCGAAATCGCCCCGATGCTCACGACTCCGACCAGATCCTCCACCTCGGATACTGCTTCGCCAAGGCCTTCGTAGAGATGGACGATCTCGGATGCTCGATCGAGGAGGGCGCGCCCCTTGGCGTTGAGCGTCGGTCGGCGCTGAGTGCGGTCGAACAGCTCCGTCCTGAGTTCCTGCTCAAGGGCTTTCATCTGCAGGCTAATCGCCGACTGCGTAAGGCCGAGCTTGTCTGCCGCGGCGGAAAAGGACCCTTCCCGGGCGACGACGCAGAACGACTTAAGCAATCGGACGGACATGCGATAATTTATACCAGAGGCTAAATTGCCCCACTAGAATCGCCCGTCGATGTATCGCATAACATGAATGTGTCGAGGCGAGGTGGCGGGGAAATGGACCTGGACGTCAGCGCGGGCAGCGCCTTCCTCGCCGGCCTTCTCTCATTCGCCTCACCTTGCGTGTTGCCCCTGGTGCCGCCTTATCTGGCGTATATCGGCGGCGTAACCATTGAGGAGCTCGGCGCAGGCGGGCTGGCGCCACAACGCAGCCGCGTGTTGCTGGCGGCGGTCTGCTTCGTTGCCGGATTCAGTTCGGTCTTTGTCGCCTTGGGCGCCACAGCCTCCTGGATCGGGCAGGCGGTCGGGGCTCATCTGGACTGGCTCGGCTATGCGGCTGGCATTCTCATCGCTTTGATGGGATTGCACTTCCTTCACGTGATCCGCATCCCGCTCCTGGATCGTACGGCACGAATCGGGGTGACGCAGCGGCCTGCCGGTCTGATCGGCGCCTACGCGATCGGGCTTGCTTTCGGCTTCGGCTGGAGCCCTTGTGTCGGACCGGTGCTCTCCGCCATCCTTTTGCTCGCGGGGGCGCGGGAGAGCGCGGGCGAGGGTGCCCGCCTGCTGCTGATCTACTCGCTCGGCATCGGCCTGCCGTTTCTGGTGGCCGCCAGTTTTGCCGGCGGCTTCATGCGCTGGAGCGCACGCTTCAAGAAGCGACTCGACCTGGTGGAGAAGGCGATGGGCGCTTTCCTGGTCGCCGCGGGCGTGCTGATCTTTACCGGTCAGATGCCGAGCATCGCCTTTTGGCTGATGGAGACCTTTCCGGCGCTGGCACGGATCGGGTGAAGCATCCGCTCACCCGTAATTGAAGGCCAACAGATTATCGAAGGCGCGGAGCTCGATCAGCATACGATGCAGGAGCCCCGTGTCGCGCTTGGCCACGGCTTGCGGGATGAAGGCGAGGCTATTGCGAATGCCGTCGACGAGCCGGCGGAAATCCGGGTTTTTTCGCACCGCGTCGCCCGCGAGCGATTCACAGCGGTCAAGGGTGTGACCATAGACGGTAGCCTGCCCAATGATGCCATACCGCGTCTGCGGCTTGCTCCAGTCCAGGTCTTTTTTGTCAAAAGTCATCAACGCATTCATGGTCTTGTTCGCGTCCGCCACGCAATCCGCCAGTACCACGATCCCGCTCGCCTGCCGCAGCGCGTGTAGATCGTTTTGCATCCCATCCAGCGCCTGCCGTGCGGCCTGCGGTCGCTTCGCGCTGAGCATCATATCGGCGGCGGCGAGGCGCGCACTGACGCTGGTGAATAGGTTCTGGTAGAGCGGATTTCCCTCGAATGCGTCCGGCGGATGGCCGGCAAACCGCGCGGTGAGCTTCTGCCAAGCCCGCCGCAACCGGTCGATTTCGATCCCGGCCAGATCGGTATTGCCGGTGCGCAGGTATCCAATAGCCGCTCGGCTATGGGCGCTCGCTGTTTCGACGGCGGTATTGAAGTTGGCGAGGTCGCCTGCGCGGGCGGGAGCCGACCCGCTCAGCAGGGCAACGGCAAGGAGACACACAACGAGAAGCCGCATGGTTATTCACCGGACCATTTCGAATAGATATACTGTTCTTGGAATATGAACCCACGAGGCCCTGCATGTCCATCAGCCGCCGAAGTCTCCTGCTTGCCGCCGCCGCGACTGGCGCAGCCCGGCTTGCGCCCGCTTATGCTGATCCGGTCCTGACGGCCGACGGGCTTTATCGCGAGCCCTGGTTTTTGGAAAGCTTCCTCGACCTTCGCGACGATCTGCAATCGACCACCAAAGAGGGTAAGCGCTTCGCCGTCATGTGGGGACTGAAGGGGTGTCCCTATTGCAAGGAGACTCATTTCGTCAATTTCGCGCAACCGCGCATCGCGGACTACATCAAGGCGAATTTCGAAATCACGCAGCTCAATATCATCGGCTCGCTGCCGGTAACGGACTTCGACGGTGAGAAATTATCGGAGAAGGCGCTTGCGGCGAAATACGGCGTGCGCTTCACGCCGACCTTTCAATTCTTCTCGACCGATCTTGCCGCGATCAAGTCGCTGCCGCCGCGAAAGCGCGAAGTGGCGCGTGCGCCGGGTTATCTGCGACCCAACGATTTCCTCGCTATGTTCCGCTTCGTACGCGAGAAGGCCTACGAGAAGGGCAGCTTCCGTGATTTCCTCGAAAAGCAGCAGCCGACTTAATCGGCAGGACGTTTCCCGCGTTGGGGACTTCTAGCTAGTCATCCGGATTTCCGTCTATCTCGGCCTGGGCGGCGATCGCCTTCTGCACAAGAAGTGCCATGCTACTTTCCGCATCCGAAAGAAGATTGCGGATTTCCGTTAAGTCTTTTTTTTCAGCCGCCCTCGCTAAGGTGCTACGGACATTATCCCCCAAAAGTAAAACCATTCCTGGCAAGCCGTCCACTACTTCGCCCATTCCGTTCCCTCCATTTTGCCCGCCTGCATATACGGGCAATGGTGACAGAGCACTATTCGTCAGCCAAATGGAAAATCGGCGTACCACCGGCTTTGCCATTCAGTTGTCTTTCGCCTAATGACGAATGCTGAAGATGAGCCCTAACCGGAGTGCTTCATGGCCAAACTCAACCTTTCACTCGCCGTCGGCCCCTATGATCGCACGCGCGCGCTGATCGATGGGACGGTCCAGATCGACGGCGTGACCACCGCGGGCATGACGCTGCCGCCGGAGGAAATCTTCTTCCGCGCGCTGCGCCATGCCGAGTTCGACATCTGTGAATTGTCGCTGTCGAGCTTCACGGTGATGACCGCACAAGGCGGTGGCGCTTACGTCGGTGTGCCGGCTTTCGTCTCGCGCGCCTTCCGCCACACCTCGATTTACGTGCGCACGGACCGGATCAAGAAGCCCGAGGATTTGAAGGGCAAGCGGGTGGGTGTACCGGAGTATCAACTGACCGCCATCGTTTGGGCCCGTGCGCTTTTGCAAGACGACTACGGCGTCAAGCCATCCGACATTCACTGGGTCCGCGGCGGTATCGCGGATGCCGACCGGCCGGAGAAAATCTTCATCACGCTGCCGAAGGACGTAAAGCTGGAGAACGCACCGGCCGGCAAATCGATCTCGCGGCTCTTGGCCGACGGCGACATCGACGCCTTCATCGCGCCACGTCCACCGGCGCTGTCCAAGAATACGCCTAACGTCGGCTGGCTGTTTTCCGATCCGGTAGCGGCGGCGTCGGATTATTTCAAACGCACCGGCATTTTTCCCATCATGCATCTGGTCGGGGTTCGGCGCACGCTCGCCGAGCAGCACCCGTGGCTGCCCGGCGCGGTGTTCAAGGCGTTTTCGCAAGCCAAGGACGTGGCGCTCGATTTGCTCGGCGATACCTCGGCAACCAAGGTCACGCTGCCATTCGTCGAGGAGCGGCTGGCGGAAGCCCGCGCGTTGATGGGCGAGGACTTTTGGGCCTACGGCGTTGAGCAGAACCGCAAGACCTTGGAGCCGTTCCTGCGCCACCACCATGCACAGGGCTTGTCGTCGCGGCTGGTGGAGCCGGAAGAGCTATTTCATCCGGGCACGCTGGAGATGTTCAAGATTTGATTCATCTATACTTCTCGGGCCGCGATTTATGCCTCTCTCCGCCTCATCCTGAGGAACGTCGCGATAGCGATGTCTCTCGAAGGATGATGGCGGCCTCATGGTTCGAGACGCGCCTGGAGTTTACCATCGGACGGCGCTTTGCGCGGACCCGTTGGGGCGCTCCTCACCAAGAGGGCGCAGGTTGGGAGTGTTACCGTTGTTTAACGCCCTCGATCCCGCCGAACCGTCCGATGAATGCGTTGATCGCGATGGCCAGCGCGAACAGGACGATCAAGTTGGCGTACATGCGCGGCATGTCGAACGTCGAGTAGGCGTTGATGATGAGAAATCCGATGCCGCGGTCGGACATCTTGGTTTCGGCGAGCAGCGTGCCGATGAGCGCCATGCCAAAACCAAGCCGCACACCGTTGATGATTGGATGCCGCATGGCCGGGAGATAGACTTTCCAGACCATTTGCCAGGTATTAGCGCGAAAGCTCTTGCCGACGCGCACGAGCACCTTGTCGATTTGCCGCATGCCGGCTGCGACGCTGAGGGCTATGGGGAAGAAGCAGGAGAGGGCGCCGAGCGAAATCTTGGAACCTGAGCCGATGCCGAACCACATGATCAGGACGGGAAAGAAGATGATCTTCGGCGTCGGCCCGAGATAGTAAAGGTAAGGCTCGTAGGCGCGCGCCAGGTAACGATTGGCGCCCAGAATGATGCCGACGACCAGGCCGGAAAGGCCGCCGATGAGAAGCGCGAGGCCGATCTCGCCGGCGGTGACGCCAAGATTGAAATAATAATCGCCATCGGTCAGCAGGGCGATCAGGGCCTGGACGATGGAAACAAGCGACGGCACCACGTCGCGATAAAGCCAGCCGGAGCGGGCCAGCAGCTCCCAGACCGCTAGGGCGCCGACGATGATCATGACGCGCGTGAGTACCACCGGGTTAAGCCCGGCAGTGGGCGGAGCGCTTCTCAATCGGTCGGTCGCAGCCATCGCTCGACTCTTTCCAGCGCCATGAAGAACAGGACGCTCACGAGGACCACGAAACAGATCGCGGCGTAAGTGCCGGCAAGATCATATCGCTCGGCCAGGTCTTCGATGAGCTGGCCGAGCCCGCCGTAATTGATCAGGAATTCGACACCGACGACGTTGATCAGCGCAAATATCAAGCCGAGCCGCACGCCGACGAAGATCGTCGGCAATGCGGCGGGGAACAGGATTTTCCAGAACTGCTGTCTCGGCGTGAGATTGAAGCTGCGCCCGACGTCGATCAGCACCTTCCGCGTGCCGGACATGCCCTCGATCGTCTTCAGGATCACCGGCGGTAGCGCGGCGACGAAGCCGATCATGATGATGGTCCATGAGTTTCGGCCGAAGATCACCATGAACAGCGGATAGGCGAGGACCGTCGGCGCCGCCGCGAGCGCCGCGACCCATGTTTCGCACGCCTGCTGCAACAGTTTGACGCGATGCATCAGCACGCCCCCGGCGATGCCGAAGACGATGATCATCGCGCCGGTGACGAAGCACTCGCCGGCGGTGAGCAGGAATCGATGGACGATATGTTCGTGAACGAATAGCCCATAAATGCTGACGAGGACGTCGCTCGGCGGCGGTACGATGAAGCGGTTGATCACGCCGATCTCGATCAGGCCCTGCAACACGACAAAGAACGCCAGGAACGACGCAAGCCCCACTGCCGCCGGCGAGGTTAGCACGGCAGCAGCGCGATTTGATTTCGCGCCGGTGCTCACACTGCCCCGTCAGGTTGAAACCGCGCGTGGGCTTCTTCGTCCCGCATGCCCCGGCTCGCCTCCTCGCGCAGGTCGTTCCAAACTTGCGCGACATAGCGGCCGAACTCTTCACTGCCGACGATCTCCGAGGTGCGCGGCCGCGGCAGGTTGATGTCGACGATGCGGCGCACTTTGCCTGGGCGATAGGTCATCACCAGGATACGGTCCGACATCTGGACCGCCTCGGTGATGTTATGCGTGATCAGCAATGTCGTTTGCTTTAACTGTTGCTGGATTTGCAGCACTTTGTCGCCGAGCAGCAGCCGCGTCTGCTCGTCAAGCGCGGCGAAGGGCTCGTCCATGAGCAGAATCTTCGGCTCGGAGGCGAGCGTGCGGGCGAGCGAGACGCGCTGGCGCATGCCGCCGGACAATTCGCCGGGATAGCGCTTCTCGAAGCCGTCCAGGCCGACGAGGCGGATGAAATGACGCGCACGTTCGGCGCGCTTGGCGCGCGGCATACCGATGAGCTCGAGCGGAAAGGCGACGTTATCGATGACGGTCCGCCAGGGAAAGGTCGACTCTTCCTGGAACACCATGCCGATCGATTGGTGCGGCCCGGAAATCGTTTCGCCTGCGACGCTGACTACTCCTTGATGGCCGGTGAGCAGGCCGCCGATCACGTTGAACAAAGTGGATTTGCCGCAGCCGGAGGGGCCGATCACCGAAAGAAATTCGCCTTGCCGCACCGTGAAGGATACGTCGTCAACCGCTTTGATCGGTCCTTCTGCCGTGTCGAACGCCACGATGACGTCGTCCACGGAAAGGATAGCGCTGTCGCTCGCAGGCATCTCAGTCGCTCTTGCGCGTCATGACCGCTGTCGTCGCGGCGGTGTAGCCGGGCTCGACCCAGACGTCGACGACGGCAACGTCACCCCCCTCGACGGCAATAATGGCTTGGCTCAGTTGGCGCTCGAGGTCGGCAAGGGATTTCACCGGGCCAAATCCTTTTGCGCCTTGCGCGCGCGCCATCGCAGCGAGATCGATATCGGGCCCGCTGATGCGCTGGCCGACCCAGCGGTTTTCAACCGGCCGATTGCGCATGCGCGCCACGCGTTCCTGGTGCAGTTCGTCGTTGAAGAACGAACGGTTATTGGCGATGACGAGGAGGAGCGGAATGCGGTAATGCGCCGCCGTCCAGAGCGCGGTCACGCCCATCAGGAAATCGCCGTCGCCACAGACGGCGACCGGCAAGCGCCCCGAGCCCTGGAGCGCCAGAGCTGCCCCTACGGAAATGCCTGGTCCTCCCCCGACGCCACCGCCACCGTCCGAGCCGAGATAATCGAGCGGGTGGCGGAACGGCCAGGCCGCCCCGTTCCACGACAGCGACACATGGGTGAGCGAGACCGGCCTCTCCCCGACCGAGCGGCGCAAGGCGGCGGCGAGATGATCGACGGTCAGCTTCTCGCCGGCGGGCGTGAAAGACGTATCGGGCGCTTGCGGCAGGGCGTGCGGCTTGCCGGGTCCGAGCGCTTCGAGTAGGGCAGGCACCGCGGTCTCGGGCGTGCAGGCGAGCATCACGTCCACCGGAGGTAGCGCCTGGTAATCCATGCTCCAGCCTTTGTGCAGGTGATGGTCGATGGAGATTTGGATCACCTTGGCGAGACCCTCGCCGGCCTGTTTCAGCGTGCCCGCAAGGTCGAGCCAGTCGAGGCTGAGGATGACGTCCGCC
>DASTWX010000101.1:0-13322 GCA_035765795.1 Pseudolabrys sp. | reverse complement strand
AACGGAAGCCATATTCGGCAAGCGTCGCCTTGCGACGGAAGTCGCCGCGGAACATGCCGCCGAGTTGCGGGATGGTGACGTGGCTTTCGTCGACGAAAACGAGCGCGTTGTCGGGCACGTATTCGAACAAAGTCGGCGGCGGCTCGCCCGGCTTGCGGCCGGTGAGGTAACGCGAATAGTTCTCGATGCCGGCGCAGCTTCCGGTCGCTTCCATCATTTCGAGGTCGAATATCGTGCGCTGCTCGAGCCGCTGCGCTTCGAGCAGGCGGCCGGCGGTGTTGAGCTGGTCCAGCCGCGCGCGCAATTCGGCCTTGATGCTGTTCATCGCCTGGATCAAGGTCGGCCGCGGCGTCACGTAGTGCGAATTGGCGTAGATCTTGACGAATTCGAGCTCGTCGGTCTTCTGCCCGGTGAGCGGGTCGAACTCGTGGATCGATTCAATCTCGTCGCCGAACAGCGAGACCCGCCAGGCGCGATCCTCGTAGTGCGCCGGGAAAATCTCGAGCACGTCGCCGCGCACGCGGAAGGAGCCGCGGAAGAAATCGCCGGCCGAGCGCTTGTATTGCAGCGCGACCAGGTCGGCGATGAGCTGACGCTGGTCGATGCGGCCGCCCTGCTTGAGCGTGAAGGTCATCGCCGAATAGGTCTCGACCGAGCCGATACCGTAGATGCACGACACCGAGGCGACGATGATCACATCGTCGCGTTCGAGTAGCGCGCGCGTCGCCGAATGGCGCATGCGGTCGATCTGCTCGTTGATGGAGGATTCCTTCTCGATATAGGTGTCGGTGCGCGGGACGTAGGCTTCCGGCTGGTAATAGTCGTAATAGCTGACGAAATACTCGACCGCGTTGTCGGGGAAGAACGACTTGAACTCGCCGTAGAGCTGGGCGGCGAGCGTCTTGTTGGGCGCAAGGATGAGCGCCGGGCGCTGCGTCGCCTCGATCACCTTGGCCATGGTGAAGGTCTTGCCGGAGCCGGTGACGCCGAGCAGCACCTGCGTGCGGTCGTTGCGCTGCACGCCCTCGACCAGTTCTTTGATCGCCTGCGGCTGGTCGCCTTTCGGCTCGAAGTCGGACACGATCTTGAGCTTGATGCCGCCTTCGGATTTCTCCGGCCGCGGCGGACGGTGTGGCGTCCACACCTTGCCGCCGGCTTGTTCGTCGCGGAATTCGGCGCGGCCGTCGCGCAAGAGTTGTTCGAGCGATTGCTGGCTGGCAATGCCGCCGAAAGCGCTCAGCCCCGGTCCGCTGCCGGTGGGGAGGTCCGCGCGCGGCAGGCGGTACTTGGAATTAGTCGTTTTCTCCGGTCCCTCCCCTTGCTCCGAAAGCTCCCTCCCCCCTTGTGGGGGAGGGTCGGGGAGGGGGGGGGCTGACGCCGTGTCCTCGGAATTTTCATCACCCCCACCCCTAACCCCTCCCCACAAGGGGGAGGGGGACTGCGCCTCGTCAGTTGAGAGTCCGAGTTCTCTCTCCAATGCGGGATGGAGACCTGTAACAGGCGGCGCGGTGTAGCTGCGTTGCGGCGCTTCACCGAACCCTTTCGTCGATTTACGCGCCCGATGCGCGTCGGAAAAATCGCGGCGACGGTCCCACGAATTATCCGGCGGCGGCTGCAGGCCATTCTTTTCCGTCATTCCGGGACGCGCCGAAGGCGCGGACCCGGAATCCAGATGCTGGCTCTGTGGTTGTTTCTGGATTCCGGGCTCGCGGCTTTCAGCCGCGCCCCGGAATGACAAGGAAGGACCCGTGCCTGAGCCGATGCCGGCGGTGCCTTTGTTGATCCCTGGATTGAGCAGGTCGGCGAGTGAATCGGGCGTCGGCGGCGCATCGGGGCGTGCGGCCTTCGCGCGCGTCGGCTTATGCGGATTTTTCCTGGGGGATTTCGCCATCGAATCAATATGGGACGAGTCCCGCGGCGAAGGAAGGGCGGCGGTCTGTGTTGCTCAACAGCTGCGCGCTCGCGGCGCTACTCCGCCGCCTGCTGCGGGACCGTGACGTCGATGAAGCCGCCGGACTGGTGGCGCCAGAGCGCGGCGTAGTGGCCGTCGGCGCGCAAGAGACTCGCATGCGTGCCCTGCTCGACGACGCGGCCATGATCGAGCACGACCAGCCGGTCCATCTGCGCGATGGTCGAGAGCCGATGGGCAATCGCGATCACCGTCTTGCCGTGCATCAGCGTGCTAAGGCTGGATTGGATCGCCGCCTCCACCTCGCTGTCGAGCGCGGAGGTGGCCTCGTCGAGCACCAGGATGGGCGCGTTCTTCAGAATCACGCGGGCAATGGCGATGCGCTGGCGCTGGCCGCCGGAAAGCTTAACGCCGCGCTCGCCCACATGGGCATCATAGCCGTGCCGGCCCTCCAGGTCTTCCAGATCGAGGATGAATTCATGCGCGTGCGCCAGCTTGGCAGCGGCGAGGATTTCGGCGTCGGCTGCCTCCGGCTTGCCATAGCGGATGTTGTTCCGAATAGAGCGATGCAGCAACGAAGTGTCTTGCGTCACCACCGAAATCCGCGCGCGCAACGATTCCTGCGTGACGTGGGCGATGTCCTGGCCGTCGATGAGGATGCGGCCTCCCTCGAGATCGAAGAAGCGCAGCAGCAGGTTGACCAGCGTCGACTTGCCGGCGCCGGAGCGGCCGACCAGGCCTATCTTCTCGCCCGGTTTGACATCCAGGCTGAGGCTATCGATCAGGCCGCTGGCGCGGCCGTAGCCGAAGCGTACGTCCTCGAAGCGGACCTCGCCGCGCGGCACGACGAGCGTGGATGCATGTGGCTTGTCGATCAACGTATGCGGGCGCGCGATGGTCATCATGCCTTCCTGCACCACGCCGATGTTTTCGAAAATCTCGGTCACCTGCCAGGCCACCCAGCCGGAGGCGCTGACGATCTGCGTCGTCATCGGCAGCGCCATGGCGACGACGCCGACCTCCACGTGGCCGACAGCCCAGAGCGCGACGGCGAAGGCGCCGGTCGTGGTGATCAACAGTGCGTTCAGCAGCGTGAGCGTCAACGCAAACCACGTATTGAGCCGCAGCGCATTGTGGAAACTGCCGGTGTGGTGATCGACCGCCTCGCGTACATAGGCGTCTTCGTCCTGGCCGCGCGCGAACAACTTCACGGTGACGATATTGGTATAGGTATCGACGATGCGGCCGGTCAGCATCGAGCGCGCTTCGGACACGGTTTTCGAGCGGTCGCGCATACGCGGCACGAAATAGCGCAGCATCGCCGCGTAGGCGGCGAACCAGAGCACCACCGGTATCGCGAGCCGCCAGTCCGCGTGCGCGAGCAGGATGACCGATGAGGTGCCGTAGATCAGGATGAACCAGACCGCGGTGATCAGCGCGATCAGGCTCTCGCGGATCGCCGGTCCGGTCTGCATCACGCGGTTCGCGATGCGGCCGGCGAAGTCGTTCTGGAAAAACGACCAGGACTGGCGCACGACGTGCCAATGGCTCTGCCAGCGAATGCGGTTGCCGACGTTGGCGGCGATCGCCTGGTTCATCAAGAGGTGCTGCGCAACGAAGGCCGCCGGCCGCAAAATCAGCAGCACGGCCGCCATGCCGGTGAGCAGCGGCCAATGTTGCGCCAGGAGGTCGGCCGGGCTTGCGCTGGTCACCAGCGTGACCACTTTGCCGATGAAGACGGGGATGGTGACGTCGAGCAATGCCACGACGAAACCGGCGGCGAAGAGCGCGGCGAACAGCCCTTTCGCCTGGCGTGCGAAGTGCCAATAGAACGCGGCCAGGCCGGCGGGCGGTGTGGCGTCCTCCGGCAAAGATGTCGGCGAAAGCCGTCGTTCGAGCAGGCGGAACACGAGGCCCCCAGACAGGCGCGCGCGACGCTCGGGAGCGCCGCGCGGCCGATTTTGTCAATAACAGCGGCCGGTTAGCGAGACATCGTGTCGGGAGCGTGGCGGTCGTTGAGCGCCGATCAGGCCACCGCGTAGTTGCCGCGACCGAAGATATGGTCCTTGTCGTCGTCGCTTGCGGTGTCGCGCGTGGACTTGATGGCGGCGACCTTCGCCATCGCCCGCTTCACCGCGGGCCGTTCCGATATCCGATCGGCCCAGGCCTTGACGTGCGGGCGGCCGGCGAAACTGACGCCGAGGAAGTCGACATTGCGCAGCCAGGGAAAGGCGGCCATGTCGGCGATGGTGTAGCTGTCGCAGCCGACGTAAGGCGAAGCCGCCAGCCGCTGTTCGTAGAGGTCGAACAGCTTGTTGACCACCGTGCGATAGCGGCTGACGCCGTAGTCGTTGCCGGCCGGCGCGAATTTGCTGAAGTGCACATGTTGGCCGAACATCGGGCCGACATTGGCCATCTGCACCATCAGCCATTGCATGATGTCGTAGCGCTTGAGCGGCTCGGCGGGCAGGAATTTGCCGGTTTTCTCGGCGAGGTAGATGAGGATCGCGCCCGATTCGATCACCGTGTAGGGCTTGCCCGCGGGGCCGTCGGAATCGACGATGGCCGGCACTTTCTGCAATGGGTTAATGCTGGTGAATTCCGGCGTGAACTGCTCGCCTCTCCACACGTCGACGAGCTTGGTGTTGTAGGGAAGTTCGCATTCCTCGAGCATGATGAAAATCTTTTGCACGTTCGGGCTGGTCAGCGCGTAAAAGTCGATCATGGCGGTTCTCGTTGTGGAAGCCTCGCGGAGCGCGGGCCGATTTCTATAGACGATCCCGGTGCCTGTTGTCGCCGCCTGTCACGCGGTGTTGACCTTGTCCACGGCCGGTGGACGGCGGTGGGGGAGGCTGATAACGGAGCGGCGGCTTCTCCTGGACTGGGCTGCTGCCCCAATCGGACGCCCGCATGCACGACTTCACGACCGTGGCGGGGGTGGCGATCTTCGCCGCGACCTATATCGTCATCGCGGTAGGCAAGGTCCCCATCTATCGCATCGACCGCGCCGGCGCGGCGCTGCTCGGCGGCAGCCTTATGGTGGCCGCCGGCGTGCTGACCTTGCCGGAGGCCTACCGCGCGATCGACCTCGATACCATCACGCTCCTGCTCGGCATGATGATCGTCGCGGCCAACCTGCGGCTCTCCGGCTTCTTCCGCCTGGTCAATGCTTGGATTGCCCGCCGTGTGCACCGCCCGCTCGGACTGCTTGCCGCCGTGGTGACGGCCGCGGGCGTTTTATCGGCATTCCTCGTCAACGACGCGATTTGCCTCGTCATGACGCCTTTGGTGCTCGACATGGTCGAGCGCCGCAACCGCGACCCGATCCCGTATTTGCTTGCCATCGCCATGGCCTCGAACATCGGCAGCGTGGCGACGATCACCGGCAATCCGCAGAATATCATCATCGGCAGCATCTCAGGGATTCCCTACACCGCCTTCGCCGCGGCGCTATCGCCGGTGGCCGCCTTCGGGCTGATCGTGACGATCGTGCTGATCGCGCTTGTCTACCATCGCGAATTCCTGTCCGGCGTGCGCTTCGACGCCGAACCGTTGCCGCAGCGCTATCACAAGCCGCTGGTGATCAAGACCGTTGTGGTGACCATCGCCATGGTGGCGTTGTTCTTCCTCGGTCAGCCGGTTGCAAAAGTGGCGATTGTCGGCGGCGCCTTCCTGCTGCTCACGCGCCGCATCAGCCCCGAAAAGATCTATCGCGAAATCGATTGGCCGCTGCTGGTCATGTTCGTGGGTCTCTTTGTCGTGGTGGCTGGATTGGAAAAGACGGCGATCACGCCGAATCTGCCGGTGCTGATGAACACGCTGCATTTCGACAACAATGCTTGGCTCGGCGTCCTCACCGCGGTGCTGTCGAACATTGTCAGCAACGTGCCGGCGGTGCTGGTGCTCGAGCCCTTTGTCGCCCATTTGCACGATCCGCAGCGCGCCTGGTTGGTGGTGGCAATGGCGGCGACACTTGCCGGCAATTTCACGCTCGTGGGATCGGTGGCGAACCTGATCGTGGCCCAGCGCGCCAAGGCCGGCGGCGTCGAGGTGCGCTTCTGGCCCTATTTCGTGATCGGCGCGCCGCTGACGGTGATCACGATTGCTGCCGGTCTGTTGTGGTTGGGCGCGGGGCCGCTGCCGTGAGGCTAATCGAAGCGTGCTCCCCTCCCCCTTGTGGGCAGGGGTTGGGGGTGGGGGCTGGGTATCAGTGATGACTTGCTGATCCTGATTCCTGACTTCTGATCCCTGACACCCCCACCCCGACGCGCGTTCCGCGCGTCGAACCTCCCCACAAGAGGGAGGGTAAAGAAGGGTCACTTTGCGGGTGCCACCCGCAGGACGCGGCCGTGCGCTTCGTCGGTGAGCAGATAGAGCGCGCCATCGGGGCCCTGTCGCACGTCGCGGATGCGGTTGTGCAGCGCGTGCAGGAGCCGCTCTTCCTTTGCGACCTTGTCGCCGTCGAGTGCGAGCCGTGAGAGGTACTCGAATTTGAGTGCGCCATTGAACAGGCTCCCCTTCCAGTCGGGAAACAGGTTGCCCGTGTAGAAAGCCATTCCGGAAGGCGCGATCGACGGCGTCCAATGCCAGATCGGATCGACCATGCCGGCATGGTGGCGTTTACCGGTGCCGACCGGCGTGCCGTCGTAGTTGACGCCATAGCTGACCACCGGCCAGCCGTAGTTTGCGCCTTTGCGGATGATGTTGATCTCGTCGCCCCCCATGGGGCCGTGTTCCTGCTCCCACAGCTGGCCGTTGGCCGGATCGAAGGCGAGCCCTTCCGCATTGCGCACGCCGTAGGCCCAGATTTCCGGCCGCGCGCCTTGCTTGTGCAGGAACGGGTTGTCGGGCGCCGGCTCGCCGTTCGGCGTGATGTGGATGATCTTGCCGATGTCGTTATCGAGCTTCTGCGCCATTTCCTTGTAGGCGAAGTGATCGCCCATGGTGACGAACAGATTGCCGTCCCGGCCTTGCGCGAGGCGGCATCCGATATTGGCGCCGCTCGAAGGCGGACCCTTCTGAGTGAAGATCGTCCTCACCGCCGTGAGACGCGACGGCGCGCGATCGACCGCGCCGCGGCCCAACTCGAGGCGGGCGCGTGCGACCGCGATGCGCCCGCCGCCGTCATAGCTTTCAGCGTAACAGAAATAGATGCGGCCGTTCCGGGCAAAATCACGATCCAGCATCACGTCCATAAGGCCGGCTTGGCTCCGCACCCAGACTTTGGGCACTCCGGCGAGCGGCGGCGACAACTGCCCGCCACGCGTGACGATGCGCATGCGGCCCGGCCGCTCCGTCACCAGCATGCGGCCGTCAGGAAGAAAGGCCAGTGACCACGGATGCACGAGCCCGCCGGCCACCGTTTCGACGGCGAGCGGACCGGCGGATGAAGGAAAAGTCTTCGGTGCGGCCGCGGCTCCGGCCCGGGCAATGCTCGCCGACAGCACAGTGGCGATTGCGAGGGTGGCGACGACGAGGGCGAGGGTGGCGACCAGTTGCGCGAAAGCGACGGTACGGCGCTCACCGCCGAGCGGCCATCCGCTGGGTAGCTGGAAGCCGGAGTCCTCAATGTGCTTCGGCATGTGGCGAACGAATCACTTATCGCGATGCGGCGATGCTGGGCGGGGAACCGGGCGCGGATTCGGCCCCATTGGGGCGCCGACGGTGTGGAAGCACGGCATTTTTGTGTCGCGCGCCAACGCGCTACTGCGCCGCTTCCATTGCGTCGGGCTGCCACGCCATGGCGACGTGCCCCGGTTCGTCTTCGACACGGGAGAGCCAGTCGCGGATGGCGGGAAAGCGGGTGAGATCGAAGTCGCACTGCTCGGCCATGTGCGTGTAGGCATAAAGCGCAATATCGGCGACGGTGTAACGGTCCTCGACGAAGAAGCGATGACGGCCGAGATGCGCTTCCATCACGGCAAGCGCGTGATAACCGTTCTCCATCCAGTCATCGAGCGCGTGACGCTGCAGTTCGCGGCCGCCTTTGATCAGCACGAGCCAGAAATAGGCCGCGCCGATATTCGGCTCGAGGCTGTGCTGCTCGAAGAACATCCACTGTAACGCCTCGGCCCTGGCGATCGGGTCCTTTGGCACGAGCGGCGTGCCTCCGGCGACATACCAGAGGATGGCGTTCGATTCGGCGAGGTAACGGTTGGGTGCGACCTCGAGCAGCGGAATCTGGCCGTTAGGATTCTTGGCGAGGAATTCGGGCGTGCGGCTTTCGCCGCGCAGAATATCGACTTCGATCAAACGGTAGTCGAGGCCGAGGTGCGCCAAGGCCAAGCGCACCTTGTAACTATTGCCCGATCGCTGCATCGAATAGAGCGTGTACATATCAAGTCGAATCCCGAATCGCCGTCCTCATTTCATCATCTGCAGCACAGCGGGGAAGTCCGGCAATTGAATGGCTCCATGCTGTCGCCGCCGCGACACAATGATCACTTCGCCGTGTGGATGAAACCGGTGAACTGTTCGAATGCGACATATAACAATTTTATTCCGCGGTTACACGTTCGAATATGTATCTCCGGGCAGAGCGTCACCCGCCGAACGGAGTTGCGGCGAGCGGTCGATTCGTTGCGCGGCTTCGTGACGTATTCTAGCGATCGCGGCGGGTCGAATGCTAGCCGCTCGGGGTGCGTAATCCCGAGATGGCAACGGGTGAAAACGCTTGTTTCGCCGATGCGGCGCCGGGACCAAATCGGGCGACCATGGTGCGTGCCGCTAAAAGGGAGAGGCTCGCGACAGCAATCCCGGCAAGAACATCGACAAAATAATGTGAGCCGTTGATCGGTGTCGCGGCCAGCATCGACAAGTTGATCGCGAGACCTACCCAGCGTGCGATCGGCACCGGCCAGACTGCGGCAATCATAATCACCGCCAAGGCAGCATGCAGGCTTGGAAAGCTGATGATGCCTTCCGCGCCGACCGCCATCAGCGCGCGGAAGCTGCCGTCTCGCAGCCCGAGGAAGACGGGCCAGCTAGTGTGGCTGATCGGCAGGATGCCGCCACGCGCGTCTGTGAATCCGTAATGCAACCAAACACCTTCCACCGGGAAAAGTGCGGAGATTGCGATGGTGACGAGCGCACTGAAAACAAACGCAAGCACATAAACGCGCAGCCACATCAGTCGTCCGCTGAAGCCGAGCAGCAGGACAACCGCGGTCATCTGAGCGGTTAGGGACAAGTAGGCAAGGCGCATGAAGGCATGAAGCGCGGGTGCTCGTTCCATTGTCGCAAGCAAGCCTCTCCAGTCGAGGCCCATCGCCCGGTCCATGGCATCCAAGCTCGCGTCGTGCAGCGGGAGCGGCGCGGCCCATGCGGCGGCGACGTAGGAAAGTGGGGCCGCGACCGCAGCAAATGCGACGACTTGTGCCGTGCCCTCCAGCGCAGAAGCGAGTTTCATGTCGCGGCGACAACAGCGGTAGAAGCCGGCGGCGATGAGCAGCATAAGCCCGGTTCCTGCGGGCAAGGCGAAGCTGGCGAACCGAATGGTAAAATCGTCCAGGGTGGCAGCTAAGAGCACCAGCGTGGCGACTGCCGCTACCACTCCCCAGATCATGCCGTCGAGCCGGCGCAGCGTGGCCGCGTCCCAAGCCATGCCAAGTTCCTGTCCGCTATACGGCGGCTCAGGTACCATGACGCGGTTGCCCGCGGGTTAATCGCGACAGCTAAAGGCGGAAACGCGATTCGCCGGCCAATATCTATCGCATCGATGGCCGCCATCGCAATTCTTCACCATTGCCGCCCTTGCTGGACGCCGAGACCGGCATTAGGAACACGGCACGGGCCGCCTGAAGCGGCACGACCTTCCGGAGATTTGCGAATGGCCTTCCTCGCCGACCATCTCAAGCGCATCAAGCCGTCGCCGACCATCGCCGTCACCGACAAGGCGCGCGCCCTCAAAGCGGCGGGGCGCAACGTGATCGGGCTTGGCGCCGGCGAGCCGGACTTCGACACGCCGGACAACATCAAACAGGCCGCGATCAAGGCGATCGAGAGTGGCCGTGCCGCGAAATATACCAACGTCGATGGCATCCCCGAACTGAAGGAGGCGGTCGCGGCCAAGTTCAAGCGTGACAACGGCCTCGACTACAAGCCGGCGCAGATCACCGTCGGCACCGGCGGCAAGCAGGTGCTCTACAACGCGTTCATGGCAACGCTGAACCCGGGCGATGAGGTGATCATTCCGGCGCCTTATTGGGTCAGCTATCCCGACATGGTGTTGCTTGCCGGCGGTACGCCGGTTGCCGTCGAGTGCACCATGGCGTCGGGCTTCAAGATGACGGCGGCGCAGCTCGAACGCGCCATTACGCCGAAAACCAAATGGGTGTTGCTCAATTCGCCGTCCAACCCGACCGGCGCCGGCTATTCGCGCGCCGACCTGAAGGCGCTCACAGAGGTTCTGGTGCGCCAACCGCATGTTCACATCATGACGGACGATATGTATGAGCACCTGGTCTACGACGATTTCGTGTTCACCACGCCGGCCCAGGTCGAGCCCTCGCTTTACGAGCGCACGCTCACCATCAATGGGTGCTCCAAGGCTTATTGCATGACGGGCTGGCGCATCGGCTTCGCCGGTGGGCCGCAGCCGCTGATCAAGGCAATGGCGATGATCCAGTCGCAATCGACTTCGAACCCGGCGGCGGTTTCGCAATGGGCGGCAGTGGAGGCGCTTAACGGTCCGCAGGACTTCATTGCCAAGCACAACAAAGTGTTCAAGGAGCGCCGCGATTTGGTGGTTTCCATGCTTAATCAGGCCAACGGCATCAAATGCCCGACGCCGGAAGGCGCTTTCTACGTCTATCCGTCTTGCACCGGTACCATCGGCAAGACCGCGCCGAGCGGTAAGAAGCTCGCGAGCGACGAGGATTTCGTCACCGAGCTCTTGGAAGCGGAAGGCGTCGCCGTGGTGCAAGGCTCGGCGTTCGGTTTGGGGCCGGCGTTCCGCATCTCCTACGCGACCAAGACCGAGGACTTGGAAGAAGCCTGCACGCGCATTCAGCGTTTTTGCGGAAGTTTGAGATAGCAATCCGCCTCGTCCTGAGTTGGCCACCGGCATAGCAGAGCCGCCGCGGATGAAACCTTTCTCCGTCACCCTGAGGCGGCTTCGCGAAGCGAAGCCCTCGAAGGGCGACGGCCGAAGCCGTTCACCCTTCGAGGGCCGCCTTCGGCGGCCACCTCAGGGTGACGGGGAGAGTTTCTTATTTGGAGCCCGCCGAAGCGTTAGCGAAGGCGGGCGTCTCGAAGGACGGTGCGGCCTCGTGGTTCGAGACGGCGCATTCGCGCCTCCTCACCATGAGGGCGAATCCCCTCGGCACCGCACGATGATGCCGCTGCAAAAACGCGTCGTTATGGCCACAAAACCGCCTCTTGCCAGTTACGCCCTCTCCTGAGACGATGACGTGAAGGGCCGGGAAACGAGGTCCGACCTCCGGCCGGTGAGGGAGGCGATTATGGGACAGAGCGGCACAGGTCCCAACGGTACAAAAACAGAGGGTCCCCGGTGCTTCGCGCTGGTGGGCCCGTTCCAAAGCGGCAAGACGACGCTGCTCGAAGCGATTCTCGCGCGTACGGGCGCGGTGCAACGGCAAGGCACAGTCGATGCCGGCACGTCGTTGGGCGACTCCAGCAAAGAGGCGCGCCACCACAAAATGAGTGTCGAAGCGACCGTCGCCACGACGGCGTTCATGGGAGACAGTTATACTTTTATCGATTGCCCCGGCTCCATTGAATTCATCCACGACATGCGCAGCGTGGTGCCGGCGGTCGATGCCGCCATCGTGGTATGCGAGGCTGACGAGAAGAAGGTCCCCCAGCTTCAATTGATCCTGCGCGAGCTGGAAGACCAGAACATTCCACGTTTCCTCTACCTCAATAAGATCGACAAAGCCGACAAGCGGATTCGCGAGACATTGAAGCTTTTGCAGCCGGCGTCGCGCGTGCCGCTTTTGCTGCGCCAAATTCCGATCTGGAAGGACGAGATCATCTCCGGCTTCGTCGATCTCGCGCTCGAACGCGCCTATGTCTACAAGGAGTACGCCGCCTCCGAAGTGATCGATTTGCAGGGGGAGGATCTTGCGCGCAAGAAGGAAGCGCGCTTCACGATGCTGGAGACGCTGGCCGATCACGACGACGCGCTGATGGAGCAGTTGCTCGAGGATATCGAGCCGCCACGCGACAAGGTCTTCGACGATCTGTCGAGGGAGCTGCGCGAGCGCCAAGTCGTTCCCATGCTGCTCGGCGTCGCCACCCGCTCGAACGGTGTGCTGCGCCTGCTGAAGGCGCTGCGGCACGAGGCGCCAGGTATCGCCGGCACGGCTGAACGGCTGGGTCTCGAGGCCGGCAGCGATGCCGTCGCGGTCGTGCTCAAGACCTTCCATACGCCGCACGGCGGCAAGATGTCGGTGGCGCGGCTGCTTGCGGGGCAAGCCGGCGATGGGACGACTTTCACCACACCTGCCGGTGAGGCCGGCCGCGCCGCAGGCGTGTTCAAGCAGACGGGTCAGCATTTCGAGAAGCGGGCGGCCGCGACGGCGGGCGAAACCGTTGCCTTCGGCAAGCTCGACAACGCCAAGACCGGCGACACGCTGTCGGCCGGCAAGACTCCGCACGCGGGACTGATCGACGTGAAGCCATACCCGCCGGTGCTCGCGATCGCGGTGCAGGCCAAGGAGCGAAAGGACGACGTGAAGCTCGGCCAAGCCTTCGCCAAGCTGACGGAGGAAGATCCTTCCCTCATCATCGAGCACAAGGCCGAAAGCCACGAAGTGGTGATCTGGGGCCAGGGCGAGATGCACTTGCGCGTCGCCGCGGAGCGGCTGGGCGACCGCTATGGCGTGCCGGTGAGTTCGCATGCGCCGGCCGTCGGCTATCGCGAGACGATCCGGAAGCCGATCACCATCCGCGGCCGGCACAAGAAGCAATCCGGCGGCCACGGCCAGTTCGGCGACGTGGTGCTGGAGATCAAGCCGCTGCCACGGAGCGCCGGATTTACGTTCGAGGAACGCATCACCGGCGGCGTGGTCCCGCGCAATTACATTCCGGCTGTGGAAGAGGGTGTTATCGATGCCCTCAAGCAAGGCCCCCTCGGCTTTCCGGTCGTCGATATCGCGGTGGCGCTGATCGACGGCTCCTACCATACCGTCGATTCATCGGATATGGCGTTCCGCACTGCCGGCCGGATCGGCATTTCAGAAGGCTTGCCGCAGTGCCAGCCTGTGCTGCTCGAACCGATCCACCTCGTCGAGATCGTTTGCCCGAGTGATGCGACGGCCAAGATGAACGCGATCCTGTCGAGCCGGCGCGGACAGATACTCGGCTTCGATGCGCGGGAGGGCTGGCCCGGCTGGGATGTGGTGCGCGCGCAATTGCCGGAGGCGGAGATCGGCGATCTCATCATCGAGGT